>NZ_BAAAUD010000039.1:0-365705 GCF_039533765.1 Streptomyces enissocaesilis | reverse complement strand
AGGTCGCTCGGGCAGTGACTGCCCGAGCGACCTGCGCCGCTTCGTGCTGTGTGCTTACGGCGACCGGTGTCCCCCGTCGTGGGGCAGGCCGGCCGGGACCGGTTCCTGCGGTGGGGTCGGGGTGCCCGGGGTTGCCGGGGGCGTCGCGGGGTCGTCCGTGGAGACGTTGAGGTCGGTCAGCATCTGCCGGGTGAAGCCGAAGTAGTACGTGGCCAGGAAGCCCGCGACGTAACCGGCGACCAGCCCGGCGGCGTAGATCGCGGCGATCGTGGCCAGGCTCTTGTTGCCGTCCAGGAGGGGGAACAGGGCCCAGCCGGACGGGCCGATCGCCGTGGAACCCACCGAGTCGCCGAGCTGGTTGAGCAGGCCCACGACGCCGCCGCCGAAGGCGCCGCCGACGCATGCGGTGACGAACGGGCGGCCCAGGGGGAGCGAGACGCCGTAGATCAGGGGCTCGCCCACGCCCAGGAAACCGGGCGCGATCGCGGACTTGATGGTGCGGCGGATCGAGGTGTTGCGGGGGAGGCGGAGGTAGACCGCGGCGGCCGCGCCGACCTGACCCGCGCCCGCCATGGCGAGGATCGGCAGGAGGACGGTGAAGCCCTGCTGCTCGATGAGGGTGGCGTGGATCGGGATGAGGGCCTGGTGCAGGCCCAGCATCACGAGGGGGAGGAACAGACCGCCGAGGACGAAGCCGGTGGCCACGCCGCCGGTGGCCAGCAGCCAACCCGCGAAGTCGCCGATGGCCGTGGAGATCTCACCGGCCACGAACATCAGGCCGAAGACGGTGACGAGGCCGGAGACCAGGACGGTCAGGGTGGGGGTGACCAGGACGTCCAGGGACTCCGGGACCCAGCGGCGGCACCATTTCTCGACGTACACCCCGAGGACCGCCGCGCCGAGCGCACCCAGTACGCCGCCCTGGCCCGGTGAGAGCGTCCGGCCGAAGGCGTCCACGTGGGCGACGCCCGGGAAGACGATGATCGCGGCGACCGCGCCGCCCAGGATCGGAGTACCGCCGAACTCCTTCGCGGTGTTCAGGCCGACGAAGACCGCGATCAGGGCCATGAAGCCGGTCGCGATGGCGGCGAGGGCGGGGGTGACGGCGGCGAGCCAGCCGAGGTTGATGAGGAGGCCGTTGAGGCCGGCGATGATGCCGCAGCCGATCAGGGCCGGGATCAGCGGGACGAAGATGTTCGCGATCCTGCGCAGGAACAGCTTGAAGGGGGTGGCGTTCTTCGCCTTCTGCCGGTCCTTGAGCGCGGCGCCCTGTGCGGCCAGTTCGTCGGCCGTGGGGGTGGGGGGTGTGGAGGTCGTGGGGGCGGGGGCGGCTGCCCGTTCCTCCGCCACCAGGGCCTCGAACTCCGGGGTGACCCGGGCGACCGTGCCCGGTCCGAGCACGATCTGGTACGTGTCGTCCTCGACCACGCCCATGACGGCGGGCAGGGCCTTCAGCTCCTCGTCCCGGACGAGGGAGCGGTCACGCAGGCCCAGGCGGAGCCGGGTCATGCAGTGGGCGATGGAGGTGACGTTCCCCGCGCCTCCGACGAGCGGAAGGATCGCGGCGGCGGTGGCGCGGTTCTTGGGTTCGGTCATGGTGCGGGTGCCTTGCTGTGCGGGAGGGGGGAGGAGGTGCGGGTGGTTCAGGTGGTACGGGCCGCCTGGAGCGCGGCGCGCAAGTGGCCCTGCGCTTCCTTGAGCAGAGCTGTGGCCGTGGGGCCGTCGGTCCCTGCGAGGAGTACGAGGATGGCGTTCTTGACCTCGCCGTCGGTGGCGGCGAGCGCGGCCTCGATCTCCGCGTCCTGCGCACCCGTCGCCAGGGCGACGATGCGGCGGGAGCGGGCGCGCAGCTTCTCGTTGGAGGCGCGGACGTCGACCATGAGGTTTCCGTACGTCTTGCCGAGCCGGATCATCGTGATGGTCGAGATCATGTTGAGGACGAGCTTCTGGGCCGTGCCCGCCTTGAGGCGGGTGGAGCCGGTGAGGAGCTCGGGGCCCACGACGACCTCCAGGCCGTGCTCGGCGGCGGCCGCGAGCGCGCTGTCCGCGTTGCAGGACAGGCCGATGGTGAGGGCGCCCCTGGCGCGGGCGTGCTCGACGGCGCCGATGGCGTAGGGGGTGCGGCCGGAGGCCGAGACGCCGACGACGGTGTCGTCCGGGGTGAGGGCGAGGGCGTCCAGGTCCGCCGCCGCCAGTTCCCCGGAGTCCTCCGCGCCCTCGACGGCCTTGACCATGGCGGTCGGGCCGCCCGCGATCAGGCCGACGACCTCGGACGGGTCGGTGTTGAAGGTGGGCGGGCACTCGCTCGCGTCCAGCACGCCGAGCCGTCCGGCCGTGCCGGCGCCCGCGTAGACCAGGCGGCCGCCGCGGGCCATGCGCTCGGCGGTGGCGTCGATGGCGGCGGCGATCCGGGGGAGCTGGACGGCGACGGCCTCGGGGACGGTGCGGTCCTCGCCGTTCATGATGCGGGCGATCTCGGCCGTCGGGAGGCGGTCGATGTCGGCGAGCTCGGGGCGGAACGCCTCGGTGGTGAGGGTGGCGAGCTGGGCGCGCAGTTCGCCGTAGGTGCGGGAGTCCGTGTCCGTGCCGGAGTCCGTGTCCGTGCCGGAGTTCGTGTCCGTGCCGGAGTTCGCGTTCGTGCTGGTGGAGGTCATGAAGAGTGCGGCTCTTTCTGGTCTTCCCGTCGTACGGGCTGCTAACGGTGGTTGCCGCGCGGGGTGTGGCGGTGCGCGAGGGCTTCGTAGGAGGCGGCGAGGGCGGGGGCGGCCGTGTCGTACGTACGCTGCGCCACGCCTATGAACAGGCAGTCCACGACGAGGAGTTGGCTCGTACGGCTGGACATGGCGGCCGGGCGCAGTTCGCTCTCGCGGGCGGTCGAGGTGGTGAGGACGTGGTCGGCGTACTGCGACACGGGCCCGTCCGGGCGGCCGGTGATCGCGACCGTCGTCGCCCCTCGGTCGAAGGCGACGCGGAGCGGTTCTATGACGTCACCGGTCGACCCCGAGTGCGTGATGGCCACGGCCACGTCGCCGGAACGCAGCTGCACGGCGTTGGTGACGGCGAGGTGCGGGTCGGTGTGCGCGTGCGCGATGAGGCCGATGCGCAGCAGCTTCTGGGCCAGGTCCATGCCGACGAGGGAGGAGGCGCCGACGCCGTAGATGTCGACGCGGCGGGCCCCGGCGAGGGCGGCGACGGCGGCGCCGAGCTGGACGGTGTCCAGGCCGGCGGCGGTGTCGGCGAGGGTCTGCTGCTCGTCGTACGCCAGCTTGGTGACGACGTCCGCGATCGGGTCGTCGACGGCGATGTCGGCGGTCACGGCGGGCGCCCGGCCCGACTGCTGCTGCGCCGCGAGCCCGGCCAGCGCGAGGCGCAGGTCGCGGTAGCCGGGGTAGCCGAGGAGGCGTGCGGTACGGACGACGGTGGCCTCGCTGGTGCCGGTGAGCTCGGCGAGACCGGTGACCGTGAGGGCGGAGCAGCCGGCCGGGTCGGCCGCGACGGCCTCGGCGACGCGCTGCATGGAGCGGGTCATGGACGGGGCGAGGGTCCGTACCTTGGCGGCCAGGGCGGCGGGGGCGGGCGGGGCGGAGCCGCTGCTCTTGCTGCCGGTGCCGGCGGCTGGGACGGCACCGGTGAAAATTTCCTTCACTTCATTGGTCACTCTTGAAAGATATTTTCGGTCCGGTGGGTCGTCAACCCCGCGTCCGCCCTGTGCGGGGCGCGGGACAATGGCCTCATGGAACCCGTCGCGTCCCCGCTCGAACAGGCCCTGCACATCGCCCGCGCCCTGGTCATGGCCGACCTCACGGCCCGTGACGTGGCCCAGGCGGATGTCGTGTCGATGGTCGAGGACGCGGTCGCGCAACGCCGGTGGTGGGTGGAGCAGTGGCCCGAGGGCACGGCGTACGTCACGGGCCTGATAGCTCAGGACGTGCAGGACGCGCTTCTGGAGCGGTACGGCCGCTGGCCGCTCTGCCCGGTCTGCGCGGACGGGGAACCGCACGCCCTGGAGGTCGAGCCGGAGCTGGGGGCCGACCCGCACTGGGTGTGCGTGAAGGCGGCCGTGATCGTGGCGCCGGTCGGCAGCCTGACATGACGGTGTACATCGACCCGCCGACCTGGCCGGGGCACGGCCGTATGTGGTCGCACCTGGTGAGCGACGTCTCGTACGAGGAACTGCACGCGTTCGCGGCCGCCGTCGGGTGCCCGGCGCGGGCGTTCGACCGCGATCACTACGACGTGCCGGACGTGCGGTACGCGGACGCGGTGGCGGCGGGGGCGGTGGAGGTCGGCTCGAAGGAGTTGGTACGCCGGCTCACCGCGGCGGGGCTGCGGCGGCCGAAGGGACGGCCGGCGCCGGAGTGACGGGCGGGGCGGGAGTGACGGGCGGGGTGGCCGGCGCCGGAGTGACGGGCGGGGCGGGAGTGACGGGCCTTCCCCGACCCGCCCTTCCCGCTGTGACACTTCGCGGCTCCGCCGCGTGAGGGACGCTGCCCCGGACCCCGGTCCTCACACTCCCCCGGACTTCGTCCGGGGGTCCGCCAACGGGCTGGAATCGCCGCCGCTGGTGTGCCGCGCGGCCTCGGGCGCCGAACCCGCGATCAGGCGTGAGCCGCCCGCGCGCTGGAGCCGCAGCGAGAACGCCACCGCCACCAGGGCCAGTACCGTCATCGCCGCGCCCGCCCACGCCGTCGAGGAGAAGCCGAAGCCCGCGTCGATCACCGTGCCGCCGAGCCAGGGGCCGCCCGTGTTGCCCAGGTTGAACGCGGCCGTCGTGGTCGCGCCCGCCAGGGTGGGGGCCGCGCCGGCGACGTTGAACATCCGGGCGTTGAGGGCGGGCGCCGTGTAGAACGCGGAGAGGCCGAGCAGGAACGACAGCGCCACGGCCACCACCGCGGTCGAGGCGAAGAGGGCCAGCACGGCCAGGAAGACCGTCGAGGCCGCGACACCGCTGATCAGTACGCCGAAGAGGTGTGCGTCGGCGACCCGGCCGCCGATGGTCGTACCCACCAGCGCGCCGATCCCGAACAGCGCCAGGACCGTCGGCACCCAGCCCGCGTCGAGGCCCGCCACGTCCGTCAGCAGCGGCGCGAGGTAGCTGAAGGCACAGAAGACACCGCCCGCCGCGAGCGCCGTGATGGTGATCGCGAGCCAGACCTGGCCGTCGCGGTAGATCGCCAGCTCCCGCCTGAGCTGCGGCTTCTGGGCGGGCAGCGGGATGCGCGGGATCAGCGTCACGACACCCACCAGCGCGACGGCCGAGGCGGCGCCCACCGCCCAGAACGCCGACCGCCACCCGAAGTGCTCGCCGAGGAACGCGCCGGCGGGCACGCCGAGCACGTTCGCGATGCTCAGGCCGCCGATCATGACGGCCATCGCCCGCGCCCGGTGGTTCACCGGCACCATGGCGATGGCGACCGCCGCCCCCACCGCCCAGAACCCGGCGCAGGCGAAGGCGCTCACGACGCGCGAGACGAAGAGCAGCTCGTACGTCGGGGCCAGCGCGCCGGCGACCTGCCCGAGGCCGAAGACCGTGATCAGGGTGATCAGGGTCGTACGGCGGGGGAGGCGCAGCGTGGCCACGGCCAGCAGGGGGGCGCCGACCACCATGCCGATGGCGAAGGCCGAGATCAGCAGACCGGCCTGGGGGATGGACACGCCCATGTCGTCGGCGATCGGCGGCAGCAGCCCGGAGAGCATGAACTCGCTCGTTCCGAGGGCGAAGACCGCCATTCCGAGTATGTACACGGCCAGGGGCATGCGGGTGCGGTGATCGGCGGAGACAGGCATGGCAGTTGAAAACACCACTGACGGCGCTCGCATTCCCGCCGGTGGTTCCGGCGGAGTTCCGGGCCGGGTGCTCCGGGGCGGGTGCTGCGGGCCGGGTGTTCCGGGCCGGGTGCTGCGGGTCAGACGGTGAGCAGGTCCAGCTCCGTCGTCAGGTTCTGCCGCGCCCGCGCCTCCCACTCGGCCCGCCCGTGCGGCGTACGGAACAGCGTGGGCAGCTCCAGGAGCTGTCGCAGTACCGCCGCGCGGCCCTCGCGGAACGCGTCGTCGGGGACGAAGCCGTACTCCTCGCGCACCGCCGCGGCGTAGGCGGCGTACGACGCCGGGGGCGCGGCCAGGATCGCCAGGTCCGCGTCGCACAGGGCCTCGCCGTTGGTGTCGCCCGGGGCGGGGTCGTGGCCGGCGGTGAGCCGCACCAGGCGGGCGACCTCGGCCGTACGGGTGCCGTCGAGCCCCAGCTCGGACAGGGCGCGCTCGGCGAGTACGGCGCTGCGCTCCTCGTTCTCGGAGCGGTCGGGGCGGTAGACCGCGTCGTGGAACCAGGCGGCGAGGCGGACGGCGGCCGGGTCGTCGGCGTGGGGGGCGAGTACGTCGAGGTGGTCCAGGACCGCGACCAGGTGGTCGATGGAGTGGTAGCGCCGCTGCGGTTCGGACCAGCGGGCGAGGAGGTTCTCGGCGTACGGACGGGGGTCGGCGGCCCGGCCGTCGTCGCCTCCGCCTCGGCCTTCACCTCCGCCTCGGCCTTCACCTCCGCCTCCGTCGTCGCCTCCGCCTCCGGTGGGGACGGTGTCCAGCCAGCGGCGGATCAGGTCGTCGTACGCGGGATGCCGGTCGTCGGCGGGGGTGGCGGCCGTGGCGTTCATGCCCTTCATTCTGCCGTCGGGTGTGCCGGTTCAGGAGGGGGCCCGGTCCGTTCCCGCCGTGTCCCCGCGATGTCTCTGCGGTCTTCACCGGCGTGCGTTGATGCGTCGGCGGGGCGCGGGCTCTAGGGTGGACATTGGACTAGACCTGTAGTCGTTGTTTTCCCGAGGAATGGGGTCCCATGAGCAACCGTGCAGTCCTGGAGGTGATCGCCCTCGACGCGCAGGACGCGATCGCCGCCCAGTCCGGAGGGGCGGACCGGCTGGAGCTGGTCACCGACATGGCGGCGGACGGCCTGACCCCGTCCCGCGAGACCTTCGGACGTGTCCGCGCGGCGGTGGACATCCCGCTGCGCGTGATGCTGCGGCTGACGGACGGATTCGCCGCGGGGGACGTCGACGCGCTGGTGCGGGCGGCGCTGGGGATGCGCGCGGAGGGGGCCGACGAGTTCGTACTGGGCTTCCTCGACGCGGACGGGAATCCGGACCTGGTCACGGTCGAGCGGGTCGTGGCGGAGATCGAGGGATGCCGGTGGACGTTCCACCGGGCGATCGACCGCGCGGCGGACCGCGACGCGCTGCGCAAGCGGCTCGCGGAGCTGCCCGGCCTGGACGCGTACCTGACCGCCGGTGCGGTGGAGGGCGTCGACGCGGGCCTGCCGGTGCTCGTGGCGGAGGCGGCGAGGCGCGGCACCCCGGGGTACGAGCCGCAGATCCTGGTCGGGGGCGGCCTGCGCCTCGACCACCTGCCGGAGCTTCGGGCGGCGGGCATCGACGCCTTCCACATCGGCGGGGCGGCGCGGCCGGGGGGCTGGGCGGAGCCGGTGTCGGCGGAGGCGGTTCGGACATGGCGGAGGACGCTGGACGCGTAGTGGGGGGCGGGCGCGGGGTGCGGGGTGGTGGTGCGCGGAGCTGTTCCCCTGCCCGCGCCGCTGTCGACCGGCTTTCCGCCCGGACGGCAGAGAACCCCGGGTCTCGTGAAAGGTGTTCACGAGACCCGGGGTTCTCTGCGGAAGAGCTTCAGGACCGGGTGCTGTGGCTCAGAGTTTCAGCGGACGCTGCCGAGGACGGGCAGTGCGGGGGCGTCGGAGTTGTCGACGACGGCGGAGTGCTTCATGTCGTGGCACTGGTTGGCGCGGGCCTCGTCGAGCACCTCGATGGTGATGAGGGCGTCGATGTCCTGGATGGTCGGGCAGACGTCGTCGATGATGTTGATGTTCGACTCGTACGACGGCTCGTCGTGGGCGATCGCCGGGGAGGCGGTGAAGCCGGTGGCGGCAAGCGTGAGCAGAGAGCCGGCGAGCACCTTCTTGGCGTTCATGCGATGAGCCTTTCAAAAAGGAGAAGGAGGGAGTTCTGGCGCCGCGGAGACGCCGATGTAACACCTAACGTCACAATCGGCGGGGAGTTGCGGTTCCGGCACGGGAGTGCCCTGGTTTGCCGCCCCCTCGCTTCGCCAGAGACGCATCGACTACGCGAACGCCGGTTCTCATGAGGCCCCGTCCGTGCGCTGCCCCCGTGGTGCGTGGGCGGGGCTCTCACTACGGCAGACGAGACTTCGAGACCCCCGCAGATGGGCAGAGCAGTTCCGATCACCCCGGCCTTCATGACCTGGGGTACGCGCACCGGGTATTTCGCCACGAGTGGTCAGGCCGCACCGTCACGCTTCGGTGCCCGGCAACGTGGTGCAAGCGACTGGTGTACGTGGACAGCCACCTACGGACAACCCTGCATTCCCCGATGCCGGGTTCCAGAGCAACAGCGGCTCCGGAACGACGCTCTACGCGTGCCCCGAACACGCCGTGAGGCACGGGGCGGGCGGGACCGGCCCCCGAGGACGGGCTACGCGCCCCGTGGGTAGCGGAACGCCCCGTCCGGACCGTGCGCCGGACGGGCTGGGAGCTGCCGCGCGGCACACATCCAGTGCGGCCCGCTCAAGCCCCTCCGGCGACTGGGGACACGCCCGAAGGGCGTCCGGGCCCCGGGTGGAGCCCCGGTTGCCCGAGGGCCGGTGGGAGAGGGTCCCGGTGGACGATGGTGAGGCCCGACACCGCTCGGGTCAGCGCCACGTACAGCCGCCGCAGCCCCGTCCGCTCGTCCGGCTCGCCCTCCACCACCGCCGCCGGTTCGTCCAGCACCACGTAGTCGTACTCCAGGCCCTTCGCCAGCGACGCCGGCACCAGCGTCAGCCGCGCCTGCGCCGTCGTCTCCTCGCCGGGGGAGAGGTACGCGTGGCCCGCAGCGGCGAGGGCCGCCGCCAGCTCCGGGACGCGCGCGTCCGCCGCGATCAGTCCCGTCGAGCCCTCGTGGCGCAGCGCCTCGGCACAGGCCGACACCACCGCCTCGGACACCGCTGCCCCGGGCTCCACCCGCCGCACCGACAGCGAGCCCGGACTCTCCCGCACGGACGAGACCGGCGCCAGCCCCGGCGAGATCGACGGCAGCAGCCGCGACGCGTACGCGATGACGTCGCGCGGCACCCGGAAGCCCGCCGTCAGTTCCTCGACCGCCGCGTCCGGCTTGCCCAGGTGCCGCAGCGCCTCGGCCCAGCTCGCCGTGGCCCACGGCGTCGTGCCCTGGGCCAGGTCGCCCAGTACCGTCGCCGAACCCGTCGTGCAGCGGCGGCCCACCGCGCGGTACTGCATCGGCGACAGGTCCTGCGCCTCGTCGAGTACGACATGGCCGAGCGAGTGCGTACGCGAGACCAGGTCGCCCGCCTCGTCGATGAGCACCGCGTCCGCCGCCGACCACTTCGCCGACCTCACGCTCCTCGGCGGCCTCGGCCACAGGATCGTCCTCTGCTCGTCGGCGCTCAGCAGCCCCTCGGCGTGCTCCGCCAGGAACTCCGCGTCCGACAGCAGCCGCAGGACCAGCTTCGCCGGGTCGACCGCCGGCCAGACCGCCTTGACGGCCGCCTTCACCGCCGGGGCGCGGGCCACCGTGTCCTGCACCCGGTCGTCGGGCGCCTCGCCCGCCTCCTCCATCCGTACGAGCACCGCGTGGGCGATGCGCTGCGGCAGCGCGTCGCGGGCGGCGCCGTAACGGATGTCCCGGGCCAGCAGCTCGGCCACGATCTCTTCCAGCTCGTACGCCGGGACCCGCCAGCGGCGCGAGCCGCGCACCACGACCACGGGCTCGGTGGGGACGCCGACGTGCGAGCGCAGCGCCCGCCGCAGGACCTCCGCCATCCGCGCGTCGCCCTTGATCACCGCGGCGCCGGCCCCGTCCGCGCCGCGCACCTCGGCGTGCGGCGCCACCAGGTCGTCGACCGTGGCCTGCTTGACCTCCAGCTCGCCCAGCGCGGGCAGGACCTGCTCGATGTAGTGGAGGAAGGACTTGTTCGGACCGATGACCAGGGTGCCGGTCCTGGCCAGCCGCTCGCGGTGCGCGTAGAGGAGGTACGCGACCCGGTGCAGGCCCACCGCCGTCTTTCCGGTCCCCGGCCCTCCCTGCACGCAGACGCTGCCGGACAGGCCCGACCGTACGATCTCGTCCTGCTCGGGCTGGATCGTCGCCACGATGTCCCGCATCGGGCCGACGCGCGGGCGCTCGATCTCCGCCTGGAGCAGCTTGCTGGTCCGCTCCTCGGACTCCGCCGGGTCGGAGAGGTGCTCGTCCTCGTACGCCGTGAGCTCACCGCCCGTGTAGCCGAAGCGGCGGCGCAGCCCGACGTCGAGCGGATCCTTCCGGGACGCCCGGTAGAAGGGCTGGGAGACGGGCGCGCGCCAGTCGACGACCATCGGGTCGCCGGCCGCGTCGTGGACGTGGCGCCGGCCGATGTAGAAGCGTTCCCCCTCGGCGCCCTCCGCCTGATCCGCGCCGACCCGGTGGAGGTAGTCGAGGCGGCCGAAGAACAGCGGGGTGTGGGAGAGATCGGCCAGCGACTTGATGCGTTCGTCGATCTGGGCGCCGAGGACGGCGGCGTTCACCCAGTTCGCGGTGACGTCGCGGATGTCGAGGGCCTCGGCGTCCTCGCGCATGGCGCGCAGCGCGGCGCGCGAGGCGGCGAGGTGGGCGCGCTCACGGCCCAGGGGGTCGCTTTCGGGGTCGGGCCCGGGGTTGCTTCCGGGCTCGGGACTGCTCCGGGGCTCGGACTCGGGCGTAGGGGCATGGCTGGGACCGGGCGCGGACACGGTGTTGCCTCCGGGGGATCACGGCGTGGGCCGGCCGGTTTCCGTCCGGGCGGCGGCGCTCCACGGAGGGAGGCGGGAAGACCGGGGATTGTAGCCGCAGTGCCGCGCCGCGGGCCAACGGGTTTTCACCCCGGTGGTGGCTCCCGGAGCCGGTTGCCGGGTGGGGTCGGGACGGGGGGCGGGGCGGGTCGGGGTCAGGGTGGGGTCGGGGTCGCGGTCGGTCCTCAGGAGGAGGGCGGTGGCCCGGAGTTCAGCCCGTAGACCGTTGTGCGCAGAATGTCCGGCCTTCATGCTGGAGGCATGGCTTCAGCGATCCTCACCCCAGGCCCCTCCGCCCGCCACAACCGCCCCGCCGGCGCCACCGCCACAGGCGCGGCCCCCCACCCCGGCCACCGGATCGGCGCCGCCCTGCGCGCCGTCAGGGTCTTCGCGGGCGCAGCGTTCGGCGTGGCCGTCCTCGGCGAGTACGCGCAGGAAGCGGGCGTGAAGCGCCGCTGACCACGCGGCTCCGCAAGGCCGCCCGGCGGCCCGCCATCCACTAGGGTCGCGGCCGTGGAACTCCGCAGCGTGACCCCCCGATCACCGGACGTACCGGCCCGGACGCCCGCCGGCATCACCGGCACCACCGGTGCCGCCGGCACCACCGGCGCCGCCGGCATCCTGCTCGCCGTGTCGCTGGCCGCGCTGGGCGCGCTGTGCGTACTCCAGCACATCCCCATGGTCGACGCCCTCGTCTACCGGGCGGAAGGCGCGGCGGTCGCGAACGGCACCGACCTGTACGGGTTCACCGTCACCCAGTGGCAGCTGCCCGCCACCTACCCGCCGTTCGCCGCGATCCTCTTCGTGCCGACCACCTGGCTGCCGCTGGGCGCCCTCAAGATCGCCTTCGCCGCCGGCAACGCCGCGCTCCTCGCGCTCCTCGTCCACCTCTCCTGCCGGTTCGCCCGGCTCCCGGCCGCGCCCGCCCTCGTCCTCGCGGCCACCGCGGTCGGCCTGTGGCTCGAACCGGTCTTCCAGACCATCCTCTTCGGCCAGATCAACCTCGCCCTCGCCTGCCTGGTCCTGTGGGACCTGACCCGTACGGACGACGCGATCGGCAAGGGCTTCGCACTCGGTGTCGCGGCGGGCGTCAAGCTGACACCCGCGATCTTCGTCGTGTACTTGCTGCTGACGGGGCGGGTGCGCGCCGGCCTCACCGCCCTCGCGTCGCTGACCGGCACGGTCCTGCTCGGGGCGCTCGTCCTGCCGCACGCCAGCGTCGACTTCTGGACCCGCAGGCTCTTCGAGACCGGCCGGGTCGGCAAGGCGTGGATTGTCGACAACCAGTCGCTGCAGGGGATGCTGGCCCGCGTCCTGCACACCCCGGAACCGGGTCCGGTATGGCTCGCGGTCGCGGCGGGCGTCGCGGTGGCTGGGCTGTGGGCCGCGCGCCGGGCGGCGGTCGTGGCGGGCCGCGAGCCGTGGGGCGTGCTGGCCACCGCCGCGACGGGGCTGCTGATCTCACCGATCAGCTGGTCGCACCACTGGGTGTGGTGCGTGCCGGTGCTCGCGGTGCTCGCCGCGGAAGGGCGGTGGAGGGCGGCCGGAGCGGTGGCCGTCGCCTTCACGGCGCGCACCCTGTGGCTCGTGCCGCACGACGGGGCGCTGGACCTCCGGATCCCGTGGTGGCAGCAGCCGTTCGCGTCCCCGTACCCGCTGCTGGGGCTGGCGCTGCTGGTGTACGCGGCGGCGGGACCGGCGCGTGCCGGGCGGACCCCTGCCCCCTCTCTGCCCCGCCCCGCCCCGGCCCGCACCCGCAGCGGAACGACCGGCCCGGCCGCCTGGCTCCTCGCCCCGCCGGACGGACCGGAACCCCGCCCTCCGTCGGACGGGACCACCGGGCGGGACGAAGCCGTCCGGGCGGGCAGGGTGAGTGCGCCGGGCGAATAGGGCCGGCGGATGAAGCGGCCCGGCGGGCGAAGTGGCCCGGCGCCTGCCGGAATAGCCCCGGGAGCAAGGGAGTTGGAAGCGGGGAACTCACTGATTCCCCCGGGCCGCGGCCGGCTCCACGCCCCTTCGGCGGGCGCGCCCAGGGGCCGAGACCGGAGCAGACATGACCACCGACACACCCCGTGGCACGGACCGTTCGTTCCTCTTCGTCCTCGGCAGCTCCCGCCCCGACGGCAACACCGAGATCCTCGCGCGGGCCGCCGCCGAGCAGCTGCCCGCCGGTGTTCCGCAGCGCTGGGTGGACCTGGCCCGGCTGCCGTTGCCCGACTTCCAGGACGGCCGGCACGAGACCGAGACCTGGCCCGTCGGGGAGAACGAGGAGACGCTGCGGCAGGCCACGCTGGCGGCCACCGACGTCGTCATCGCCTCGCCGCTGTACTGGTACACCCTCTCCGCGCAGGCCAAGCGCTACCTCGACTACTGGTCGGGCTGGCTGGGGGACCCCGGCTCGGACTTCAAGGAGCGGATGGCCGGCCGGACCCTGTGGGGGGTGACGGTCATGGCGGACGACGACGAGGTCGTCGCCGACGGGCTGACGACCACCCTCCACCACTCGGCGGCGTACCTGCGGATGCGGTTCGGCGGGGTGCTGTTCGGCAACGGTTCCCGGCCCGGTCAGGTCCGCGACGACGAGCGGGCGGCGATCCGCGCCAAGACGTTCTTCCAGCGCGAGGCCCCGCTCGCCCGGTTCCCCCACGAGGAGGAGGCCGGGCGGCAGCAATAGCCGGATTGGGCTCGCGGCCGGGTCCCGGGTCCCGGGTCCCCTGGCCCGGGGACCCGGGGCCGCGTCAGGACGCGGTGCCGTCCTCCGCCATCAGCTCGTCCGCGTCCACGATCCGGTACGCGTAGCCCTGTTCCGCCAGGAACCGCTGGCGGTGCGCCGCGAAGTCCTGGTCGATCGTGTCGCGCGCGACCACCGAGTAGAAGTGGGCCTGGTGGCCGTCCGCCTTCGGCCGCAGGACCCGGCCCAGGCGCTGCGCCTCCTCCTGGCGGGACCCGAACGTGCCCGACACCTGGATGGCGACCGTCGCCTCCGGCAGGTCGATCGAGAAGTTCGCGACCTTCGACACGACGAGCACGCTGATCTCGCCCTGCCGGAACGCCTCGAACAGCTTCTCGCGCTGCGCGTTCGGCGTCTCGCCCTTGATGACCGGTGCGTCCAGGTGCTCGCCCAGCTCGTCGAGCTGGTCGATGTACTGGCCGATGACGAGGATCTGCTGGCCGGCGAACTTCCGTACCAGCGCCTCCGTCACCTTCCGCTTGGTCGCGGTCGTGGCGCAGAAACGGTACTTCTCCTCCGCCTCCGCCGTCGCGTACGCGAGCCGCTCGCTGTCGGTGAGGTTGACCCGTACCTCGACGCAGTCGGCGGGCGCGATGTAGCCCTGTGCCTCGATCTCCTTCCACGGAGCGTCGAAACGCTTGGGACCGATGAGGGAGAAGACGTCCGACTCGCGGCCGTCCTCCCGCACGAGCGTCGCCGTCAGGCCCAGGCGCCGCCGCGCCTGGAGGTCGGCCGTGAACTTGAAGACCGGCGCGGGCAGCAGGTGCACCTCGTCGTACACGATCAGACCCCAGTCGCGGGAGTCGAAGAGCTCCAGGTGCGGGTAGACGCCCTTGCGCCTCGTCGTCAGGACCTGGTACGTCGCGATGGTGACCGGCCGGATCTCCTTGCGCGTACCGCTGTACTCGCCGATCTCCTCCTCGGTCAGCGACGTCCGCTTCACCAGCTCGTGCTTCCACTGGCGGGCCGAGACGGTGTTCGTGACCAGGATCAGGGTCGTCGCCCTGGCCTGCGCCATCGCGCCCGCGCCGACCAGCGTCTTGCCCGCGCCGCAGGGCAGGACCACGACGCCCGAGCCGCCGTGCCAGAAGCCCTCGACGGCCTGCTTCTGGTACGGGCGCAGCGCCCAGCCGTCCTCCGCGAGGTCGATCGCGTGGGCCTCACCGTCGACGTAACCCGCGAGGTCCTCGGCCGGCCAGCCCAGCTTGAGCAGCGTCTGCTTGATCTGGCCCCGCTCGGAGGGGTGCACGGCGACCGTGTCCGCGTCGATCCGGGCGCCGACCAGCGGCTGGACCTTCTTCGAGCGGAGGATCTCCTCCAGCACCGGGCGGTCGGTGGTCGTCAGGACGAGGCCGTGCACGGGGTGCTTGGAGAGGGTCAGGCGGCCGTAACGGTCCATCGTCTCGGCGACGTCGACGAGCAGCGCGTGCGGCACCGGGTAGCGGGAGAACTCGACGAGCGCGTCCACGACCTGCTCGGCGTCGTGCCCGGCGGCCCGCGCGTTCCACAGGCCGAGCGGCGTCACCCGGTAGGTGTGGATGTGCTCGGGGGCGCGCTCCAGCTCGGCGAAGGGCGCGATGGCACGGCGGCAGGCGTCGGCGCGCTCGTGGTCGACTTCCAGGAGCAGGGTTTTGTCGCTCTGGACGATGAGGGGTCCGTTCACGCGGGTTTCGGCCCTTTCTGCGGCAGGTCGGCCCGTACGGCCAAACGTCCAGTGTGCCGTACCGCGTGCGATACGGGTCGGGAGCGCGGGTAGACGGACGTCCATGACAGCTGAAGCGGAACTTCGTGCCCCCTGGTGGCGGACGGCCCTGCGGGCCCTCGCGGTGGTCGCGGCCTTCGTCGGACTCGTCCTGTTCTCGGCCGTACTGGCACGGCTGACGCTCGCCCCCTCGCACGCCTCGGAGGACCTGGTCACCACCAATCTGACGCCCGGCGCCTCGCTGCGGCAGTACGCCGAGGACTACACCTTCCTCGCCGCGTGCAAGCAGATAGGCGGCAACCTCCTGCTGGGCATGCCCTTCGGGCTGCTGCTGCCGGTGCTCGTGCCGCGCTCGCTGCGGCTGCTGCGCGTGGTGGTTCTCACGGTGGTGGTGATGGTGCTGGTGGAGCTGGCGCAGGGCGCGATGGTCACGGGCCGGGCGTTCGACGTCGACGACGTGATCCTCAATACGACGGGCGCGCTGATCGGCTACTTCCTCCTCGGCCGCCGGATCGGCCGCGCGGTGCACACGCGGCGCCCGCCGCGCGGGGCGCAGGACGCGGGGGACACGGTGCCCTCCGGCAAGTGACCGTGCCAGGACCGGTCCCCGGCTACGGGCTGTCCGCCAGTTCCGCCACGCCCGTGATCCGGTGCAGGGGGTAGGTGCGGACCTCGTCCGCCGTGTGGTCGTACGCCGTCACGAAGCCGCCCTCCACCCGCACCGGCGCGATCACGCGCTGGCTCGCCGCGCCGTCCGCGTTGACGTATCCGATCCACACCGCGGAGCCGGTGAGGGCGGCGGCCTGGACCGTGGCGAGCGTCTCGGCGGACGTGGTGCGCGGCAGCTCGCCGGGGGCCGTCGCCCCGGTTCCCGGCACGGCCGTCGCCGGGGTCTCCTTGCGTACCGCCGTGGACGCCATGTCCCCGGCCCGGATCGCCCGCAGCGCGGCGCCCAGCAGCGTGTCGTCCGGGATCGGCGGTCCCTCGGGGACGGGCGCGGGGGCGGTGCGCGGCGGGGTGCGGTAGGAGTGGGCCCGGGTGATCAGCACGTCTCCGGCCGCCGACTCGGCGGCCGGCGCGAAGCCCATCGTGCGCAGCCCTTCGAGCAGCGCCGCCGGGTCGGCCTGCGCCGCCAGCACCGTGGGCGCGAGGCGCCGCAGGCCCAGCGGCTGCGACCGCTTGTCGGCGAGGATCTCGCCGAGCATCGCGTCGTCGTCGCAGCGCACGTAGGCGGAGGCGGCGCCGACCCGCAGGTGCCCGTGCTTCCTGGCCACGTCGTCGATGAGGTAGCTGAGCGGCTGCGGTACGGGCGTACGGCTGTGCTCGGCCAGGAAGGCGTGCAGGTCGGACGCGGCCCGCCCGGCGTCCAGCGCGCGGCGCACGGACGCGGGCGTGAAGCGGTACACGGTCGCCCCGCCCTTCGACTCCACGTCGGCGAGTACGTCGAGGGTGTCCGCGAGCGGCCGTCGCAGCGGCCCCGGGGCGACCGCGGTGAGGTCGGCCTGGAGGAGTACGTGGTCCAGGGGTTCCGGGATGAACGGCGCGAGCAGCTCGGCGGCGCGCGCGGCGGCCGCGGCGTCCCCGGCGCCGGTGGAGGGGGTGGCGGGGGCGGGTGCGGTGGCCATCAGTGCGCGGCCGTGGGAGGAGAGCGCGCCGCGTCCGGTGACGCCCAGGAGCTCCGCCTCGGTGAGGGTCCACAGCGCGATACGGGACCGCAGGTCGCCGGGGGTGCCCGTGGAGGGCCCGGTACCCCCGGCGCCGGTACCCGCCCCCCGCAGCGGCCGTTCCCAGCGCAGCCGGGCCAGCACCTGCTCGGGGGCGGGCACGGCGCCCTCGGGGAGGGCGGCGAGGAGACCGAGGACGCGGCGGCGCACCTCGGGGGCCGCCGCGCGGTCCAGGTCGGGGCCGAGCGCCGCCAGCACGCGGCCCTTCGTGTCCTGGCCGCCGACCAGGCCGGCCGTGCGGGTGGCGTGCAGCCAGGCGGTGGCGAGGCGGGTCCACCGGTCCTGCGGCGGGAGGCCGAGCCAGTCGTCGTACGCGGGCGTGGCGGCGTACCGCTCGGCGGCCTCGCCGTCGGACGCCAGCAGCCCGGCCGCGTAGGCGAGTTCGATCCAGAAGGCGGCCGTCTGCTCGGGCACGTCGAGCGCGGCGGCCGTCCGCTTCAGGTCACGCACGCTCAGACCGCCGGAGCGCAGGACGGCCGGGCCGCCCTCGTTCCAGTCCTTGAGCAGTTCCTCGACGGTGGACAGCGCCGTGTACGCCTGGCCGGCGGCCGTACCGTCCACGACCCGCGGGCTGTGTCCGGCCAGGGGCTCGACGGCGGGCGGCACCGGCTCCGGCACCCGGTGCGCGCGCCCGGCGCGCAGGTGCAGCGCGGCCTCGCGCGGCAGCACGACCGTCCGCAGGCTCGTCGGCAGGAGCAGCCCCCGGTCGCGCAGCCACCGCACGGGCGGCGCGGGGTCGGAGGTCACCTCGCCGTACGGCGGCCCCCACACCAGCCGCTCCAGCACCATCAGCGCCTCGGGCGGGGCCGTGTCGAGCAGCGCGGACATGCGCGTGCGGTCGCTGAAGAGCGCCGCCAGGGCCGTCACCGCCGACACCGGGTCGTGGGTGGGCGGCAGTCCGGCCGCCGCGAGGGTCTCCTGCCAGCGGCCCGGCGACATCCCGGCGGTCGCCTCGGCGACGGTCGGGCCCAGGCCGGTGGGGGACGGGTGCGCGGGGGAGGGGGCGAGCAGCTCGCGCGCCGTGCGCACCAGGCGCAGCCGGTCGTCGGCGCCCCAGAGCAGGGCCTGTCCGCGCAGCGTGGCGACGGCCCCGGGCAGCGCCGCCTCGACCCGGGGGTCGCCCTCGTCGCCGGTCATCAGCGCGCGCAGCGCCTCGTACGGAGCCGGGTCGGGGGCCACCGCCAGGGCCTCGGCGGCCTGGAGGGTGAACCGGTCGAGCCGCTCCAGCGCCCGTACGACGGAGGCGCGGGTGCCCGCCCGGGTGGCGAGCTGCGACACGTCGCCGGGCACCGGCGAGAGCAGGTCGGGCCGGGCGCGCAACAGCGCGGCCAGCGACGCGTCGTCGCGGGTGCGCAGGGCTTCCGCGAGCGTGCGCGGTGGCGTTGCGCCTGATCCTTCGGACACGTGCGCCTCCTGGTTGCGCTCGCCGGTCCCCATCCGCCCCACGGTAGCCGGTGTGGCGCTACGGTCGGTGCAGGCAGTTGGAGGTTGGAGGGCGAGGGGACGGAACGGCGCGTGGGGATCGAGAGCGATCAGCTCGTCTACGACTATCTGAGCCGGGTCGGCGACCTGGCGCAGCAGCACAAGCTGCCCGCGGCGACGCGGATGCGGCTGGTGGCCACGTTGCGCGACGAAATCGACCGGCAGCGCTCCGGGTTCGGTACGCCGGACTCCCCCGCGGCGGTACGGCGCATCCTGAACCGGATCGGGCCCCCGGCCGATCTGGTGGCGGCGGCGTCGGGCGGCGCGATGCCGGAGCCGGGGCCCGCGGCGCGGCAGGCCGTACTGCCGGAGCAGCGCGACAAGCCGGCGGAGGGCGGCGGGCGCGGCGGGCGCGGCCGGTGGGTTCCGCGGCCCCGCGGCCGGGACCACGAGCGGGCGGACGCGGTGGGCGCGGCGGACGGGCCCGTCGCTTCGCCGCCCCACCTCGCGGGGTCGGACGAACTCGGCCCGCAGGGCGGCGAACCCGACTGGTGGCGCGTCGAACCGGGGCCGCTCGGCATGGGTACCACCGTGCCGGGGTTCGTCGGCGGCGTGGAGATCCCCGAAATACTCAAGCCTCCGCCGGCCGAGGACGAGGCCGAGGCCGATGAGGGCGAGGGCGAGAGCGGCGCCGGTGGCGGAGCGGGCGTCGAGGCGGAAGTTCCTCCGGGCCGCCGCCGGTTGCGGGTGCGGCTGCGGCGTCGTACGGCCGGGCAGGGCGAGGCGGTGGTGGCGGCGGCCGCGGTGCGCCGGCCTGCCCATGTCCTGCTCCTGCTCGCCGCCGCGCTGCTCGTCGTCGGCGCCGTCCTCGGCAACTGGCTCGCGCTGGGCGGCGGCTGGCTCCTCGCGTACGCCTCGCACCGCCTCAGCCGCGCCGAGGCGAAATGGGTGGTGCTGGGCCTGCCCGGACTGGTCGTGGCGGGCGCGGCCGTGTGGCTGTGGGGCCGGACCGAGGGGCGGTGGGGCGAGCCGCTCGCGCGGGACGCGCTGGGCGAGGCGGTCTCGGGCATGTGGCCCGGGGTCGTACGGACGGCGGCCGTCGCCTCCGCGCTCCACCTGGTGTGGCGGGCGCGGAGGCGGTAGGCGCCCCTACTTCTTCGTGAGGTGGGCCCGCATCTCGTCGAGGATCTGGTGGGCGGCGGTGTAGCCGATGCCCTGGATCCACAGCTCGTCGTCCACGCCGAAGACCTTGCCCGCCCTGGCGGCGGGCATGTTCTTCCACAGGCCGCTGTTCAGGGTCTGCGTCTGCCTGGCCTTCTCCGGGTCGCCGTACGTCGAGTGGAAGACGACGTCGGCGCCCTCGCCCGCGAGGTTGATCTTCTCGGGGCTGACGTCGTACGAGAAGCCGTCCTTGGCCTTGTCGGTGATGGCCGGGCGGCCGAGGCCGACGTCGGCCAGGACCGTCGCGATGTAGTTCTGCCTGCCGTAGATGCGGATGTCCGCGCCTTCGATGAAGCGCACCACGTTGACGTCGGTCTTCGCGGCCCGGTCCTTGCCGCCGATCGCTTCGGTGACCTTCGCGGCGTGCGCGGTGTAGTCGGCGACCGCCCGCTCCGCTTCGGCCTTCTTGCCGAGCGCGTCGGCGTGGACCTGGAAGTTCTCCTTCCAGGGGTAACCGGTGTTCTCCGTCATCACGGTCGGCGCGAGCGCCTTGAGCTCGTCGTACAGGGCGCCGTGCCGGATCCTGCTGGTGAGGATCAGGTCCGGTTCGAGGGCGGCGACGGCCTCCAGGTTGGGGGTCGTCATCTCGCCGACGTCCTTGATGCCCGCGACCTCGTCCTCGGGCAGGTAGCTCAGGAAGCCGGGCCCGGCGGTGGTGTGCGTCGCGCCGACCGGCTTCACGCCGAGGGTGATCGCGGAGTCCAGCTCGGCGGTGTCCAGGACGACGACGCGCTTCGGGCTGTCCGGGACCCTCACGTCGCCCATGGCGGTCTTGACGGTGTGGGTCCTGCTTTTGGCGGAGGCCGACGGCTTGCCCTGGTCGGAGGATCCGCAGGCGGAGAGCGCGAGGGCGGCGGTGACGGCGAGGGAGCCGGCGGCGAGGCCGCGGCGGCGGAGGGTTCCGGTCATGGGGCGGGCGCCTTTCAGGTGGTCCGGGCGGGGCCGGCGGGGTCGCGGGGCGGGGCGGTGCCTTCGGCGGGGGTGCCCTCGGGGGCGGGGGCTTCGGGGTCGGTGCCGCGCCGGGGCGTCTCCTCGGGCGCCGAACGTCCGGGTACGGGTGTTTCTTCGGGGTGGTGGCGTTCGGCGCCCGGCGCGTCCCCTCCCGGCACCGCGTTGTGCGGGGCGGCGGGTCCCGGGCTCCACGGTGTGCCCGGGATCACCAGGGGGGAGCCCGTCACCGGGTCCGGGACCACGACCGACGCCAGGCCGAAGACCTCGCGTACGAGGTCCGCGGTGACGATGTCGTCCGGGCGGCCCTCGGCCACGATGCGGCCTTCCTTCATGGCGATCAGGTGATCGGCGTACCGGGCCGCCTGGTTGAGGTCGTGCAGGACGGCGACGACGGTGCGGCCCCGGTCGTGGTTGAGCCGGCGGACGAGGTCGAGCACCTCCACCTGGTGGGAGATGTCGAGGTACGTCGTGGGCTCGTCCAGGAGGAGGAGGTCCGTCTCCTGCGCCAGGGACATCGCGATCCACACGCGCTGACGCTGTCCGCCGGAGAGCGCGTCCACGGGGCGGTCGGCGAGTGCGGTGACGTCCGTGCGCGCCATGGCGTCCGTCACCGCGCGTTCGTCCTCGTCGGACCACTGCTGCCACCAGTGCTGGTGCGGCTGGCGGCCGCGCGCGACGAGGTCGGCGACGGTGATGGCCTCGGGGGCGACGGGGGTCTGGGGCAGCAGGCCGATCGACCGGGCGATTTTCCTGGTCGGGATCCTCGCGAGTTCGGCGCCGTCCAGCAGCACCGCGCCGGTCCTGGGCCTGAGCAGCCGGCCGAGCGCGCGCAGGGTGGTGGACTTCCCGCAGGCGTTCGGGCCGATGATGACGGTCACCCGGCCGTCGGGCACGGCCAGGTCGAGCCCGTGCACGACCGTACGGTCCTCGTAGGCGAGCGTCAGCCCGCGCGCGGTGAGCCTGCTCACGCCTTGCCTCCAGTGCGGCCTTTGACGATCAGCCAGATCAGGTACGGGGCGCCGACGGCCGCTGTCAGCACGCCCACCGGCAGTTCGGTGGGCGAGAGGAGCCGGCGGGCCGGCAGGTCCGCCAGTACGACGATCAGCGCGCCCGTCAGGGCCGAGCAGAGGAGTGGGATCTGCGCGGTGCGGGTCAGGCGGCGGGCGATCTGCGGGGCGAGCAGCGCCACGAAGTCGACGGGGCCGGAGGTTCCGGTGGCCACGGAGGCGAGCACGACTCCGGTGAGGACCAGGCCCAGGCGGACGCGTCCCAGCCGTACGCCCAGCGCGGTCGCGGTGTCGTCGTCCACCGACACCGTGCGCTGGGCGCGGGCGGCCCAGAGGACGGCGGGGAGCAGCGCGAGGAGCACCCAGCCCAGGAGGGCCGCCTCGTCCCAGCCGCGGCCGTTGAGGGAGCCGGTCATCCAGATCTGCGCCTGCTGGGCGACGAGGTGGTCGCCCTTGGTGAGGAAGAGGTGCGTGACGGAGCGCAGGGCGATCGCGAAACCGATGCCGATCAGCACGAAGCGGGTGGCGTGCAGTCCGCCACGCCAGGCGAAGGCGTAGACGAGGGCGGCGGCGAGGATTCCGCCGGCCACGGAGAGGTAGGGGAGTACGGCGTAGGAGGTGATCCCGAAGGTCGTCGCCCCGACGGTGAGGGCGCTCGCGCCCTGGCTGATGCCGATGATGTCGGGGCTCGCGAGCGGGTTGCGCGCGACGGTCTGGATCAGTGCGCCGGCCACGCCGAACGCCGCCCCGACGAGCAGTCCGACGGTCATGCGGGGCAGGCGGAGGGTTCCCACGACGAGTTCGTCCGACGAGGGCCGGCCGAAGAGGACCTTCAGCACTTCGGCGGGCGGGACGTTGCTCTCGCCGACGCAGAGGTACGCGACGCACGCTCCGGCGAGCAGGAGCGCGAGCGCGCCGGCGACGGCGGCGGCCCGCCGGTGCAGCAGGAAGCGTCCCCGTCCGACGCGCACGAGCGCGTATCCGGTGGGCCGCATCCCGACCGCCGCGCTGTTCGTGGTCACGCCGGCACCGCCTTCCGCCGTACCAGGGCGACCAGGAACGGCACGCCGATCAGCGCGGTCATCACGCCCGCCGGGACCTCGCTCGGCGGGAAGACCACACGGCCCGCCACGTCGGACACCAGCAGCACGACCGGGCCGATCAGCGCCGCCATCGGCAGGACCCACCGGTGGTCGCCGCCCACGACCGCCCGCGCGATGTGCGGGACCGCGAGGCCAACGAAGCCGATCGGGCCGGCCGCGGCGACGCCCGCGCCGGTCAGGACCGTCGCGCCGACGCCGCCCACGATCCGTACGGCCGCGACGTTCTGGCCGAGGCCCTTCGCCATGTCCTCGCCCAGTGCCAGGGCGTCGAGTCCGCGCGCGACGCAGAGGACGAGGACCACACCGAGCAGCAGGAACGGCCAGATCCGGCCCACCACCTCCGCGTCGCGGCCGGCCACCGACCCGACCTGCCAGAAGCGGAACTCGTCGAGCGTGGCTGCCTGTGTCGTCAGGACCGTCATCGTGACGGAGGCGAGCAGCGCGTTGATCGCGGCGCCGCCGAGCGCGAGCTTCACCGGGGTCGCGCCGCCGCGCCCGCTCGCCGCGACGGCGTACACCGCGACCGAGGCGAGGGCCGCGCCCGCGAAGGCGAACCACACGTACCCGGACAGCGAGTGGATGCCGGCGAAGGCGATCGCGAGGACCACGCCCACGGACGCGCCCTGGCTGATGCCCAGGATGCCGGGGTCGGCGATCGGGTTGCGGGTGATGCCCTGGAGGACGGTCCCCGCGAGCGCCAGCGCGACGCCGACCATCAGGCCGATGACCGTGCGCGGCACCCTCATGGTCCGTACGACCTCGGTGGCGTCGCTGTGACCGCCGTTGAGCAGGACGTCGAGGACGGTGGACGGGGCGATGGAGCGCGCCCCGACCGCGAGGCTCAGCAGGACGGAGACCAGCAGGGCCGCGACAGCCGCGGCCGTCCAGCCGACACGGCGGGCCACCAGGGCGCGCCCGGGACGGCTGGTGACGGCTCGCATCTGGTCCCATCCGCGTCCGAAGGTTGGTAAGGCTTGGCTAAGTGTAAGGGTGGGTCCCGGAGCCCCCGTGGGCACAATGGCCCTCATGCCCACTCACCTGTCCACGCCCCCGCTGACGGTCGGCTTCGACCTCGACATGACGCTCGTCGACTCCCGGCCCGGCATCAGGGCCACCTACGAAGTGCTCGCGGCCGAGACCGGCACGCACATCGACGCCGACCTGGCGGTCACCCGGCTCGGCCCGCCGCTGGAGCAGGAACTGGCGTTCTGGTTCCCCGAGGACCGCGTCCAGGAGATGGGCGACCGCTACCGCGAGATCTATCCGACGTACGCGATCACGCCAACTCTCGCGCTGCCCGGCGCCCGTGAGGCAGTGGCCGCGGTACGGGCGGCGGGCGGGCGCGCCGTCGTCGTCACGGCGAAGCACGAACCGAACGCCAAGCTCCACCTCGCGCACCTCGGCATCGAGCCGGACGCGGTCGTCGGCTGGCTGTGGGCGGAGGCCAAGGCGGAGGCGCTGCGCGAGTACGGCGCCTCGGTGTACGTCGGCGACCACGTCGGCGACGTACGCGGCGCGCGGGCGGCCGGCGCCCTGTCCGTCGCCGTGCCGACGGGGCCCTGCGACGCCGCTGAGCTGCGCGAAGCCGGTGCGGACGTGGTCCTGGACGACCTCGTGGCCTTCCCCGCCTGGCTGGGCGGCTACCGCGAGGCGGCGCGTGCCTGACGGCGCTGCGCGGCGATCGACCTGAGCACTCCGGCGGCGGCGATCACGAAGCCGACGCCCATCAGCATGCACACGGCGTACGCCACCGGGGGAAAGGGCTCCGTACCCAGGAAGAGCGGGGCGACGGTGACCAGTGTGGCCAGTGCGCCGACGAAGAAGACGACGGCTCCGGTACGTACCAGCCGGTCGCCGGGGCCGGCCTCGGACGATGTGGTTTCAGTCATCACCTGACCAGGGTAGTTCCCTGCCCTGAGGAACCGCCCGGCGACGTCTTGTCACCAGCCCCTGGACCATTAGCCTTGGTGGTGGCGGGTCCTACGACCCGCTGTAGTGCTATCCAGAGCCGTTTTCAACGACGAGTACGAGGACGAGGACAGACGTGCCTACCGGCAAGGT
This sequence comes from Streptomyces enissocaesilis, assembly GCF_039533765.1. Taxonomy (NCBI): domain Bacteria; kingdom Bacillati; phylum Actinomycetota; class Actinomycetes; order Kitasatosporales; family Streptomycetaceae; genus Streptomyces; species Streptomyces enissocaesilis. Next base: position 340,967 of record NZ_BAAAUD010000039.1, on the reverse strand, counting down.
CAAGTGGTTCAACAATGAGAAGGGCTTCGGCTTCCTCTCCCGCGACGACGGCGGCGACGTCTTCGTCCACTCGTCGGTGCTCCCTGCCGGAGTCGACGCGCTCAAGCCCGGCCAGCGCGTCGAATTCGGTGTCGTGGCCGGTCAACGCGGTGACCAGGCGCTTTCGTTGACGATCCTCGACCCGACCCCCTCGGTCGCCGCGGCGCAGCGCCGCAAGCCCGACGAGCTCGCGTCGATCGTGCAGGACCTGACGACGCTCCTGGAGAACATCACGCCGGCGCTGGAGCGCGGCCGCTACCCCGACAAGGCGGCGGGCGCGAAGATCGCGGGCCTGCTGCGCGCGGTGGCCGACCAGCTGGACGTCTAGCCGGGGACCGGGCAGCCGGGGATCAGACGAACGCCAGCGCGTCGGGGCCGAGGGGCGGTACCAGTCCCTCGGCCGCGGCGCGTGTGAGCAGCCCGCGCACCGCCGCGTAGCCGCTCTCGCCCAGGTCGGCGGTGAACTCGTTGACGTAGAGACCGATGTGCTGATCGGCCACCGCGGGGTCCATCTCCTGCGCGTGCTCCCGTACGTACGGCCGCGACGCCAGCGGATCGTCCCAGGCCATCCGCACCGACGTGCGCGCCGCGTCCGCCAGCTCGCGCAGCCGCTCCGCGCCCAGCGAGCGCTTGGCGATGATCGCGCCCAGCGGGATGGGCAGGCCGGTCGTGTCCTCCCAGTGCCCGCCCATGTCGGCGAGCGAGTGCAGACCGTAGTCCTGGTACGTGAAGCGCGCCTCGTGGATGACGAGCCCCGCGTCGACCTTGCCGTCGCGCACCGCCGGCATGATCTCGTGGAACGGCATGACGACGATCTCGCCGACCCCGTCCGGCACGACATCGGCCGCCCACAGCCGGAACAGCAGGTACGCCGTCGAGCGCTCGCCGGGCACGGCGATCCGCTTGCCGGTGAGGTCGGCCCCGGGCTCGCACGTGAGGACGAGCGGCCCGCAGCCCCGGCCGAGCGCCCCGCCGCACGGCAGCAGCGCGTACTCCTCCAGCACCCACGGCAGCACGGCGTACGACACCTTGAGCACGTCGAACTCCCCGCGCTCGGCCATGCCGTTGGTGATGTCGATGTCCGCGAACGTCACGTCGAGCGCCGGCGCCCCCGGCACCCGGCCGTGCGCCCAGGCGTCGAAGACGAAGGTGTCGTTCGGGCAGGGCGAGTAAGCGATCTTCAGTGCGTCAGGCGTCGTCATGTTCCTCATCCCGGTCTTCGTTCCGGTCTTCCCAGGTTTCGAGTACGGGCACGAGCTTGCCGAACGCACCGGTGAGCGCCGCCAGCGCCTCTCCGACGCGCCAGGCCGCCCGGTCGCGCGGCCCGACGGCGTTCGAGACCGCGCGGAGCTCCAGCACCGGCACCCCGTGCAGGGAGGCGGCCTCGGCGACGCCGAAGCCCTCCATCGCCTCGGCGGCGGCGTACGGGTGCCGGGCGCGCAGCTCGGCGGCGCGGGCGGCGGAGCCGGTCACGGTGGAGACGGTCAGCACGGTGCCGGTGACGGCGCCGGTCGCGTCGGCCACGGCCCGTACGAGGGCGGCGGGCGGCAGGTGCTCCACGGCGCCGAAGCCCAGGGCGGTCACCGGGACGTAGCCGTCGGGGGTCTCGGCGCCCAGGTCGGCGGCGACGATCGCGTCGGCGACGACGAGGGAGGCGAGCGGGGCCAGGTGGCCGAAGCCGCCGCCGATGCCGGCGGAGACCACCAGCCCGTACGGGCGGGTCGCGGACGCCAGCGCCGTCGCGGTCCCGGCCGCGCTCGCGGCGGGGCCGACCCCGCAGGCGATGACGTCGACGGCGGTGTCACCGGGGGCGAACGCGCGCGTGACCGCGTCCCGCTCGGCGGGAACCGCGGTCACGACCAGGACACGCATCGTCAGGAGGTCTTCTCCAGCTTGAAGTGCCAGATGCCGGTGAGCTTCTTGCCCTTGGTCTCGACGACGCTGACCTGCGCCTCGTCGGGGCTCGGCGCGCCCGGCTGCTGCTGTTGCTGCTGGGCGAAGAAGGCGCTGCCCGGGATGGTCCGGTACGTCTTCTTGAACGGCTCCTGCTCGGCCTGCTGGCCGTTGATGAAGAGCGTCCAGCCCTTGTCCGCGATCTCGGGGTCGACGCCGAAGCGGACCTTGTCCTCCATGGAGACCTCGACGGTCTTCTCGGCCTTCTTGTTCAGGCAGCCCTGGAGCAGGGATTCCTTGATCGCGGAGCCGTCGTTGTAGCACGCGGCCTCGGTGTGCACCGATTCCGTGCCGACCGTCACGGTCGCGAGCGGCGTCGGCTTGTCGCATGCGGACAGGACGAGGAGTCCGGCCGACACGGCACCGATCACGGTGGCGGTGCGGCGGGCCTTACCAGAGAGGAGCGCAACGGTCATGGGGCGAAGGCTATCGCCCGCCCCGCCTCACGCCACGCGGGGGTACGGCGAGCCGCGCCGCGCCGCACTCAGGAGGCCCCGTACGGACAAGGCCGCGCCGGTCGCGAGGAGGCAGGCGGCGACCGACATGCCGAGCGCGCCGTTCAGCGGCAGGGCGATCCCGACGGCGCCGCCCACCACCCAGGCCATCTGGAGCAGCGTCTCCGACCGCGCGAACGCCGACGTCCGCACCTCCTCGGGCACGTCCCGCTGGATCAGCGCGTCCAGCGACAGCTTGGCGAGCGCCTGGCACAGGCCCGCCGTGGCGCCGAGGACCGCCACCATCAGCCCGCCGAAGAACAGCGCCGCGCAGACGGCCACGCCCAGCGTCAGCCCCAGCACCGTCGCGATGATCGCCTCGGGCCCGCGGTCCCTGAGCCACGCCCCCACCGCCGTCCCGCAGGCGTTGCCCACGCCGGCCGAGACGCCGACGACCGCCAGCGACACGGCGGCGCTCTGCCCGGAGAGCGGGTGCTCGCGCAGCAGGAACGCCAGGAAGAAGATCAGGAAGCCGGAGAGGGCGCGGAGGGCGGCGTTGGCCTGGAGGCCGTGGAGCACGGAGGGGCCGACCGTGCGCAGGCCGGGGCGGCGCGGCGCCTCCCGCTTCCCGTGGCCGGGCCGGTGCACGTATCCGTGCCCGTGTTCCAGCAGCCTGGCCTTCCGCTCGCCCTTCGCGGAGTCCACCTTGTGCGGCATCGTGAACGCCAGGAACGTACCGACGACGAACAGCGCGCACGCCCCGTACAGCGGCCACGCGGTCCCGACCTGCTGGAGCCCCACCCCGATCGGCGCGGCCGCGCCCGTCGCCAGCAGCCCGGCCAGGGTCACCCGCGAATTGGCCTTCACGAGGGAGAAGCGGGGCGGCAGGAGGCGCGGTACGACGGCGCTCCGTACGACGCCGTACGCCTTCGAGGACACGAGTACGCCCAGGGCCGCCGGATAGAGCTCGATCCCGCCCGTGGCCACCGCGCCCGACAGCGCCAGCGCGAGCAGTGCCCGGGCCAGCATCGCGGCTGCCATCGCGGCCCTGCGGCCGTGCGGCACCCGGTCCAGGAGCGGGCCGATCACCGGGGCGAGGAGCGTGAAGGGCGCCATGGTGATCGCGAGGTAGAGGGCGACCCGGCCGCGGGCCTCGTCGGTGGGGACGGAGAAGAAGACCGTGGAGGCGAGGGCGACCGTGATCATGACGTCGCCCGCGCCGTTCACGGCGTGCAGCTCGATCAGCTTGCCGAGGCCCGACTCGCCCGCGCCCTGCGCGTGCGTGGCGCGGCGGATGCCCTTCGCCGTACCGGTGAAGGGCAGGTGGAGGGCGCGGCCCACCGCCCGACCGGTCCTGCGCAGTGGACCGGATCCGTCGGACGAATTTGCGGCAGCCACCCCGCCATAGTGCCCCAACCTCCCCGGCCCGAACCTGAAACGGGGCGGACGGAGCCGATGAGCCGCCACTCCGGGCATTTGGGACTCTCTGCGGGTCTCTCCCGGGCCTTCCGGTCCCAAAGACGGCGTGCAGGTGGGCCCGGGGCGGCAGAGGGGGTAGCGTGCGTAGCGCGCCACCGGCGGTTGTCCTCGGCCGCGCGCCTCTCCGTCATCCCGCAGAATGGGTGGTGGAAAGTGCGCCCGAGACCGAGACGAGTCGGGCGAGGCGTGGACGTCGACGCGGCCCTTCGGTCCGCTCCGCCCGCAGCTCGCACCTCGTATCTCGTACCTCGTACGGGCATCCGTTGGCGCACCCGTGAGACGGCGTAGGAGAGAAGCGAGACCTGTGAGTGCTGCGACGACGCGAAGCCGAACCCCTGACCGCCTGTGCGCCGAGGCGGTAGACCTTGCCCGTGAGGCGGCCGAGGAGGCCGCCTTCCCGGGGGTGGTCGGCGAGCATGTCTCCCTCTTCGCCGAGGGTGACCGGGTGGTCACCCACCTCTTCGAATGCAAGGAACCCGGCTACCGGGGCTGGCGCTGGGCGGTGACCGTCACCCGCGCCTCGCGGGCCAAGCTGGTCACCCTCGACGAGACGGTTCTCCTGCCGGGGCCGGACTCCCTGCTGGCGCCGGAGTGGGTGCCGTGGAGCGAGCGGCTGCGCCCCGGGGACCTGGGGCCGGGCGACCTGCTCCCCACCGAGGCGGACGACCTGCGCCTGGAGCCCGGTTACACGGGCGCCGACGTGCCGCCGCCGGACTCCCCGGTCTCGGAGGAGATGGCGCAACTCGTCGAGGCGGAGGACGCCGAGGTCACGGGCGGTGCGCCGGCGGCGCTGCCGCTGGTTCCCGCGCGGGGTTCGATCGCGGCGGTCGCCGAAGAGCTCGGAATGCGGCGTGCGCGCGTCCTGTCGCGGTACGGGCTGCACATCGCGGCGGACCGCTGGGACGAGGCGTACGGCGCGAAGGCCCCCATGGCCCAGGCGGCCCCCGCCACCTGTGTCTCCTGTGCCTTCCTCGTGCCGATGGCCGGGTCGCTGCGCCAGGCGTTCGGCGTCTGCGCGAACGAGTTCTCGCCGGCGGACGGCCATGTCGTCTCGCTCGCCTACGGCTGCGGGGGGCACTCGGAGGCCGCGGTCATGCCGAAGCCGCTGCGCCCGCCGCCCCCGGTCCTGGACTCGATGGCCACGGACGTGTTCCCGCTCCGCCCGGACCCGGAGGGCGGCTCGGTCCCGGCCACGCCGGACCCGGCGGAGGACCTGGGCCACTCCTGACCCCTGGGACGCGTTGCCGCTGCGCGGGGCTGTTCCCCTGCCCGCTCCTTCCCGAACCGGGGCGCTGCCCCGGACCCTGGTCCCCCGTCGCCGGGCGGGCCGGAGAATCCGGCCCGCCCGGCGACGGGGGACACACCGGCAGGGCGTTTCCGGGCCGGGAAGGGGCGGGGGACCGCCCCGCCCAGCGGCACACCCCGCCGCCCCCGGACCCGCACCGCGACGACCCGGCGGGCAGGTGGACGTCGCAGGCCCGTCCGCGCGCGATACTTGCGCCGCGCAGACACGGGTAGGCGCCAGTCGACGAGATGAGCCGACCGGCGGGCAGCACCCCAGCACCCGTACCTCAGGACGAGCGGAGACAAGCGTGAGCGTCAGGGCCACCGACGAGGCAGACCCCTTCGGGACGGCGCGGCTGCGGCGCGGGGTGCTCGACGCGTGGAGCGCGAGCCCCGCCCGGTTCCGCGAGGACGCCAACGCCGAGGAGGACCTCGCCCTCGGCGGCTACCGGGACCGCCTCGTCGTCGAGCTGGCCCAGAACGCGGCCGACGCCGCCGCCCGCGCCGGCGTCGCCGGCAGGCTCCGGCTCACCCTGCACGCCGCCACCGAACACGGCGCCCCCGCGATCCTCGCCGCCGCCAACACCGGCGCCCCCCTCGACGCCGCCGGCGTCGAGTCCCTCAGCACGCTGCGCGCGTCCGCCAAGCGGGAGTACGAAGAGGGTCCCGGCGGCGCGGTCGGCCGCTTCGGCGTCGGGTTCGCCGCCGTACTGGCCGTCAGCGACGAGCCCGCCGTCCTCGGCCGCCACGGCGGTGTCCGCTGGTCCCTGGCGGAGGCCAGGGAGCTGGCCGTGGACGCCGCCGGCACCGCGCCCGGCCTCGGCGAGGAACTGCGGCGCCGCGACGGCCACGTGCCCCTCCTGCGGCTCCCGCTCCCCGCCGAGGGCTCCGCCCCCGAGGGCTACGACACCGTCGTGGTCCTGCCCCTGCGCGACGGCGGCGCCGTGGACCTCGCCCGGCACCTGCTCGACGCCATCGACGACGCCCTGCTCCTCACCCTCCCCGGCCTCGCCGAGGTGGTCGTCGAAACCCCGGGCTCCACGAGGACGTTGACGCGGTACGAGCGGGACGCGTACGTCCACGTCGAGGACACCGCGCATGGCGCCGCGCCCGCCGCCGCGCCCGCCACCCGCACCACCCGCTGGCGCACCGTCACCCGCTCGGGAGCCCTGGCCCCCGCCCTCCTCGCCGACCGGCCCGTCGAGGAGCGCCTGCGCCCGCACTGGTCCGTCACCTGGGCCGTGCCGGTGGACAGCGAGGGCGCGCCGCAGCGGCCCGCCACCGCGCCCGTCGTGCACGCCCCGACCCCGACCGACGAACCCCTCGGCGTACCGGCCCTGCTGATCGCGTCGCTTCCGCTGGACACGGCCCGCCGCCACCCCGCGCCGGGCCCGCTCACCGACTTCCTCGTGCAGCGCGCCGCCGACGCGTACGCCGAACTGCTCGGCGACTGGGAGCCGGTGTCCACCGGGACGGTCGACCTCGTCCCCGGGCCGCTCGGCAAGGGCGAACTGGACGGCGCGCTGCGCGCGGCCGTCGTCGAACGGCTGCCCCGCGTCGCGTTCCTCGCACCGGCGGCGCCGTCCGAGGAGTTCACCGCGCTGCGCCCGTTCGAGGCGGAGGTCGTCGAGGGCGCGGGCGCGGACACCGTCCGCGTCATGGCCGAGGTGTTGCCGACCCTGCTGCCCGCCGGGCTCGAACGCCGCCCCGAGCTGCGCACCCTCGGCGTCGGCCGGCTGCCGCTGGGCGACGCCATCGAACGCCTCGCGGGCGCCGAGCGCGAGCCGTCCTGGTGGCGGCGGCTGTACGAGTCCCTGGCCGGCGTCGACCCGGACCGCCTGTCCGGTCTGCCGGTCCCGCTGGCCGGCGGCCGTACGGTGATCGGCCCGCGCCAGGTCCTGCTGCCGCTCTCCGGCGCGGACACGTACACGGACACGGACACCGGCGCGGACACCGGCGCGGGCGCGGACACCGGCACCGCCGCCGCCCCCGAGCAACTCACCCGCCTCGGCCTGAAGGTCGCCCACCCCGACGCCGCCCACCCCCTCCTCGAAAAGCTCGGCGCGCTCCCCGCCACCCCCCGCGCCGTCCTCACCACCCCGCAGGTGCGGGCCGCCGTCGCCGCCTCCATGGACGAGGGCGGCCAGATCTGGGACGAGGACGCCCCCGACGCCGAGGAGCTGGCGGAGACCGTCCTGGCGCTCGTGCGCGACGCCGACCTGTCGCCCGGCGACGAGCCGTGGCTCGGCGCGCTCGCCCTGGCCGACGAGGACGGCGAGCTCGCTCCCGCCGGTGAACTCGTCCTGCCCGGCAGCCCGTTCGCGCAGATCATGCGCGAGGGCGAACTGGCCCTGTGCGACGCCGAACTGGCCGCCCGCTGGGGCGAGCAGCCGCTCACCGCCTGCGGTGTCCTGGCCGGCTTCGCGCTGGTACGCGCCACCGACGTCGTCCTGGACCCCGACGAGTTCGAGCCGCGCGACGGCGACTTCGCCGAGCCCGACGACGCGGGCCTGCTCGACGCCGTGGACGTGTGGTGCGAGGACATCCTCGACCAGCTGCCGGAGACCTCCGTGCCGCCGGTCGCCACCGAGATCGTCGCCGTACGGGACCTGGACCTGGTCGACGACGACAAGTGGCCGCAGGCCCTCGCGATGCTCGCCCGGCCGCCGCTGCGGGACGCGCTGACCCAGCCCGTGCGCGTCCTGCTGCCGGACGGGACGACGCAGTCCGTACGCCCGTACACCGCGTGGTGGCTGCGCGACCACCCCGTGCTCGACGGGCGCCGGCCGGCCGGTCTGCGCGCGGCGGGCGGCGACCCGCTCCTCGACGGGCTCTACACCTCCGCGGACGCGACCGGCTTCGACGACGAGCAGGTGCTGAGGGCGCTGGGCGTGCGCACCTCCGTGGCCGCGCTGCTGGACGAGCCCGGCGGCGCCGCCGAGCTCCTCGGCCGCCTCGCGGACCCGGACCGTACGGTCACCGCGCCCCGGCTCCACGCGCTGTACGGCGCCCTGGCCGACCTCGACCCCGAGCAGGTCACGCTCCCCGACGAGCTGCGCGCGGTCGTGGACGGCGAGGTGCGGGTGGTCGACGCTGCGGACGCCGTGGTCGCGGACGCCCCCGACCTGCTGCCCCTCACCGCCGGACTGCCGCTGCTGCCGGTGGCCCCGTCCCGCGCAGCCGACCTGGCCGAACTCCTCCAGGTGCGCCGCCTCAGTGAGTCGGACCGGGCGGAGGTGGACTCGGAGGGCGCGGAGCGCGAGGTTCCGGAAGCGGTACGGGCCCTGCTCGGCGCCGCCACCCCGGCGACGTACGTCGAACACGAGGAACTCCTCGCGGGCGGCGTCGAACTGGACTGGCGCCGCACCCCCGACGGCGTGGTCCACGCGGCCACCCTGGAGGGCGTGGCGGCCGGTCTTGCCTGGTCAACGGGCCAGTGGCCGCGCCGCTTCGAGGTGGCGGCGCTGATCGAGGACCCGTCGCGCACGGAGGAGCTGGCGCGCGACCGCTGGTTCGACTGATTCTCTGTTTACGAACTCTCCACGGTATCCCTACACTTCGTTCGACACTCAAAGATCCCGCCGGGGGGAAACACGGCGGGGTCGCATCCATGTGGGGACTTACATACATGCGCATACGTGCCACTGTGGCCGCCGTTTCGGGCGCCCTGGCCCTGTCCGCCTTCGCCGCCCCGGCCGCCCAGGCCGAGGACGCCCCGAAGCCGGACAGCCTGTCGGCCTTCGCCGGACAGGCCCCCGCTGACGAGATCGTCGGCGACACCAAGATCACCAATGTTGTCGTCAACGGCGGCAAGGCCATCGTTCTCGGCACCACGGCCGCCAAGACCTACACCGTCTCGGTGACCGCGACCGACCCGTCCGGTATCGAAGACGCGTACGTCGACCTCTGGCACGGTGCCTCGGCCGAGGAGGCGGACAACTGGCTCCTCCCGAACGAGGAGGCGGCCACCTGCACGGCGTCCAGCGCCACGACGTCGACGTGCAAGCTCACGATCACGGTCGACCCGCAGATCGACCTGTACGAGAACTCCTTCGCGGGTACGTGGAAGGTCACCGCCGCCGCCCTGGGCAAGGACGGCGACATGATCTGGAAGGACGCGTACAAGACGCACCAGGTCCAGCGCTACGCGAAGCTGACGGTCAACGCCTCGCCCGAGCCGGTCGTGAAGGGCAAGACCATCACGGTCACGGGCAAGCTGTCCCGCGCCAACTGGGAGACCTCCGCCTACGCGGGCTACACCAAGCAGCCGGTGAAGCTCCAGTTCCGCAAGGCCGGCACCAGCACGTACACCACCGTCAAGACGGTCACCTCCAGCAGCACCGGTGACCTGAAGACGACCGTCACGGCGGCCTCCGACGGCTACTGGCGCTACTCGTTCGCGGGTACGTCCACCACCCCCGCGATCTCCGCGGGCGGTGACTACCTCGACGTGCGCTAAGCACCCGGGGCGGTAACCCCAGCAGTACCCCAGGCAGGACAGGCAGTACCCCCGCTGCGCGGGGGAGCGGCGGCCGACCCGGTGCCACACCAGCTCCGGGGCGGCCGCCGCCACCGCCGCGATGCCCACCGCCGCCCACGGCATCGTCGTACCCACCGGCTTCGGCGCGAAGAAGTCCTGGAGCCACGGGACCACGGGCACGACCACGAAGCCGGGGCTCATCGCGGCCACCAGGCCGACGCGCCACCAGGTGTACGGGCGGGCGACGATCGCCGGCACCCAGGCCGACACCGGGAAGGGCGTGAGCGTCGCCGTGCTCGTCTCGGCGGCCAGGGCCCCGGGGCCGGAGCAGTGCGACCGGGCGAGCAGGTACGTACAGAAGGTCGCGGACGCGGCGATGACGCCGCCGGGGACCGCGTACCGCACACCCGGCGTACGTAGTCCGGCCGGGCCCGCTCCTTGTCGGGCGCCGGCGCGAGGAAGAACGCGGGCACCCCGATCGTCGGCTTCGGGAGCAGCGTCGGGTGGCGCGGCAGGAACGGGTACTCGACCTGCGAGCAGACCACCAGGATCGCCGGCAGCGCCGGGTGGACCGTCTTCGTGAGGAAGAGGGGCGCGACCCGGGTGATGTCGCCGATGACCCGGCGCCCCTCGGCCACCACCGAGGGCGGCGTCGCGAAGCTGTTGTCGAGCAGTACGATCTGCGCCACCGTCCGCGTGGCCCCCGCCCCGGACCCCGTCGTGACCCCGATGTCGGCGTCCTTGAGGGCCAGTACGTCGTTGACGCCGTCGCCCGTCACGGCGACCGTGCGGCCCTCCGACTGGAGCGCTCCGACCATGTCGCGCTTCTGCCGCGGGGTGACCCGGCCGCCGCGTACATGGTTCCGACGGTACGGCCGGGCGTGCGGATCGACCCGTCGAGCGGCCGGAGCCCGTCGCTCGTCCGGGTTACGCGTCCGGGGCGGCGGCGCGGGTGCTCGTCCCCGCGGATTCCGGCCCCGCGGCCTTCGCGCGCTCGATCGCCGCTTCGCGCCCGCGCACGTACCAGATGCCGATCAGTCCGAGACCGGCGCCGGCCAGGCAGGTCCACACCCACCACGTCCAGCCGCGGTCGTCGAACCAGGCGTAGAAGGGGAGCTGCACCAGGAAGAGGGTGAACCAGATGAGCGTGCCGCCGACGACGGTGGCGACGACGGGCCCTTCAAGGGGCTCGGGTGCCTCGTGCTTGGGGGTCCACTTCGCCATGGGGACAGTGTAGGCGGCACCCGCACACGTGCGGCCGGTCCAGGTGGCCCAAGGGTCTACGCGCGGAGATAGCGATCTTTCCCTTATGTATTCATACTGAAACAGGTTTCGTCTGACTGGTTTTGTTCGTCTGAACATCCAATGTCGACTGCTTCCAGATGTATCCGACTTGCCCCCCGTCTGCCCTTCGGGCCCCTTCTTCCGCATGAGGTCACGCATGTCTCCCTCGGCCACGGCTCCGGTCGACGCCAAGCAGCCGCCGTCTTCTCCGGAGCCGAAGAACGGTCTCGACCGCTTCTTCAAGATCTCCGAGCGGGGCTCCACCGTTCCGCGCGAGATCCGGGGCGGTCTCGCCACCTTCTTCGCGATGGCCTACATCATCGTGCTGAACCCGATCATCCTGGGCAGCGCGAAGGACATGTACGGGCACCAGCTCGACGGCAGCGAGCTGGTCACCGCCACCGCGCTGACGGCCGCGTTCTCGACCCTGCTGATGGGCGTCATCGGCAACGTGCCGATCGCGCTCGCCGCCGGCCTCGGCGTCAACACCGTCGTCGCGCTCCAGCTCGCGCCCCGCATGAGCTGGCCCGACGCGATGGGCATGGTCGTGCTCGCCGGTTTCGTCGTGATGCTGCTCGTCGCGACCGGCCTGCGGGAACGCGTGATGAGCGCGGTGCCGATCGGCCTGCGCAAGGGCATCGCGATCGGCATCGGCCTCTTCATCATGCTGATCGGCCTGGTCGACTCGGGCTTCGTCTCCCGCATGCCGGACGCCGCGCACACCACCGTCCCGCTCCAGCTCGGCGCCACCGGCCAGCTCAACGGCTGGCCGGTCCTGATCTTCGTCCTCGGCGTGCTGCTCACGCTCGCGCTGATCGTCCGCAAGGTGCCGGGCGCGATCCTCATCTCGATCGTCGTGATGACCGTCGTCGCCCTCGTCGTCAACGCCGTCGCCGACATCCCGTCCTGGGGCCTGACCACCCCCGAGTGGCCCGGCAACCCGGTGGCCTCCCCGGACTTCGGTCTGGTCGGCCAGGTCAGCCTGTTCGGCGGTTTCGAGAAGGTCGGCCTGCTGACCGGCATCCTCTTCGTCTTCACCGTGCTGCTGTCCTGCTTCTTCGACGCGATGGGCACGATCCTCGGCGTCAGCGACGAGGCCAAGCTGCTGGACGAGAAGGGCAACCTGCCCGGCGTCAACAAGGTGCTGCTCATCGACGGCATCGCCGTCGCCGCGGGCGGCGCGACCTCCAGCTCCGCCACCACCTGCTTCGTCGAGTCCACCGCCGGTGTCGGCGAGGGCGCGCGCACCGGTCTCGCGAACGTCGTCACCGGCGGCCTCTTCGCCGTGGGTCTGTTCCTGACGCCGCTGGTCACGATGGTGCCGTCGCAGGCCGCCACCCCGGCGCTGCTCGCGGTGGGCTTCCTGATCCTGTCGGGCTCGGTCAAGGACATCGACTGGGCCGACCACACGATCGCGATCCCGGCGTTCCTGACCATGCTGATGATGCCGTTCACGTACTCGATCACGAACGGCATCGGCATCGGCTTCGTCAGCTTCTGCGTGCTGCGCCTGGCGGCCGGGCGCGGGCGCGAGGTGCCTGCGGCGATGTACGCGGTGTCGGCGGTCTTCGCCTTCTACTACCTGATGCCGGCGCTCGACCTCACGTAACACGCAGGCGGCCTCGAGGGAGCGGTCTCACGCGATGCCGTCGTAGAACTTCTCCGTCTCGTCGACCGCCGTCTTGAAGCGTTCGTCGAAGTCGTCGCGAATGAGCGTCCGGACCACATAGTCCTGGACGCTCATTCCGCGTCTGGCGGCACGGTCCCGGAGGCGGTCGTGCAGCTCACCGTCTATCCGCAGGCTGAGCACTGTTGATCCCATGCGGGACAGCGTCGCCGTCCCGCCCCCGGCCGTACGTCACTTTCTGGAGCGTTCTCACTCGTACGGGTGAAGTGATGCTCCGACTGTATTTAGCGTGGGTAATGAGTTAGGCTAAATAGATGCCTGACCTGTCGCACGCCGGCAACGCTGCCGCTGTGAACTCCCTGCGCTCGGCCGTCATGCGGCTGGGCCGGCGCCTGAAGCACCAGCGCGTCGACGAATCGCTGAGCCCCACCGAGATGTCGGTGCTCGGCACCCTCGCCCGCTGCGGCTCGGCCACCCCCGGTGAGCTGGCCCGCAAGGAGCACGTGCAGCCGCCCTCGATGACCCGCATCGTGGCGCTGCTCGAAGCCAAGGGACTGGTCAGGCTGGAGCCGCATCCCGACGACCGCCGGCAGAAGGTGGTCAGCCAGACCGAGACCGCCGAGGCGATGCTCGAGGAGAGCCGCCGTAAGCGGAACGCCTGGCTGGCCGGCCTCTGCGAAGGTCTGGACGAGGACGAATGGGCGAAGCTGCGCGCTGCCGCCCCCGTCCTGGAGAAGCTCGCACACCTCTGACCGCACCACCGACCCCGCGCGCCGCCGAGGAGGCGAACCCACTTTGAGTACGGGATCCGGAGCAGACTCCGCCCCCGCACCGAACACCCACCACGAGATACCCACCAGGGAACGCAAGGGGCCGAGCATGTTCTCGTCCCTGAGGATCCGCAACTACCGGCTCTTCGCGACCGGCGCCGTCGTGTCCAACACCGGCACGTGGATGTCGCGCATCACCCAGGACTGGCTGGTCCTCGACCTCACCGGGTCGGCGGCCGCCGTCGGCATCACCACGGCCCTCCAGTTCCTGCCGATGCTGCTCTTCGGCCTGTACGGCGGTGTCATCGCCGACCGCTACCCCAAGCGCACCCTTCTGCTCTTCAGCCAGGCCGCCCTCGGCCTGTGCGGCGTCGCGCTCGCCGCCCTCACGCTCTCCGGCCACATCCAGGTCTGGCACGTCTACCTGATCGCGTTCCTGCTCGGCATGGTCACGGTCGTCGACAACCCGGCCCGGCAGTCCTTCGTGTCCGAGATGGTCGGCCCCGACCAGCTGCGCAACGCCGTCAGCCTCAACTCGGCGAACTTCCAGTCGGCCCGTCTGATCGGCCCCGCCGTCGCGGGCGTGCTGATCACGACGATCGGCAGCGGCTGGGCGTTCATGCTCAACGGCCTGTCCTTCCTCGCACCGCTCGCCGGCCTGCTGCTGATGCGCCAGAGCGAGATGCACAAGGTGGAGAGGGTGCCGCGCGGCAAGGGCCAGCTGCGGGAGGGCCTGCGGTACGTCAAGGGCCGCCCCGAGCTGATGTGGCCCATCGTCCTCGTCGGCTTCGTCGGCACGTTCGGCTTCAACTTCCCGATCTGGCTGAGCGCCTTCGCCGACGGCGTCTTCCACGGCGGCGCCGGACTGTACTCCTTCTTCAACATCCTGATGGCGGCCGGTTCGCTGGTCGGCGCGCTGCTCTCCGCCCGCCGCCGCTCCTCGCGGCTGCGGATGCTGGTCGCCGCCGCGATGGCCTTCGGCGCGCTCCAGATCACGGCGTCGTTCTCGCCCGCCCTGTGGCTGTTCGCGATACTGCTGGTGCCGATCGGCATGCTCGGCCTGACGGTCAACATCACCGCCAACACGAGTGTCCAGATGGCGACCGACCCGGCGATGCGGGGCCGTGTCATGAGCCTCTACATGATGGTCTTCGCCGGCGGTACGCCGGTGGGCGCGCCGCTCCTCGGCTGGGTCACCGACACCTACGGCGCGCGCGTCGGCTTCGCGACGGGCGGCGTGATCTCGCTGCTGGCGGGCATCGGCGTGGCGATCGTCCTGGCGCGCCTGGGGGGCCTGCGTCTCAAGGTGGACCTGCGCCGGGGCCACCGGCACGTGGCGTTCGTCCCGAAGGAGTCCGATGAGCCGGTACGCCGGAAGGAACTCGCGACGGTGGCGTGACGCGGACCGACGGGGCGTGATGCCGGGGCCCGGGCGGATGGTGCGCCCGGGCCCCGCCGTACGCCGTCGTACGTCCGTCAGGGCCCGGCCCGTTCACGCAGGCCGCGCGCGAGGGCCCGCACTCCGGAAACTGGTCGTATGAGACTCTTCGCCGCCGTACTCCCGCCCACCGGGGCCGTCGACGAACTCGCCGTCGCCGTCGACCGGCTGCGCGCCCTCCCCGGCGCGAACGGCCTGCGCTGGACGGGCCGTGACGGCTGGCACTTCACGCTCGCCTTCCTCGGGGAGGTGGACGAAGAGCTCCTGCCGGCCGTCGAGGAACGCTTCGGCCGCGCCGCCGCCCGCCAGGACCCCTTCCCCCTCCGCCTCCACGGCGGCGGACGCTTCGGGCAGCGCGCCCTGTGGGCCGGGGCGGCGGGCGGCCTCGACGCGATGCGGCTGCTCGCGGACCGCGCGGACGCGGCGGCGCGGCGGGCCGGGGTGGCGATGGACGAGCACCGGGCGTACAAGGCGCACCTGACGGTCGCCCGCAGCCGCGCCACCGGACCGGCCGCGGACCTGCGGCCGTACGTCGAGGCGCTCGCCCCCTTCGAGGGCGCGGCCTGGACGGTGGGTGAGTTTGCTCTCGTCCGCAGCAACCTGCCGGTGCACGGGGTGCCCGGCGCACGGCCCCGGTACGAGCCGGTGCGGGTCTGGCGGCTGGGGCACTGACCGGGGGCGCGCCCGGGCCCGTGCCCCGGCCGGTTACGCTCGATGTGTGGACCCGAAAAGCAGAAACCGGATCATGGCCGGTGTACTCGTGCTGATGTTCGTCGTCGTCGCCCTGGCCGCCGCGGTCGGCGGCTGACCGATCGGCCGGCCGACCGCGCCCGCCGGGGCGACGTACTGCTGGACGTGCTGCCGGCCGTACTACGGGGCCGGACCTACCAGGCGAAGGCCTCGGGAGACGGCCCCGGCCCCGGGAAGATCTCTTCCAGCGACGCCAGCACCTCCTCCGACAGCTCCAGCTCGACGGCGCGCAGCGCCGACTCCAGCTGCTCCGCCGTACGCGGCCCGACGATGGGTCCGGTGACCCCCGGCCGGGTGAGCAGCCAGGCCAGGGCGGCCTCGCCGGGCTCCAGCCCGTGCTTGGCCAGCAGGTCCTCGTACGCCTGCACCTGCGCGCGGACGGCCGTGTTCGCGAGCGCGTCGGCCGACCGTCCGGAGGAGGACCGGGCCGCCCGGCCCTCACGCTCCTTGCGCAGCACGCCGCCGAGCAGCCCGCCGTGCAGCGGTGACCACGGGATGATCCCGAGTCCGTACTCCCGCGCGGCCGGAATGACCTCCATCTCGGCGCGCCGCTCGGCGAGGTTGTAGAGGCACTGCTCGCTCACGAGCCCGTACGATCCGAGCCGCCGCGCGGTCTCGTTGGCGCGCGCGATGTGCCAGCCGGCGAAGTTCGACGAGCCGGCGTACAGGATCTTGCCCTGCTGGACGAGTACGTCGATGGCCTGCCAGATCTCCTCGAACGGAGTGTTCCGGTCGACATGGTGGAACTGGTAGATGTCGATGTAGTCCGTCTGGAGCCGCCTGAGGCTGGCGTCGACGGACCGCCGGATGTTGACGGCGGAGAGACGGTCGTGGTTGGGCCAGGTCGGCGCGTCGTCCGGCGTCATGTTGGCGAAGACCTTGGTGGCGAGGACGGTCTTGTCCCGCCGGTCACCGCCCTTCGCGAACCAGGAGCCGATGATCTCCTCGGTGCGGCCCTTGTTGGCGCCCCAGCCGTAGGCGTTGGCGGTGTCGAAGAAGTTGAGGCCGGCCCCGAGAGCGGAGTCCATGATGCTGTGGCTGTCGGCCTCGCTGGTCTCGGGCCCGAAGTTCATCGTGCCGAGGACGAGGCGGCTGACCTTGAGTCCCGTGCGTCCGAGTTGCGTGTACTTCATGGAGACCAAGCCAACGCCTTCGAGCACGCTCGAAGCAAGAGGGCGTGCGCGGAAGTCGACGATGCGCCGGCAGCCGCCCGGCGACCGGCTCCCGCGGCGCCGTGGTCCTCGGCGAGCAGGGCGCCCTGGCCCACTGGGCCCGCCACCCCTGTCGGCGGCGGGTTCCGGGGGCGGGTGCCGGGGGGAACGGGGGAGCGACCCCGCCACGCACCCGGCGGGGCCGCTCCACGGACGGCCGTGCGCCGTCGGGTCAGCCGCAGGAGCCGCAGGAGCCGCTGATCCACTGGTGTGACGTGAGCAGGTACGTACCCGCGAGGTTGCCCCGCGCGCCCTGGGGCGTGCAGCCCTTGCGGGTGTTGTGGTTCGCCCACTGGTAGGAGGCGACGCCGCCGGCCGAGCTGGTGCCCCGGTTCCGCACCGACTTCACGTTGTGGGTCCGGGACCAGGAGCAGCGGATGGATCCCTGGGTCCGGTCCGCGTCGGCGACGCTCCAGGACCACGTGGAACCGGTGCCGTGGGTCCCCGTGCGGAAGCAGACGTTGCCACTGGCGCACGCCCCCCACTCCTGCGCGTCGGCCGGGGCCGCGGACGCCGTGGGCGCGGATACGGTGGCGAGGAGGGCGGCCGTGCCGAGGCCGGCCGGCATCGTACGAGTCCTGCGCACGGTCTGGTGCTTCCTCTCCGTCGAGTTCCCCCGTCGCCCCGGGTCAGTGAGGCGACGCGGCCACACCAGGGAAGCGGCGATCGGACGGACAAGGCGCCGAATGAGCCAACTCCGCCCGGAAGTGCGGCTGTTGGAGCGGTACGCCGAACCCTCCGCGCACGCGTTCTGCTCGCTGTGAAGGTTTTGCGAACGGGCAGGACCCTCTTGCGAGCCCTCTTTCGCCTGCTGGTTAACGTGTGGAGAGGCTTGACGGTTGCGAATTCCGAAACAAGGGGGCCCGGCGCGATGGGGGCAGGTTTCAAGGTCGAGATCAGTGAGCTCGACGGGCTCGTCAGAGAGCTCCACCGGAGCCAGGAGGAGATGCGCGCGGCGCTGAACGCGCTGCGCGACACCGGCCCGAAGACCACGGGCAGCAAGGAACTCGACAACGCCTGCGACGAGTTCCACGACAGCTGGGACGACGCGATCAAGAAGATCGCCGACGGTACACAGGTCATCGAGGACAAGGTCAAGCAGACCCGCACGACCTACCACGAGGTCGAATCGGCCATCCGGGACGGCTTCGCCGCCGGGGCCGGAAAGGGCGGCGGGAAGTGAGCGCCACCTACCCCTCCCTCGGCTTCGACCCCGCGCCGGGCGACGCCGGCAACGTGGGTTCCCTCGCGGCCCGTACGAAACAGGCGGCGACCGCGCTCGACAACGCGCAGGCCACCATCAAGCGCCTGACCGGGAACGTGAGCTGGGCCGGGGACGCGGCCTCCGCGTTCTCGCGGAAGGTCGGCGAGCTGCCCGGCTACCTGAAGGACAGCCACGAGGCGATGCGGACCGCGTCGACGGAGCTGTCGAAGTGGCGCGAGGCGCTGACGCACTACCAGAGCACGGCCCGTACGTACGAGACCCACGCCAGGGAAGCCAAGGGCAAGGTGGCCTCGGCGGAGAAGGCCAACGAGGCCGCGATCGGCCGCTACAACCAGGCGGCGGCCGACCCCGCGTTCCGGCTCGGCGGCCAGTACTTCACGGGCCCCGCGCTCCAGGAGGCCCAGGCGAAGGTCGACGCGGCGAACGCGCGGCTGAAGCAGGCGGACGGTGAACTCTCCTCCGCCTCCGCGCAGTTGGACCGGGCGCAGCGCGAACTCGAAGAGATCATCAAGCGGGCCGAGCAGCTGCTGGAGAACCACCAGGCCGAGGCGCGCGGGATCGCGGGGCAGCTGCGCAAGGCGACGGACAGCGCGCCGGATCCGGGGTTCTGGGACCGGCTCGGCGACAAGTTCCAGGAGATCGGACACGCGATCCAGGAGTGGTGCGCCCGCCACAAGGACCTGCTGAACAAGATCGGGGACTGGCTGGGGAACATCTCCGCCGTACTGGGCATCCTGGCGCTCCTGACCCTGTGGTGCCCGCCGCTGTCCGGCGCGCTCGCGCTGGCGAGCGCGGGCTTCTCCGCGGGGGCGCTGCTCTCGCACGGCGCGGCGAAGCTGGGCGGGGCCGATGTCAGCTGGCTGAGTCTCGCGGGGGATGCGGTGGGCATCATTCCGGGCGCGGCGTTCGCCAAAACGGCGATCACCGGCACGGTAAAGGTGGTCAAGGTCGGGAATGTCGTCGATGACGCCATGCATGCCGCCCGTATCGCCGACGCGGGTTTCACGACGGTCAAGGGACCTGCCTACAAACTCTTCAGCAATACCGAGCGGATCGGCGACGTCATCGCCTCGGACGGCCACCGGTTCAAGCTCGCCTGGGAGCATTCGGTGGCCAAGAACCTTGGAGCGGGCCTGGTCGAAAAGGGGCTCAGTCAGGTCGTCGACCGTGTCCCGGGACTGCGGAGCATCGATTCCTTCCGATCTGCGATCCGTGCGGACGGGTCCCTTGATCCCACCTCGTGGTGGTCGAAGGGTCCGTTGCTCGCTCAGTCCGTACCGGGCGCCGTCAGCGACATCTACGACAGCGTGACGGGAGAGTAGGGGTGGCTGTCGTACTGCCGTCCGAATCGCTGGCTGATCCGGTCCTTCCCCACGCTTCCCGGTTCGTTTCCCAGGTACCGGGCACAGCAAGCGACATCTACGACAGTGTTACAGGACAGCGGTGATGAAGAATATTCCCAGTAGTGACCCGGCGCTCCCGGTACTTCCCCGATGGGCACTGCTGCTCTGGTTCGTCGTGCAGTGGGTCGCTATTCCTCTGGAATTCTTGGCACGCATCGCATTCATGGTCATCAAGGTCGCCGGGGATGCCACTTCCAGCGACGGTACTGATCCCCGCCTTGCCGTGGCGCGGGCCACTTCGCTGCGCAGTCTGCGGTTCCAGATGTCCCGCGACCCGGCGAGGCGACGGGCGCACCTTGAGCGGAAGGTCGCCGAGCTGGCCGAACAGCTCCGTACCCAACGTTTCACTCTCACCGCCTCGGTCTTCCACGTCCCCAGGTGGAACGTGCGGACAGGAAGCAAGGGGCTCACGCTTCACGCCCGCGACTACCGGGGCATCCCGCAGAGCACTGTCGAGCAGGTCATTACTTCGCACGGCCTGCGCCGCGAGGGCGAGGGCGGCATCGGGAATTCCCTGCGTATCTTCGAAGGAAAGCTGTGGTCGGAACTGTCATGACCCTCTCTGCCGAGCCGGAACTCCATATGGACATCCCCGGTGGCTTCCACTCCCTGGGTCTCGACCTCGACGCCCAGGGCCAGGTGGATCAACTCTGGTCCATCGCAAAGGAGATCTGGCCGACCGGGACCGACTTCCAACGAGAAGTCGCCTTCCACTCCTACCGCGAGATGGCCGACCACGCCCTGGCCGGGAACGCCTTCTACGCGGGCTTCTGCCTGGACGACGCCCCGGACGGCCGCCGCACCACCGCCTCGCTGCTGGCCCGCCTCGACCCGCTGGACGAGGCCGACGCGGAGCTGTCCGCGCGTGGCCTCTTCGAAGCGCTCTCCGCGAACGAGAACAACACGGTCGAGTACATCCGCGTTCCGGCGGGGCCGGGCGTGCTCGTCCTGTGCGGCCTGCAATGGCAGTCCGACCCGGACGACGACACGGCGCCGTCCATGCCCATCGCCCGGACCGACGTCTACCTGCCCCTGCCCCGCATGGGCCGGCTCCTCGTCCTGAGCCTCACCACGCCGTCCCTGCCGGATCTCCCCTTCTACGTCTCGCTGCTGTCGAAGACAGCCCACGACCTCACGGTCTCCAGCGGCGCGGAGCCTCCCTCCGGCCCGGAACCCGGCGGAGAGAGCGGAGGGAAGGGAACCGCCATCGCCGATCGGGTCAGGGCCGACTTCGGGTAGGCGGGGGTCAGCGTTCGTTGCGGTACGTCGCGACGAAGGCGGACCAGGTGGTGGGGGAGAGGGCGAGGGCGGGGCGGGTGACGTCTTTGGAGTCGCGGACGTGGATGGCGTGGGGGCAGGTGGCTACCTCGACGCACTCGCCCTGATTGGTGCTGTACCTGGACTTGGTCCAGGTGACGGCGATCTCGACGCACTCGCCCTCTTCACCGCTGTAGCTGCTCTTGAACCAGTTGAGGTATGAGCTCATAGTTCTTGTGCCACCTGTTCGATCAATTTGGCGGACTCTTCGGGGGACAGAGAGTGCGCCCGTAGGATGCCATATTTACCGAAAAGGTTGCCGAGGTCGGGTTGTTCGCTGACGAAGTAGCCGCCCTTGTGCCCTTCGATGTAGGCGATCCGACGGCGCTCTGCTGTCTCCAGCAGAATCATTGGGCCCATGAGCCCGGCGTGGGTCTGCCGGTTGTGCGGCATGACTTGGATCTCGACATGGCGAAGCCGGCCGAAGTCGAGGACGGAGTGCAACTGCTCCTTGAGGACCGAGGGGCCGCCGAGCGGACGGGTCAACGTGCTCTCCTCGATCACAAATCCCAGGTTGGGCATGGGCTTGCGATGGAAGAGTTGCTTGCGCTTCAGCCGTGTCTTTACTAGCTTCTCGATCTCCTCGTCATCCAGTGGTGGAAAGTAGTTGCAGTTGTAGACGGCCCGCGCGTACGCCTCGGTCTGTAGCAACCCTGGAATGACGTGGTTCTGGTACGAGTGGACGGACGACGCTTTCTGCTCCTCGGCCAAGTAGTCCTCGGTCCATGGCGGGATCCCGCTGTCTTTGAATTCCTTCTCTGCTACGACCAGTAGTGCACCTTGTGCAGCCAAAGCCTCGTCCGCCTTGGGGACGAAATCTCCCCTGGGAGGCCGCTCCCCCCTTTCCACCATCGCCACTTGGGACTTGGAGAAGCCCAGACGACCGGCCAGCGCCTCCTGTGACAACCCAGCGAGTTCGCGGAAGTGGCGAAGCAACGCGCCGAACGTTCTTGAGTTACTTGAACCTTGTTCACTGGAGTGCACAGCATCCTCCCGGAGTGCACAGACCTGCACGGTCGTCGTGTGGTACTGGTCACAGTCAACTCCGGTGCGAGATCGTCTGTTTCATGAACAGAGACACTGCGCCCTCATGGGTGCCCGCCTCCGGGCATGCCCTGCGACATGCCGGTATCCACTTCGACGCGGTGCGGATCGAGAGGATTCTGGGCGAGCAGGCCGCGTACGAACTGCTCCAGTTCACGGACTTCCGGGCCGGGCCGATCGTCCGTGAGGAGACCGGCGCGCGGAGCATGTACTTCCTGTTGCCACCGCAAACCGCCGCCGCCCACCGCTGGCCGGCGGGTGTGCGGGCGCTGGGCCGGGGTGCGGGGTGTGCGGCGTTCGTCGGCGTACCGGCGCTGGGGGGGGGGGGGGGGCACCTGGCCGCTGGGGTGGCAGTCGCGTCCGACGGCGGAAGTGCCGTTCGTGGTCGGGGCGTTGCTGCGCGAAATGGTCGAAAGGGCGGTCCGTACGGTACGGTGACCGCGTCATCACACTCCGTTAATCGGAGCGGTCCCCGGCGGTGCTGACAACACCGGCCGAGGACCTGCACACCGACTGGATCAGAGGTCCAACGGGATGCTTCGGCATGCTATCGCGCCCTCGCGCGACTATCTCAAGGCCCCGCACGCGATCGTGCGGCATGCACGCCTCAACAACGACGCGAAAATGCTCCTGCTGTACGTCCTCGGGCTGCCCGAGAGCAAGTGCGGCAAGCCCCTGAGCGAGCACGCCGCCCGGCTCGGGATCAAGCCGCGGGCGTACCAGAAGGCCAAGGCGCTGCTGGTCGAGTGCGGGTTTCTGCGGGAGAACAAGTGGCAGAACGACCGCGGGCGTTGGGTCACCGAACAGATGGTGACCAACGACGTTTTCGCGTCACCGGGTGCGCGCTTTCCGACGGCCGGTGATTCGACCGATCGGGTGGTCGGCGCCTCTCCTACGGAGCAGGAAGAACAGAGGAAGAACACTCCCCACCCCCCACCCGAAGGCGAGCCGGAGCCGGAGCCGGAGTCGCAGCCGCAGGCGCAGTCGGAACGGCAGTCGGAACCGCAGGCGCAGCCGCAGCCGCTCACCGGGGAACTCGCCGAGGCCGAGCGCGTGCTGCTGTCGCTGCGGCACCTCGACCGGAGGCTGCACCTGGGCGTACCGGAAGCGCGGAGGCTGGCGGCGACGGCGGTCGAGTGGCTGCGGCGCGGGGTCTCGCCGGGGGAGCTGCGGCTGGCGCTGAGCGCGGGGCTGCCTGCGGGTGGGGTCCGGTCGGCGGTCGGGTTCCTGCGGTACCGGCTGGTGGAGAAACTGCCCGAGGTGCCGTCCCTCGCCCGCACGATCGCCACGGCTACGCCTCCGCCCGGCCGGGACCGGGGCGAGCTGGTGCTGTGCGCGGGGCCGGGCGACGACCACGCCTTCCGGCCGGTCGCGGGCGAGACGGAGTGCGGGGAGTGCCGCAGGGAGGCGGCGGCCGGAGCGGCGGGCTCCGGCGCCCGGCCGCAGGAGGGGGCCGTACGGCTGACCTGGCGGGAGCGGGTCGCGGCGGCCACCGGCACGGCGTAGGACGCGGCGCGGGGGCGGGGGACCGTACGGCGGGCAGACGAGGACGGCACGGTGCGGGTGATGGCGGGCGTTGCTGAAAGGGCTGCGGGCGCACAGCGATCCGTTCATGTCCACGCACGCGCACATGTCCACGCACGCGCACACGCCGGTCCCGGGGGTGGTGCCCGACCCGGTCGCGGGAAGCGGGGTGACCGGTGGCCCGGCGCAGGTGACCGAGGGCAGCAAGGTGCAGAAGCGGTTCTGGCGGGACAAGCGGTGAACGTGCGGATCTCAGAGGGAGGGGCGTGCCGAGAGCACGGCGGACAGGGCGTCCGTTCAGCCGTTCAGCCGTTCAGCGCAGTTCGACCGTGATCCCGGGCGCTCCAGCAGCCACAACAGGCTCGCGAAGCAACTGAATTCGCCGTTCCCGTCCCCTTCCACGCTGACCGGGGCCAGGGCCCGGCGGGCGGTCCGCAGGGGTTGTCGAGGCACGCAGGGTGCGATCCGGGGCGTGGTCAAGACGCTCCTGCGGCGCTACGCGACGAGTCTCCGGGCCATCCCCGGCTCGCACCCCGCCACCGTCAGACTTCAGGACCGAGCGGTCGGTCGTCAGAACCGAGCTCAGCCTTGAGAGCCTCGTTCTCGGCCTCCAGCAGCATGATGCGCTTCCGGGCGAAGTACAGCTCCATGACGGCGTCCTGGAATTCCGCCACCAATTGTTCGGGGGTCAACTGCATGTTTACCTCTGCGTCAATACGGGGGCTCAGGACGGTGCGACGACTGTTACTGTCCCGTTGGATCCACGCCATTTGAGGGCACCGTTTTCAGCGAAAAGAACGCCGCCGTTGGTCGGGTCTTCGCTGGGCACTGTCGTTGCGTTACGGATTCCCACGACTCCGTCACCGCCTCCGTACGACTCGGCGTCGGCAACTCCGAGCTGTGCGTTCTTCGCGGCCAGGGCCCCGCTGTTGAGGATGCGTGTCTTCGCGACACCGTTTCGGTCACGGAACTCCGCCAGGCGGCCGGCCGAATCCGAATTGGCCGCCATGAGCAGCCCGATCGTGGCATCCCGCTGACTGATCTCCACGCGTCCGCCGGGGGTGCTGCCCACCGGGATGCCGATACCGACCCGTCCGCTCCCCTTCACGACGAAGTCGTCCACGTTGTTGTTGCGCAGGGTGATGAGATTTCCCTTGGTGGCCCCAGTGGTGGCCGTGACGTAAATCCCCTGTGCGGCCGTGCCGCCCGACTTGTCCACTACACCTGTCGTCTTCAGGTCGATGGACAGTGCGGAGGCGCCCCCGTCCGAGGCGTCCACGTATCCGAAATGGGAAATCTTGAGTGTGCCCCGGGAATTCTTCTCGTGGCCGGTCAGGTACATCGCTGAATCTTCCGGGTTCTTGGACACCACATTCAGGGCGACACCTTCACCGGCTGTGCCGTCCTGAAGGACGGCCAACGCGTGGAGCTTTCCCGAGGTCGCCGTGGACGTCGTCCGGAAAGTCGATGTCGCGCCGGACTCCGTCCTGAAGCTCTGTGCCCTCACCTCACCCGTGAAGGTCACGTCCTCCTCCGCCAGGCTCTCGCCCTGCTCATTCGCTGATGCGGTCCCACTCGTGGCCACGGTTACGGCCCCCGCCGTGAATGCTCCCAGGAACAGCCTTCGCGTACTTGTCACCATTCTCCCCCACCCGATGCGATCAAACAGAATACGCCAAGTAAAGCATTCCGTATGAGGATTGGGAATGCCGTCGCGATAGCTTGCGACAGTATTCGGGGGGCCGGATTCGGCCGGTACGCGGGGCCGCAGTCGTCGTGATCACTGGTCAGCGGCTCGGTCACGCCCGCACAGCACCTAGGGGGCGGGGTGGACTTCCGTCGGATGTGGCACCGAGGCCGTGCCGCGTACGGTCGCCGCATGGTCGACATTCGCCGCCGTACCGCAGCCGTCCTGCTCGCGCTCGCACTGCCGCTGTCGCTGCCCGCCGTCCCGGCGGGCACGGCCCTCGCGGCCTCTCCCCCGCCCGCCTCCCGTACCGCTCAACTCCAGCTCCCGCTTCCCACCGGCCCGTACGCCACCGGGCGCCAGACCCTCCACCTCACCGACAAGAGCCGGCGCGACCCGTGGGTGCCGTCGGCGGGGGCGCGGGAGCTGATGGTGTCGATGTACTACCCGGCCCGCCCCGGGACCGGCGGCCAGGTCGCTGAGTACATGACGACCGAAGAGGCCCGGCTGCTGCTGGAGAGCCAGGGGTACGCGGGCGTCTTCCCGCCCGAACTGCTCAGCTCCACCCGCACCAACGCGCGCACGGACGCCCGTCCGGCAGCGGGCCGGCATCCGCTCGTCGTGCTCTCGCCCGGGTTCTCCCTCAACCGCGCCACCCTCACCCTCCTCGCCGAGGAGCTGGCCGGGCGCGGTTACGTCGTGGCTCTGATCGACCATGCCCACGAGTCCGTCGGAACGGCGTTCCCCGGTGACCGCACCCTCACCTGTGTCGCGTGCGAGAAGGTCGAATCGGTGCCCGACGGCAGGGCGAGCGAGGCGGTGCTGGCCTCCGTCGCGAATGGCCGGGCGGCTGACGTCTCCTTCGTGCTCGACCGGCTGACGGGCCGTCATCCGGTGTGGAAGGACGCGGGGATGATCGACGGCAGGCGGGTCGGGATGGCCGGGCACTCCATCGGCGGCAACAGCGCCGCCCGTGCCATGGCGTACGACAGCAGGATCCGGGCCGGGGTGAACATGGACGGCACGTTCTTCGCGCCGGTGCCCGTCCACGGGCTCGACGGGCGGCCGTTCATGATGCTCGGCACCGATTCGCTCCACCACCCCGGCGGCGAGGACAGGAGCTGGGACAAGGGGTGGAAGCGCCTGGACGGGTGGAAGCGCTGGCTGACCGTGACCGGTTCCGGTCACTTCACCTTCATCGACCTGCCGGTGCTGGGCGGGCAGCTGGGCGTAACCGATCCCGAGGCCCCGCTGCCCGGGAAGCGGTCCGGCGAGATCACCCGTGACTACGTCGGCGCCTTCTTCGACCAGCACCTGCGCGGGATGAGCCGACCGCTGCTGGACGGTCCCTCGTCCGCGAACCCGGAGGTCGACTTCCATCCCCGGTGAGGCCAGTCGGCGCGGTCAGACGGCGTGCTCAGTCGCGGGGGAACTCGTCGAACGATACGCACGGTGACCGGGTCATGCGCGGCTGAATGAGGGGGAGGGAGCGGAGGGGGCGGAGGCGTACGGCGCTCCCAGGCCCCACTGCGCGTGCATCGCGTCCGCGAAGGCCGCCGCCAGTTTGTGTTCGCCCGTCGGGCCCGGGTGCGTGCCGTCGTACGTGTCCTGGTGGATGTCGTACGCCGGGTGGGGCGCCGCCAGCAGCAGGGGGGACGTCCCGGGCGCGTCGAGGTTCGCCACCGCCTTGGAGAGGAACTCGTTGAAGCGGACGCACTCGGCGGCGAACGGGGCGTCGGACTCGGCCCGGACGTTGGGGACGACCGGGTGGATCGCGATGCGGACGCGCGGGTTGGCGGCGCGGGCCTCGGCGACGAAGCGCTCCGCGTTGTCGGCGGTCTGCGCCGCGTCCGTGTAGAAGCCGAGGTCTATCAGGCCCAGGGAGACCAGGAGGACGTCCGCCCCGGAGGAGGCGACCGTCTCCCGGATCAGGGGTGCCATGTGCAGCCATCCCTCGCCCCAGCCCGACAGGTGGCGGCGGGCGTGCGGCGGGAAGGCCGGATCGGCGTACGCGCGGGAGACCGGGGCATCAACGGCGGCGTCGTACAGCTCGGTGCGGGGGCCGACAACCTCGAAGGGGCCGCCGAACGACGCCGTCAGGTGCTGCCACATGCGGTAGCGCCACGTGAAGTCGCCGGCGCGCCCGACGGTCATGGAGTCGCCGACAAACAGGAAGCGCATTGCGTCATCATCCCGGATCACCGCCGTGGCCTGCGACGTGATGATGAACACTTGGGCCATGCGCTCGCTCCCGTACGCCGCCGTTCCCGTTGTCGCCGCCACCGCCGCTCTTCTGCTGGGCGCGGCCGGTACCGCCGCCGCCGAGGACGGCTTCACGATCAAGGACCCGCGGATCACCGAGTCCAGCGGCCTGGCCGCCAGCCGCATCCATCCCGGCGTCTACTGGACGCACAACGACAGCGACGACGGGGCGTTCGTCTATGCCGTGGACTCCAGGAGCGGGGAGACGGTCGCGACCCTCACCCTGCGCGGGGTCGGTGCGCCGCGCGACGTCGAAGCGATCTCGATCGGAGCCGACGGGAACATATACGTCGGCGACATCGGCGACAACCTGGGCGGGACCTGGGACCACGTCTGGATCTACCGCTTCCCCGAGCCCGGGAAGCTCGGCGACGCGACGGTCGACGCGACGCAGTTCACGGTGGAGTACGCAGACGGGGCGCGCGACGCCGAGGCCCTGATGGTGCACCCCAGGACCGGCCGGGTCTACATCGCCAGCAAGAACGAGGACGGCGGTGGGCTCTACGAAGGGCCCGCCCGGCTGTCGGCCGGCGGCACGAACGTCTTCCGGCGGGTGGGCGAGGTGCCGTGGGTGACGGACGGGGCGTTCTCGCCGGACGGGAACGAACTGGTGCTGCGCTCCTACCTCAGTGCGCGTGCGTACGAGTGGAAGGCCGGGGGCGGGTCCGGGGGCGGGGGACGGCTGGGGGCCGACCGGGGGGTGGGAGCGCCGTTCCAGAGGCAGGCCGAGTCGGTGACGTACACGGCCGACGGTACGGCCATGATGTTCGGCTCCGAGGGCGTCGGGAGCGAAGTCGAGCGGGTGGAAGTGAAGGGCAGGGAAGGCGGCGGGGAGGGACGGGGAGGCGAAGGCAAGTCCCCTTCCGGGGAAGGGGGTTCGAGTGGTGGTGGTGAGGGGGGCGGCGGCGGCGGTGGTGGTGACGGGGAGGTCACGCTGGGGCTCGTCGTGCTCGGGGGCGTGGTGGCCGCGTTCCTGGGACTGAAGCGGCGGCGGCGGCCCTAGGGGCGGCGATCCCAGGGGGCGGCGTAACGGACAGTGACATTTCGGCGTGCGAGGGTGACGGGTTGCTGCTTCGCTGGAGGGGACCCGCTCTTCCTAGCGTCAAGGAGTGACGATGAGCGTTGCAGGCGAATCCCGTGGCCGCGTACAGCAGATGCGAGACAAGGCCGAGCAGCTGAAGCAGGCGGCGGAGCGTGCGACCGACCCGCAGGAGCGTCAGAAGCTGCAGGAGAAGGCCCGGCGGCTGCAGGAGCAGAGCCAGCAGGAGGGCGCGACGGGCGGCCAGGGGCAGTACCCGCCCGACTAGTCGAGTCGGCCCTCGGCGTCATCAGCGCCATGCGTGCCGAGCGCCCTGCGCGATCAGCACCCTGCGTGACCAGCACCATGAGTGATCAGCACCCTCACGGGTGGATGGCCTTCCGTTCCGCGCACGCGGGCGGGGGGCCATCGGTCCGTTCCCGGGAACGGACCGATGGCCCATACGCCCGTTCCCCCACGCGTTCACCGGCCGCCCTGGCTACGGACGGAACGTCGGGTTTCCCGCCGGGGATTGTGCACAGCGGCGCAGGACCCGCCGCACCGCCGCCCCTAGCCTCACCGGAACAACACCAGCACCTACGAGGGGCGGCACTGGTGAACTGGCTGATCCATGACTACCGCGAGAGCGATCTCGCGGCAGTGGTCCACCTGATCGACACCACGGCCGAACTCGGACAGGAGTCGGTCTTCTCTCTCGCCGAGTGCATCGGTGCGCTCACCTCGCGCCAGCCCGCCGTCGTCGCCGTGCACCAGGGCGTCCCCATCGGCGCGGCGCTCGCCTGTGTCGCCGGGGAGCGCGCCTGGGTGATGCGCATCGCGATCTCCTCGGCCTGGCGCGGGCGGGGGCTGGCCAGCGCCCTCCTGGTGGAGCTGGAACGGCGGCTCGTCGCGGCGCGGGTGGGGCGTATCGCGTATGTGCTGCCCGAGGAGGACCTGCTCGGCGAAGGGCTGCTCAACGCGGGCTACACGCGCCGGCCGGCCGTGGCGTACTTCGAGAAGGTCGAGCCGCTGCACGGCCCCTCGGCCAGCCTCCTGGAGGACCTGGGCGGGCGGTTCCTGCCCAGTGACCTCTGGGCGAAGGTGGCCGGCATGGAGGCGGAGAAGGACCTGATCGAGCGGCGCGTCGTACTGCCGCTCGCGCAGCCGGAGCGCGCCGCCCGGCACGGGGTCCGGCCGCCGCGGGCGATCGCCCTCTTCGGGCCTCCCGGGACCGGCAAGACGACGTTCGCGAGAGGCATCGCTTCCAAGCTGGGCTGGCCGTTCGTCGAACTGCTGCCGTCGCGGCTGGCCGACGAGGGCAACCTCGCCGCGGCCCTGCGCGACGCGTTCGCCCGTATCGCGGAACTGGAGCGGGTGCTGGTCTTCATCGACGAGGTGGAGGAGATCGCTCCGGTACGCACCGAACCCGCCCAGCCGGGCGGGATGCACGGAGTGACCAACGAGCTGCTCAAGCTGATACCGGGCTTCCGGGAGGGCGACGAGCGTCTGCTGGTGTGCGCCACCAACTCCGTCCGGTCGCTCGACCCGGCGTTCCTGCGGCCCGGCAGGTTCGACTACCTGATCCCCATCGGTACGCCGGACACGGCGGCGCGGGCGGCGATCTGGTCCCGGTACACGGACGGCCGGGCCGATGTGGACGTGGCGGTGCTGGTCGCGGCCAGTGAACTGTTCACCCCGGCGGACATCGAGCACGCGGCCCGCATCGCCGCCCAGGCCGCGTTCGAGCGGGACCTGGAGGAGGTCGGGGCCGGTGCGGGCGATTCGCGCGCGCTGGGCGCGAGCACCGAGGACTACCTGGCGGCGATCGCGCAGTGCCGGCCGACGGTGACGCCCGGGATGATCGACCAGTTCGGCGCGGACATCACGGCGCACGCGCGGTTCTGAGGGCGACCGGGCGCGGGACCCGGGAGCGGGGCCCGTGAGCCCCGCGAGCCCTTGTGCGTGCGTGCATACGGTCGGGCGGACGGGCGAGTGGTGCCGGGGGTCACTCCTCGGCGCGCTTCGCCACCAGGGTCTCGAAGCCGTCGATCAGCCGGCGCAGGCCGAATGCGAAGTGGTCGAAGCCGGTGGAGAAGGCGTCCTCGGCGAGTGCGGCCATCAGCGGGAACTCGCCGCTCGCCATGGCCCTTTCGAGGTACGGCCGCTGCCCCTCCCAGAAGTCCTCGTGGCTCAGCCCCGTCTCCTTGGCCGCCTCGTCGGCCTCGGCCTCCATACGGGCGATGCCGACGACGAAGCTCTGGACCGCGATGATCACCGAGATCAGTTCGGCGTCGCGCAGCCCCATGCCCTTGAGGCCGGCCAGGGACACTTCGAGGCCGCGCACCGCGCTGGGGCCGAGGACGGTGCGCGCCTGGTTGATCCTGAGCAGCCACGGGTGGCGCCGCAGGAGACCGAGGTGGGTGCGGGCCATGGACTCGACGGCCGCCCGCCAGTCCACCGGTCCGCGGGTGCCGGCGGCGTCGAGCGGCTCGCCCTGGACACGGTCCAGCATCAGGTCGAGCAGTTCGGCCTTGCCCGGCACGTAGCGGTACAGCGACATGGTGCCGGTGCCGAGTTCGGTGGAGAGGCGGCGCATCGACACGGCGTCCATGCCCTCGGCGTCCGCGATCCCGACGGCGGTGGCGACGATGCGGTCGAGCGTGAGGCCGGGCTTGGGGCCCCGGCTGGGGCGGTCGCCCGTGCCCCAGAGGAGTTCGAGGCTGCGGCCGATGTCGCCACTGCCGCTCGTGGCGCTCGTGTTGCCTGTCCCGGTCGTCTTCTTCATGGAGCCACCTTAAATCTCCTGAACGAAAACTGAGTACGGTGTACTCTCATCAGGGTACGCCGTACTCAGTTTTGTCGTGAACGGGAAGGGAGCCCTTGGTGAGTGCCACCGATTACGCCGTGCGGGCGGAAGGAATCCAGAAGAGGTACGCCGGAAAGCCCGCTCTCGACGGCTTCGACCTCGCCGTCCGCCCCGGCACCGTCCACGGCCTGCTCGGCCCCAACGGCGCGGGCAAGACCACCGCCGTGCGCGTCCTGTCCACGTTGCTCGGGTTCGACGGCGGCCGGGCGCGGGTCGCGGGCGCGGACGTGGCCCGCGATCCCCGGCTCGTACGCCGCAGGATCGGTCTCACCGGACAGTACGCCGCGGTCGACGAGGTCCTCACGGGACGGCAGAACCTGGAGATGTTCGGCCGCCTCTTCCACCTGGGAGGGAAACGGGCGAGGGCGCGGGCCGGGGAACTCCTGGAACAGTTCGGCCTGGTGGAGGCGGCGGACGAGGGCGTGGGCGCGTACAGCGGCGGGATGCGCCGCCGGCTGGACCTCGCCGCGTCGATGATCCTCGCCCCGCAGGTGCTCTTCCTCGACGAGCCGACGACCGGGCTCGACCCGCGGGGACGGGGAGAGATCTGGGGCGCGGTACGGGACTTGGTGGCCGGCGGCACGACCGTGCTGCTGACGACCCAGTACCTGGACGAGGCCGACAGGCTCGCCTCGCACATCACCGTCATCGACCGGGGGCGGGCCATCGCCGACGACACCCCGGACGGGCTGAAGAACCGGGTCGGCGGCGACCGTATCGAAGTCGTGGTCGCCCAGGCGGAGGACTTGGGGATGACCGCCGAGGTGATCGCGCGGGTGTCGGAAACCGAACCGGAGACGGACGGTGCGGCGCTGCGCGTGCACGCGCAGGTGGGCGACCGGGTGGCGGCCCTGACGGAGGTGGCGCGGACCTTGCGGGACGGGGGAATCGCGGTGGAGGACATCGGACTGCGCAGGCCGAGCCTCGACGACGTGTTCCTGCGCCTGACCGGACACCGTACGGAAGAGGAGGCAGCGGCATGAACAGGACGAGCGCAGTCACCGCGGTCGGCACCACGGACGTGACCCTGACGGGGCCCGACCGGCGGTTGTACTGGGCGCTGGCCGACTGCTGGAACGTCACCAGGCGCACCCTCACCCACTACCACCGCCAGCCCGTCGCGATCGTCTGGCAGCTCGGTTTCCCGATCATCTCCGTGCTGCTGTACGGATTCGTCTTCGGCGAGGCGATGGCGGTGCCCGGGGGCGGGGACTACCGGGAGTTCCTGATGCCCGGGATGTTCGCCTCGACCATGGCCTTCGGGTTCATGAACACCACGATGGCCGTGGTCACCGACTCCACGAAGGGCGTCATCGACCGCTTCCGCTCCATGCCGATGGCGCCGTCGGCGGTGGCGTCCGGGCGGGGCGTGTCCGATCTGCTGGTCGCCTGCGCCGAGTTGACGATCCTCGCGGTGACGGCCCTGCTGGTCGGCTGGAAGGCCGAGGGGGGAGTGCCCGCCGCCGTGGCGGCCTTCGGGCTGCTCCTGCTGCTGCGCTTCAGCCTGATCTGGGTGGGGGTGTGGCTGGGGCTGCTCGTCCCCAGCGCGGAGGCGGCGGGGGGACTGTACGCGGTGGCCTTCCCGCTGACGATGGTCTCCAGCATCTTCGTGGCACCGTCCCTGATGCCGAGCTGGCTGGGCCCGGTCGCGGCCTGGAACCCGGTTTCGTCGACGGTCACGGCGGCCCGCGAGCTGTTCGGGCAGCCGGTGAGCGGCGGCTCGTGGATCGAGGAGAACGCGGTGCTGATGGCGGTGGTCTGGCCGCTGGTGATCACGGCGGTGTTCCTGCCGCTGGCGGTACGGCGGTTCCAGAGCCTGAGCCGGTGAGCCGGTGAGCCGGGGTGTGGGCCGGCCTGGGGGTGGGCCCGGGAGGGGGCGGGCCCACCCGGGGCGGCTAGGCCGGGCACTCCTTCCAGGCCAGCCGGTAGATGGTTCTGATGTCGCCGTCCGTCGCGTCCATGGCGATGAAGCTGTTCGTCCTCGCCGGGTCGGAGGTGCCCGCGCTGACGCGCAGCTCAGTGTTGATGTTGAAGTTCCGCTTCACCCCGCAGGGCGCCCAGACCAGCTGACCCCAGTCGGTCTCGTCGGTCGCCTGCCAGTTGTTGTCGTACGGCCCGGTGTGCGGATGGGTCCTGGACGCCGTGTCGGGGGAGCCCTGGAAGTAGTACGACGCCTTCTGGGTGGCGGTGGCGCCCGCCTGAAGGCGGGCGTAGCCGCGGTAGTCGGCGCCGGCGACCGCGTAGGTGAAGCCGTGCGGGACGTGCACGATCAGGTTGAGCTGGCAGTTCTTGCGGAAGTCGGTCGGCTTCGCGCCGAGGCCGACCTGGGCCAGGTACTCGCTGTACGTGACGGTGAAGGCCGTGTTGTCCGGAGAGACGGCCACGGCGGCCGTTCCCTGCGGGCAGCCCGATCCGTTGACGGTCGCGATCTCGATGACGATCTTGTCGGGCGGCGCGACGATCCCGGCGCCGGAGGCCGCGGAGGCGTTCTGTGCGAACAGGGTGGAGGCGAGCAGTGCGGCGGCCGCACCGCCGACGAGCACCTCTCGGTGCTTGGGTGCGTGGCTGGGCATGGTGCTCCGATCGGTCGTCGGGCGAACTTGGGGGGTCCAACCGAAGGAACTGTCGTGCTCATGTCAAACATTCAAGCGTCCCGGCGCATGGACGAAGCGCCGGGGCCCTTCGGACTGTAGACAGCGCGGCGGGGGCTGCACAGGGCGGTTATCGGCCGCGCGCGTACGCCTAGAGCTTCTCGATCACGTAGTCGACGCAGGCGGTCAGGGCCTGGACGTCGGCCGGGTCGATCGCCGGGAACATCGCCACGCGCAACTGGTTGCGGCCCAGCTTGCGGTACGGCTCCGTGTCGACGATGCCGTTGGCGCGCAGCGCCTTGGCGACCGCCGTGGCGTCGATCTCGTCGGAGAAGTCGATCGTGCCGATGACCTGCGAACGCTTGGCCGGGTCGGTGACGAACGGCGTCGCGTACTTGGACTCCTCGGCCCAGCCGTACAGATTGGCGGCGGAGGCCGCGGTGCGGCGGGTCGACCAGTCGAGGCCGCCCTGCGTGTTGATCCACTTCAGCTGGTCGTCCAGCAGGAAGAGGGTCGCGAGCGCCGGGGTGTTGTACGTCTGGTTCTTGAGGGAGTTGTCGATCGCCGTGGGCAGGCTGAAGAACTCCGGGATGTGGCGGCCGGACGCGTGAACGCGCGCGGCGCGCTCCAGGGCGGCGGGGGAGAAGACCGCGATCCACAGGCCGCCGTCGGAGGCGAAGGACTTCTGCGGGGCGAAGTAGTAGACGTCGGTCTCGGCGATGTCGACCGGCAGGCCGCCCGCGCCGGACGTGGCGTCGACCAGGACGAGGGAGCCGGCGTCGGCGCCCTCGACGCGCTTGACCGGGGCCGCGACACCGGTCGAGGTCTCGTTGTGGGTGAAGGCGTAGACGTCGACGCCCGCCTCGGCCCGCGGGTTCGGGTGCGTGCCGGGGTCGGAGGCGATCACGGTCGGGTCGTCCAGCCAGGGCGCCAGCTCGGCGGCCTTCGCGAACTTCGACGAGAACTCGCCGAAGTTCAGGTGCTGGGACTTCTGCTCGATCAGGCCGTGGGTCGCGATGTCCCAGAAGGCGGTGGAGCCGCCGTTGCCCAGGACCACCTCGTAGCCCTCGGGGAGCTGGAAGAGGTCGCGTACGCCGTCGCGCACCGAGCCGACCAGGTTCTTGACCGGGGCCTGGCGGTGGGACGTACCGAGAAGGGAGGTGCCGGTGGCGGCCAGGGCGTCCAGCGCCTCCGTACGCACCTTGGAGGGGCCCGCGCCGAAACGGCCGTCGGCGGGCTTCATGTCAGCGGGAATCTGGATCTCAGCCACGAGCCGGAGCGTAGCCGGTCCGCAGGGGTGCTGGAGACGCGTGTCCGGCCCGTGAGACGTGGGCTTCGGGGGGTGAGACGTCGGAGACGGGCGTACGGGCGGGGTGGGGACGAGGTGCGGAGGGGGCGGGGGAGGGGTGTGGCCGGGGTGCGGGAACGGCACGGCTTCGACGCGGGAACGGCCGGTTCGGGCAGGGGGTGCGAGGGGCATCCTTGGGTGCATGCCCGAACAGAGGAACGCATGGCGCAGGCACGACACGGCGGCGCTGGCGCGCGAGCTGCGCGGTGCCGTCCGCGGTGAGGTGGCCTTCGACGCGGCGGCGCGCGCTCTGATGACGATGGACGCCTCCAACTACCGGCGCGTGCCGCTCGGCGTCGTCGCCCCGCGCGACACGGAGGACCTGGCCGCCGCGCTCGCCGT
Source organism: Streptomyces enissocaesilis (assembly GCF_039533765.1). NCBI lineage: Bacteria > Bacillati > Actinomycetota > Actinomycetes > Kitasatosporales > Streptomycetaceae > Streptomyces > Streptomyces enissocaesilis. Next base: position 305,591 of record NZ_BAAAUD010000039.1, on the reverse strand, counting down.
CTGCCGGACGTACGGGGTGCCCGTCGTGCCGCGCGGCGGCGGCACGTCGATCGCGGGACAGGCGACCGGCACGGGCGTCGTCCTCGACTTCACCCGGCACATGCGCGCCATCACGGAACTGGATCCCGGGACCCGTACGGTCGTGGTCCAGCCGGGCGTCGTCCTCGACGATCTGCGGGCCGCCGCGGGGGTGTACGGGCTGACGTTCGGGCCGGACCCCTCCACGCACAGCCGCTGCACGCTCGGCGGCATGATCGGGAACAACGCGTGCGGCTCGCACTCGGTGGCGTGGGGAACGACAGCCGACAACATCTACGACCTCTCGGTCGTCCGCTACGGCGGCGGAGAGGAACTGCGCCTCGGCCAGGGCTGGCGCAGCGACGCACCCGAAGGACTGCGCGCACTGGTGAACGGCAACCTCGCGCTCCTGCGCACCGGGTTCCCCGAACTGCCGCGCCGCATCTCCGGATACGCACTGGACGCGCTGCTTCCCGAGAACGGCGTGAACGTCGCGCGGGCGTTCTGCGGAAGCGAGGGAACGCTCGCAGTGATGAGCAGGGCGACCGTACGCCTGGTGGACGCACCTCGCGCACGGGTACTCGCCGTTCTCGGGTACGCCGACGAGAGCGCCGCCGCCGAGGCCGCGCCCGCGCTCCTTCCGTACGGCCCGCTCACCGTGGAGGGCATGGCCGAGGACCTGGTGCCCGAACGGGAGCGGGCCCTGCTGCCGCGCGGCCGTGCGTGGCTGTTCGTGGAGATGGGCGGGGACACGCCGGCCGAGGCGCTCTCCCGTGCGCGACAGCTGCTGAAGGCCGCCCAGGCGCTCGACGCGGAGGTCGTCACGGGACCGGCGCAGCAGCGCGCCCTGTGGCGCGTCCGCGAGGACGCCGGCGGTACGGCGACGCGGATGCCCGACGGGAGCGAGGCATGGCCCGGCTGGGAGGACTGCGCCGTACCGCCCGCACGGCTCGGCGCGTACCTGCGCGACTTCAGGTCCCTGCTCGCCGGACACGGTCTGCGCGGCACGCCCTACGGCCACTTCGGCGACGGCTGCGTCCACGTCCGTATCGACTTCGACCTGCTGAGCGAGAGCGGCGTACGGCGCTTCCGCGCGTTCTCCGAGGAACAGGCGGAACTCGTCGTCGCGCACGGCGGCTCGCTCTCCGGTGAACACGGCGACGGACAGGCACGCGCCGAACTGCTCCCGAAGATGTACGGGAACGAACTCGTGGCGCTCTTCGGCCGGTTCAAGGACGTGTGGGACCCGGCCGGCGGAATGAACCCGGGCATGCTCGCCCGCCCCGCGCGGCTGGACGAGGACCTGCGCTTCGCGGTGCTGCCCGGGGAGCCCGTCGACGTCACCTTCGCCTACCCCCACGACGGCGGGGACTTCTCCGCCGCCGTACGCCGCTGTGTGGGTGTCGCCAAGTGCCGGACGGAGACGCCGTCGGGAGCGGGCGTGATGTGCCCCTCCTTCCGCGCCACCGGCGACGAACAGCACTCCACGCGCGGGCGCGCGCGTCTGCTGCACGAAATGCTCGCGGGGGAGGTCGTCACGGACGGCTGGCGGTCGGAGGAGGTGCGCGGCGCCCTCGACCTGTGCCTGTCCTGCAAGGGGTGCCGGAGCGACTGCCCGGTGGGCGTCGACATGGCGACGTACAAGGCGGAATTCCTGCACCACCACTACAGGGGCCGTGTGCGCCCCGCCGCGCACTACGCGATGGGGTGGCTTCCCGTGTGGCTGCGTGCGGCGGCGCCGTTCACGCGTGTGCTGCGGCCCGCTTCCCGGGTACGTCCGGTGGCCGCTCTCGTGAAGCGTCTGGGAGGCATCGCACCGGAACGCGACCTGCCCGCCCCCGCGCCCGGCACCTTCAGGAGCTGGTGGCGAGCGCGGAACAGGGCCGGGCGTCAGCCGGCGCAGGAGCCTGGTACGACGACGGTCGTCCTGTGGCCCGACACCTTCACCGACCACCTCTCCCCGGACGTCGGACGGGCCGCCGTGCGCGTGCTGGAAGCGGCCGGCCTGCGGGTCGCGGTGCCCCCGCGGCAGCTGTGCTGCGGCCTGACGTACGTCTCGACCGGACAGCTCGACAGGGCCCGCGCGGTCATGCGCCGCACCCTGGACGGCATGGAACGCGCCGCCGGGCTGCCCGTCGTCGTCCTGGAGCCGAGCTGCGCGGCCGCCCTCAAGGCGGACCTCCCCGAGCTCCTCCCGGACGACCCGAGAGCGGCCGCGCTCGCTTCCTCGGTACGCACCTTCGCGCAGGCACTGGAGGAGTACGCCCCGCACTGGCGGCCACCCGTGATCGACCGCCCGGTCGCCGGCCAGACGCACTGCCACCAGCACGCCGTACTGGGCGACGCGGCGGAACAGCGACTGCGCGAGCGGGCCGGCCTCGCAGGGCCCCTCAGCGGCGGCTGCTGCGGCCTCGCCGGGAACTTCGGCTTCGAGCGCGGCCACTACGACGTGTCGGTGGCCTGCGCGGAGGAACAGCTGCTCCCGTCGGTGCGCGAGGCCGCACAGGGAACGGAGCTCCTGGCGGACGGCTTCTCCTGCCGCACCCAGCTGGAACAGCTGGCGGGCCGCCGGGCGAGGCACCTGGCGGAGGTGCTGGCCGAAGGACTCGCGGCGGAACCGGCGGACGGGTCGGAGGGGCCGGCGACCCGGCCGGCAGAGGGGCTGTGAGCGGGATCCGGGTCAGGGGCAAGGCGCGCCACAGGGCCCGGGAGCGGTCCGGGTTCGTCGCGTCGTCCCGCTCGAAGCCGTCGCAGAAATAATGCAAGCACGCTTGCTTGTTTTCTGAAGCGCTGCCATGCTCCGGGACACATCGCCCTACCCCGAGGGGAGCGCACCGTGTCCGATCCGGCAGCCGTGCTCGACGACCTCCGTGCCGAAGGGGACGAACTCGACCAGTTGGCGGGCGGCCTGAGCGAGCGGCAGTGGTCGCTCGCCACGCCCGCACCGGGCTGGAGCATCGCCCATCAGATCGCCCACCTGGCCTGGACGGACACGGCGGCGCTGCTGTCCGTCACCGACCCCGAGGGCTTCGCGGCGGAGGTCCGGAAGGCGTTGGCCGCGCCCGAGCGCTTCGTCGACGAGGGCGCCGAGGCGGGGGCCGGGCTGCCGGCCGGTGAACTGCTGGCGCGGTGGCGGGACGGACGCGAGCGGCTCCGGCGCGCGCTGCGGGCGGCGCCGGACGGGGCGAGGTTCCCCTGGTACGGGCCGTCGATGAGCGCCGCTTCCATGGCGACCGGGCGGCTGATGGAGACCTGGGCGCACGGGCAGGACATCGCGGACGCGGTGGGCGTACGCCGGGAGCCGACGGCGCGGTTGCGGCACGTGGCCCGGATCGGGGTGCGGGCGCGCGGCTACGCCTTCGCGGTACGGGGACTGGCGCCGCCCGCCGAGGAGTTCCGGGTGGAGCTGACCGCACCGGACGGGCATGGGCCGAGGCTGTGGGCGTACGGGCCCGAGGACGCCCGTCAGCGGGTCACCGGACCGGCGCTCGACTTCTGCCTCCTGGTGACGCGGCGGGCCCACCGTGACGATCTCGCCGTACGTGCCGAGGGCGCCGACGCCGACCGGTGGTTGGACATCGCACAGGCGTTCGCCGGGCCTGCGGGCGCGGGGCGCGAGCCGAAGCGGGACGGGGGAGACGCGGGGCGCGAATCGAAGCGGGACGGGGGAGGGGCGTGAGCGCCGCGACGGGGCGGCGGCCGCTGCGGATCGGGAACGCCTCCGGCTTCTACGGCGACCGCTTCGACGCGATGAGGGAGATGCTCACCGGCGGTGCGCTCGACGTCCTCACCGGGGACTACCTCGCCGAACTGACCATGCTCGTCCTCGGACGCGACCGGCTGAAGGACCCGCGCCTCGGGTACGCCAAGACCTTCCTGCGGCAGCTGGAGGAGAACCTCGCCCTGGCGCACGAGCGCGGGGTGCGGATCGTGACCAACGCGGGAGGGCTGAACCCGGGAGGTCTCGCCGACGCCGTACGGGAACTCGCCGGCCGCACCGGTGTGCCGGTGCGGGTCGCGCATGTGGAGGGCGACGGTCTGCCGCTGCCCGAAGGGGCCCTGACCGCCAACGCCTACCTGGGAGGCGGCGGCATCGCGCAGTGCCTGCGGGCGGGCGCGGACGTGGTGGTGACGGGACGCGTCACGGACGCGGCGCTCGTCACCGGGCCGGCCGCGTGGTGGTTCGGCTGGGGGCCCGAGGAGTACGACCGCCTCGCGGGGGCGGTGGTGGCCGGGCACGTGCTGGAGTGCGGGACCCAGGCGACGGGCGGCAACTACGCGTTCTTCGCCGACCGTTCCCCGGAACACCGCGCGAGGCGTCCCGGGTTCCCGCTCGCGGAGATCCGTTCCGACGGTTCCTCGGTCGTCACGAAGCACCGGGGAACGGGCGGCCACGTCGACACGGGAACGGTCACCGCGCAGCTGCTGTACGAAACGGGCGCCCCCCGGTACGCCGGTCCCGACGTCACGGCACGCCTGGACACCGTCCGCCTCGCACCGGACGGGCCCGACCGGGTGCGGATCTCGGACGTACGCGGAGAGGCCCCGCCGCCCACCCTCAAGGTGGGGCTGACCCGTGTCGGCGGGTGGCGCGACGAGGTGGTGTTCGTACTGACCGGCCTGGACGTCGAGGCGAAGGCCGCGCTCGTACGGGACCAGGTGGAGGACGCGCTGCCGGCGGCCGGGCGGCGGCCGGCGGAGGTCCGCTGGGAGCTGGTGCGCACGGACCGGCCGGACGCGGACACCCAGGAGTGCGCGAGCGCGCTGCTGCGGCTGACCGTACGGGACCCGGATCCGGCGAACGTCGGCCGCGCGGTCAGCGGAGCGGCGGTCGAGCTCGCACTCGGCAGCTACCCGGGCTTCCATGTGACGGCGCCACCCGGGAAGGGCGCTCCGTACGGAGTCTTCGAGGCGCTGTACATCGCCGCGGAGGAGGTCGACCACGTGGCGGTGCTGCCGGACGGAGAACGGGTGAGGGTGCCGCACCCCGTACGCACGAGGGCGCTTGAGGCGCTTGAGGCGCTTGAGGCGTTCGAGACGGCCGACGCGGCTGTTCCCCTGCCCACGGCGTGGGCGGGGCCGGCGCCGACGCGCAGGGCGCCGCTCGGACTCGTCGCGGGCGCCCGCAGCGGGGACAAGGGCGGGGACGCGAACGTCGGCGTGTGGGCGCGCTCGGAGGACGCGTGGCGGTGGCTGGCGCACGCGCTGACGGTGGACCGCTTCCGGGAGCTGCTTCCGGAGACGGCGGACCTTCCCGTGACGCGGCACGTCCTGCCGAACCTGCGCGCGCTGAATTTCGTGGTCGAGGGCCTCCTGGGCGAGGGCGTCGCGTCCCGGGTCCGCTTCGACCCCCAGGCGAAGGCACTGGGCGAGTGGCTCCGCTCCCGGCACACCGACATCCCGGAGGTACTCCTGTGACGCCCCCTGTGACCACTCCTGCGGCGCAACGGCCTTCCCGCCGCCCGGCGGTGCGACACCCCGCGGCGGTGACCCCGTGACCGTGCTCCCCTCCGCACTGGACCCCAGGTCCCCCGAGTACGCCGCCCACCGCGCGGCCATGCTCGCCAAGCTGGCCGCCCTCGACGCCGAGCACGCCAAGGCGCTCGCCGGCGGCGGCGAGAAGTACGTCACCCGCCACCGCGAACGCGGCAAACTGCTCGCCCGCGAACGCGTCGAGCTGCTGCTCGACCCCGACACCCCGTTCCTGGAACTGTCACCGCTCGCCGCCTGGGGCAGCGCCTACGCCGTGGGCGCGTCCATGGTCACCGGGATCGGCATCGTCGAAGGCGTCGAGTGCGTGATCACCGCCACCGACCCGACGGTCCGCGGCGGCGCCTCCAACCCCTGGACCCTCAAGAAGGCCCTGCGGGCGAACGAGATCGCGTACGCGAACCGCCTCCCCTGCGTCAGCCTCGTCGAGTCCGGCGGTGCGGACCTCCCCTCCCAGAAGGAGATCTTCATCCCCGGCGGCGCGCTCTTCCGCGACCTCACCCGCCTCTCGGCGGCCGGCATCCCGACCGTCGCGGTCGTGTTCGGCAACTCCACCGCCGGCGGGGCGTACATCCCCGGCATGTCCGACCACACCGTCATGATCAAAGACCGGTCGAAGGTCTTCCTCGGCGGCCCGCCCCTGGTGAAGATGGCCACGGGCGAGGAGTCGGACGACGAATCCCTGGGCGGCGCCGACATGCACGCCCGCACCTCCGGCCTCGCCGACCACTTCGCCCTGGACGAGCACGACGCGCTGCGCCAGGCACGCCGCGTGGTCGCCCGCCTCAACTGGCGCAAGGCACACCCCGGTCCGGGCCCCGCCGAGCCGCCGAAGTACGACCCCGAGGAGCTGCTCGGCATCGTTCCCGGCGATCTGAAGACCCCCTTCGACCCCCACGAGGTCATCGCCCGGATCGTCGACGGCTCGGACTTCGACGCGTTCAAGCCGCTGTACGGGCCCAGCCTGGTGACGGGGTGGGCCGGGCTGCACGGCTACCCGGTGGGGGTGCTGGCCAACGCGCAGGGCGTGCTGTTCAGCGCGGAGTCCCAGAAGGCCGCCCAGTTCATCCAGCTGGCGAACCAGCGCGACATCCCGCTCCTCTTCCTGCACAACACCACCGGCTACATGGTCGGCAGGGAGTACGAGCAGGGCGGCATCATCAAGCACGGCGCGATGATGATCAACGCGGTGTCGAACTCGCGGGTGCCGCACCTGTCGGTGCTGATGGGCGCCTCCTACGGGGCGGGCCACTACGGCATGTGCGGCCGCGCCTACGACCCCCGCTTCCTCTTCGCCTGGCCCAGCGCCAAGTCCGCCGTCATGGGTCCGCAGCAGCTCGCCGGCGTCCTGTCGATCGTCGCGCGCGCGTCCGCCGCGGCGAAGGGGCAGCCGTACGACAACGAGGCCGACGCCGGCCTGCGCGCCGTGGTCGAGCAGCAGATCGAGGCGGAGTCCCTGCCGATGTTCCTGTCGGGGCGGCTGTACGACGACGGGGTCATCGACCCGCGCGACACCAGGACCGTGCTCGGCCTGTGCCTGTCCGCGATCCACACGGCACCGGTCGAAGGCGCGCGCGGCGGCTTCGGCGTCTTCCGGATGTGAGGGGCTCACCGATGATTTCCTCCGTCCTCGTCGCCAACCGGGGCGAGATCGCCTGCCGGGTCTTCCGTACGTGCGCGCGGCTCGGCATCACCACGGTCGCCGTGTACTCCGACGCGGACACGGGAGCGCTCCACGCGCGTTCCGCGGACGCCGCGGTACGCCTCCCGGGAACGGCCCCTTCCGACACGTACCTGCGCGGCGATCTCCTCGTGGAGGCGGCCCTGGCCGCCGGAGCGGACGCGGTGCATCCCGGGTACGGCTTCCTCTCCGAGAACGCCGGGTTCGCCCGCGCCGTACTGGACGCCGGCCTGGTGTGGATCGGACCGCCCCCCGGAGCGATCGACGCCATGGCCTCCAAGACGCGCGCCAAGGAACTCATGGCCGCTTCCGGCGTCCCCCTCCTGGCCCCCGTCGCCCCCGACCGGGCCACCGAGGCGGACCTCCCGCTGCTCCTCAAGGCGGCGGCGGGCGGCGGCGGCAGAGGCATGCGCGTCGTACGCGACCTGGCGGCGCTCCCGGGAGAGCTCGCAGCGGCCACCGCGGAAGCGCACGCGGCCTTCGGCGACGGCGAGGTCTTCGCCGAGCCGTACGTCGAACGCGGCCGCCACGTCGAGGTCCAGGTGATGGCCGACGCGCACGGCACGGTGTGGGCGCTCGGCACCCGCGACTGCTCCCTCCAGCGCCGCCACCAGAAGGTCGTGGAGGAGGCCCCCGCGCCCGGCCTGGACGACGCCCTGCGCGCCACCCTGTACGACGCCGCCGTGGCGGCGGCGCGGGCGGTGGACTACCGGGGCGCGGGAACCGTCGAGTTCCTGGTCTCCGCCGGGGGCAGCCCGTACTTCCTGGAGATGAACACCCGCCTCCAGGTCGAGCACCCGGTGACGGAAGCGGTGTTCGGCATCGACCTGGTGGCGCTCCAGCTGCGCGTCGCCGAGGGCGGGGCCCTGCCGCCCGGACCGCCGCTCCCCTCGGGGCACGCCGTGGAGGCCCGCCTCTACGCGGAGGACCCTTCCCGGGACTGGCAGCCGCAGGCGGGCCCCCTGCACGCCCTGAGCGTCACCGAGGCGCCCGGACTGCGGCTCGACAGCGGGTACGCGGCCGGGGACGTCGTCGGGGTGCACTACGACCCGATGCTGGCCAAGGTGATCGCCCACGCGCCCACCCGCGCCGAAGCGGTGCGCATGCTCGCCCACGCCCTGGAGCGGGCCCGCGTCCACGGTCCGGTGACCAACAGGGAGCTGCTCGTACGCTCGCTGCGCCACCCGGACTTCGCGGCCGGGCGGCTCGACACCGGGTTCTACGACCGGCACCTGGGCGAGCTGACGAAGGCGTCCCCGGACCCCTCGCGAGGGGCGCTGGCCGCGCTCGCCGCCGCCCTCGCCGACGCCGCCGCCCGGCAGGCGGCGGGAACACCGGCCGCCCGCCTCGGCGGCTGGCGCAACCTCCCCTCCCGGGCCCAGGTGAAGACCTACCGGACCGAGCCCGGCGGAGAAGACCACGAGATCCGCTACCGGAGCACCCGCGACGGCTTCACCGCGGAAGGCTTCCCGGACGTGCGCGCGCACGACGTACGCGCCGATCACGTGACCCTCGAAACCGGCGGCGTGCTGCGGCACTTCCGCGTCGCCGCGCACCCCGGCGGCCGGGTGTACGTCGACACGTCCACCGGCGGCTCCCACACCCTCACCGCCCTGCCCCGCTTCCCCGACCCCGCCACCCGCACCGCACCGGGCTCCCTGCTCGCGCCCATGCCCGGCACCGTCGTCCGCGTCGCCGAAGGGCTCACGGAGGGCGCCCGCGTCACCGCCGGACAGCCCCTGCTCTGGCTGGAGGCCATGAAGATGGAGCACCGCGTCCGCGCTCCCGCCTCCGGCACGCTCACCGCGCTCCACGCCGCCCCCGGCCACCAGGTCGAGGTCGGCGCCCTGCTCGCCGTCGTACAGGCCGAAGAGGCCGCCGAAGAGCCCCAGGAGGAACAGCAGCCATGAGCCCCAGCCCCGCCGTCGCGGAGACCGAGGAACACCAGGCGCTCCGAGCGGCCGTCGCCGCTCTCGGGAAGCGTTACGGACGCGCCTACGCCACCACCGTCGTACGCGAAGGAGCACACCCCGACGCGCTCTGGGCGGAGGCCGCCGAGCTCGGCTACCTCGGCGTGAACCTCCCCGAGGAGTACGGCGGAGGGGGCGGCGGCACGGCGGAACTGTCCATCGTCCTGGAGGAGCTGGGGGCCGCCGGCTGCCCGCTCCTCATGATGATCGTCTCGCCCGCCATCTGCGGCACCGTCATCGCCCGCTTCGGCACGGACCGGCAGAAGGCCACCTGGCTGCCCGGCCTCGCCGACGGCAGCCTCACCATGGCCTTCGGCATCACCGAACCCGACGCCGGATCGAACTCCCACCGGATCACCACCACGGCCCGCCGCGACGGTGGGGGGGACTGGCTGCTCACCGGACGCAAGGTCTTCGTCTCCGGCGTCGACATCGCCGACGCGACCCTGATCGTCGGCCGCACGGAGGACGCGAGGACGGGCCGCCTCAAACCGTGCCTGTTCATCGTCCCCCGCGACACCCCCGGCTTCCGGCGCTCGCAGATCGACATGGAACTCCAGGCCCCGGAGAAGCAGTTCGAGCTGGTCCTCGACGAGGTGCGCCTGCCCGCCGAAGCCCTCGTCGGCGACGAGGACGCCGGCCTCCTCCAGCTCTTCGCCGGACTCAACCCCGAACGCGTCATGACCGCCGCCTTCGCCCTGGGCATGGGCCGCTACGCGCTGGGCAGGGCCGTCGAGTACGCCAGGGAACGCACAGTCTGGAAGGCCCCCATCGGCTCCCACCAGGCCATCGCCCACCCCCTCGCCCAGGTCCACATCGAACTCGAACTGGCCCGCCTGATGACGCAGAAGGCCGCCCGCCTCTACGACGAGGGCGACGACCTCGGCGCGGGCGAGGCCGCCAACATGGCGAAGTACGCCGCCGCGGAAGCCTGTGTGAAGGCCGTCGACCAGGCCGTCCACACCCTGGGCGGCAACGGACTCACCCGCGAGTACGGTCTCGCGTCGCTCGTCACCGCCGCCCGGGTGGCCCGTATCGCGCCCGTCAGCCGAGAAATGATCCTCAACTTCGTCTCCCACCAGTCCCTGGGTCTCCCCAAGTCGTACTAGGACGCGCGATTCTGGCCACCACCCCTACCGCGGGAGGAAACCGTCATGGCGTTCCAGAGCGAGTACGCGCCCGTAGCACCCGTCGAACTGCCCATCCACGAAGCGGTGCTCGGGAAGGCCGCCGAGTACGGCGAAACGCCCGCCCTGATCGACGGGACGAACGGCGACACGATCACGTACGGCCAACTGGACGCCTTCCACCGGCGCGTCGCCGCCGCGCTCACCGAGGCGGGCCTGCGGCAGGGCGACGTACTCGCCCTGCACAGCCCCAACACCATCGCGTACCCGGTGGTCTTCTACGCCGCCACGCGCGCGGGGGCCTCCGTCACGACCGTCCACCCGCTGTCCACGGCGGAGGAGCTCGCCAAGCAGCTCGCCGACTCCTCCGCCCGCTGGATCGTCACCGTCTCGCCGCTCCTCGGCGTGGCGCGCAGGGCCGCCGAACTCGTCGGCGGGATCGAGGAGATCTTCGTCTGCGACCGTGCGGAGGGGCACCGTTCGGTCCTCGACATGCTCGCCTCGACCGCGCCCGAACCGCGGCTCGCCATCGACCCGTCCGAGGACATCGCGGTGCTCCCGTACTCGTCCGGCACCACGGGACTTCCCAAGGGCGTCATGCTGACGCACCGCAGCATCGCCACCAACCTGGCGCAACTGGACCCCTTCATCCCCGTGGGCCCCGGCGACCGCATCCTCGCGGTTCTGCCGTTCTTCCACATCTACGGCCTCACGGCTCTCATGAACGCACCCCTGCGCAAGGGTGCGACGGTCGTCGTACTTCCGCGCTTCGACCTCGCCCAGTTCCTCACGGCGATCGACAAGCACCGCATCAACGGCCTGTACGTCGCCCCGCCGATCGTCCTGGCCCTCGCCAAACACCCCGCCGTCGCCACGTACGACCTGTCCAGTCTGGAGTACGTCGTCAGCGCCGCCGCCCCGCTCGACGCCGCTCTCGCACGGGCCTGCTCGCACCGCCTCGGCCTGCCGCCCGTCCTCCAGGCGTACGGCATGACGGAACTGTCCCCCGGCACGCACGCCGTTCCCCGGAACGCACCGAACCCGCCCCCGGGAACGGTCGGAAAACTGCTCCCGGGAACGGAGATGCGCATCCTCTCCCTCGACGACCCCACGAAGGACATGGGCGTCGGAGAGGAGGGCGAGATCGCGATCCGTGGCCCCCAGGTGATGAAGGGCTACCTCGGCCGCCCCGACGCCACCGCCGCCATGATCGACGCCGACGGATGGGTGCACACCGGCGACGTCGGGAGGACCGACGCGGACGGCTGGCTCTTCGTCGTCGACCGCGTGAAGGAACTCATCAAGTACAAGGGCTTCCAGGTCGCCCCGGCCGAACTCGAAGCGCTCCTCCTCACCCACGAGGACATCGCGGACGCGGCGGTCGTCGGCGTGTACGACGCGGACGGCGAAGAGGTGCCCATGGCGTACGTCGTCCCGCAGCCCTCCGCCCGTCTCACCGAGGCCGACGTGACGGCGTACGTCGCCGAACGCGTCGCCCCGTACAAGAAGGTCCGCCGCGTCGCGTTCCTCACCAGCGTCCCCAGGGCGGCCACCGGAAAGATCCTCAGGCGCGAACTGCGCGCCCTGCACGCACGTGAAGGGGACCGCGCATGACCCTGGTACTCACCGCACACGAACGTGGGATCACCACCCTGACCCTCGACTCGCCGGCGAACCGCAACGCGCTGTCCGCACGGCTCGTCGGCGAGCTCGGCGACGCCCTGTCCGCGTGCGCGAAGGACCCCTCCGTACGGGCCGTACAGCTCACCCACACAGGGGGCACTTTCTGCGCGGGCGCCGACCTCACGTCCCCGCCCGGTCCGGCGGCCTTCGTCGCGCTCCTGCGGGGCCTCGCCGAACTGCCCAAGCCGGTGGTGGCACGGGTGGAGGGACACGTGCGGGCCGGCGGCCTCGGACTGCTCGGCGCGTGCGACATCTCCGCGGCGGGACCCGGCGCGAGCTTCGCGTTCACCGAGTCCCGGCTCGGGCTCGCCCCCGCCGTCGTCTCGATGCCGCTGCTGCCGCGCCTGGACCCGCGCGCCGCCGCCCGCTACTACCTGACCGGGGAACGGTTCGACGCGGCGGAAGCGGCCCGTACGGGACTGATCACCCTCGCGTCCGACGACGTGGACGAGGCGCTCGCGCCCGTGCTCGACGGGCTGCGCAGGGCCTCCCCCCAGGGGCTGGCCGAGTCCAAGCGCCTGGTCACGGCTACAGTGCTGGCAGCTTTCGACCGGGACGCGGACACGCTCGTCGAGCGCTCCGCGCGCCTGTTCGCCTCACGGGAGGCGGCCGAGGGCGTGACGGCATTCCTCGAACGACGGGACCCCGCATGGGTGCTGTGACCCCATCCCCGACCTCAACCCCACCCCCGAGCCCACCTCCACCCCCGGGCCGGGCCCCCTCCCCAGCCCCCTCCCCATCCCCATCCCCAGCCACGGGCACGGGCAAGGCACCCAAGCAGGACCGCTCCAGGGCCACCAGACAGCGCCTGCTGGAGGCCGCCGTGTCCTGCCTGGCCGAACGCGGCTGGGCGGGCTCCACGGTGACCGTCGTCGCGGAACGGGCCGGCGTCTCGCGGGGCGCCGCCCAGCACCACTTCCCGACCCGCGAAGACCTCTTCACGGCAGCCGTCGAGTACGTCGCCGAGGAGCGCTCCACGGCGCTGCGCGCACTGTTCCCGCAAGGCGCCGCGAACCGCAGGGCCGTGATCGGCGCGCTCGTCGACCTCTACACGGGACCGCTCTTCCGGGCCGCCCTCCACCTGTGGGTGGCCGCGTCCAACGAGGACCAGCTCGGCACCCGCGTCACCGAACTCGAAGGCCGCGTCGGCCGCGAGACACACCGCATCGCGGTGGAACTCCTCGGCGCCGACGAATCGGTTCCCGGCGTACGCGAGACCGTCCAGGGCCTCCTCGACATGGCCCGCGGCCTGGGCCTCGCCAACCTCCTCACCGACGACGCGACGCGACGCCGGCGCGTAGTGGCGCAGTGGGCCGCACTGCTCGACAGCGCGCTCGACGGCGCATTCGACAGCGCGCCGGACTGACGCCTGCGCGCGTACGTCAAGCACGTGAAGGCACGTGAAACGCCGGAGGGGCCGGGGAACAAGCGGCCCGGCCCCTCCGCGGTCGTGCGACCGCTCAGCGCGCGATGTCGTCGAAGCCCGTGACCTCCCGCGGGCCGCGCGACGCGGGACCGACGTACCGCGCGGAAGGCCGCACCAGGCGGCCCGTGCGCTTCTGCTCCAGGATGTGCGCGCTCCAGCCGGCCGTACGCGCGCACGTGAACATCGACGTGAACATGTGCGCCGGAACCTCCGCGAAGTCCAGCACGATCGCCGCCCAGAACTCCACGTTCGTCGCGAGCACCCGGTCGGGGCGCCGCGCGTGCAGCTCCTCCAGCGCCGCCTTCTCCAGCGCCTCGGCGACCTCGAAGCGCGGCGCGGCGAGCTCCTTCGCCGTACGCCGCAGAACGCGCGCCCGCGGGTCCTCGGCACGGTACACACGGTGGCCGAAGCCCATCAGGCGCTCGCCCTTGTCGAGGGCCCGCTTCACGTACGCGGTCGCGTCCCCGGTGCGCTCGATCTCCTCGATCATGCCCAGGACGCGCGAGGGCGCGCCACCGTGGAGCGGCCCGGACATGGCGCCGACCGCACCCGAGAGGGCCGCGGCCACGTCCGCGCCGGTCGACGCGATCACCCGCGCCGTGAACGTGGAGGCGTTCATGCCGTGCTCGGCGGCCGACGTCCAGTAGGCGTCGACGGCCTTGACGTGCTTGGGGTCGGGCTCGCCGCGCCAGCGCTTCATGAAGCGCTCCACCACGGTCTCCGCCTTGTCGATCTCCTTCTGCGGAACCATCGGCAGGCCCTGTCCGCGCGCCGACTGGGCGACGTACGACAGCGCCATCACGGCGGCGCGCGCCAGGTCGTCGCGCGCGGTCTGCTCGTCGATGTCGAGCAGCGGTTTCAGGCCCCATACGGGCGCGAGCATCGCCAGCGCGGACTGCACGTCGACGCGGATGTCACCGGAGTGGACGGGGATCGGAAACGGCTCGGCGGGCGGCAGCCCGGGATTGAACGCGCCGTCGACCAGCAGGCCCCACACGTTCCCGAAGGACACGTGCCCGACCAGCTCTTCGATGTCGACCCCCCGGTAGCGGAGCGCACCGCCCTCCTTGTCCGGTTCTGCGATCTCCGTTTCGAACGCGACGACCCCTTCGAGACCGGGTACGAAGTCGGACATCAGGCGGCTCCTCATGATGTGTTCGACAAGCATCGACAAGCGGCTCATGACCGGGGGTCAGGTGTCAGGTGCCATGGTCACCCCGGCGATTCCCCGCGCGGCCGGTGGGCACCCCACCGCTTCGCAAGCAGGCACGATATCCCCTGCTGTATGGAGGTCACAGTGCCCGGCGCCCACATTTTGGCGGGTTCCGCCGATGCGGGGAAGCGTGATTACCGGCACACTTCCCCATTTCCCGCGCAGAGGGTTGATGGCACCGGGTGCCGGGCAGACTGGACGGCTGCGGCAGGATGGCACCGTGCCGAACCGAGATTTCGATCCCGCCGCCATGCGCGAGCACTACCGCAGCGAAGCCTTCACGGAGGCGGAACTCGCAGCCGAGCCGATGGGTCAGTTCGACCACTGGTTCAGGCAGGTCGCCGCCGGCGGCCTCCACGAACCGAACGCCATGATCCTCTCCACGGCCACCCCCGACGGCCGGCCCTCCTCCCGCACGGTCCTGCTCAAGAAGTACGACCCCCGGGGCTTCGTCCTCTTCACGAACTACGCCTCCCGCAAGGGGCGCGAGATCGCGTCCAACCCGTACGTCTCCCTGCTCTTCCCGTGGCACCAGGTCGCGCGCCAGGTGATAGTCACCGGCACGGCCGCGCGGATCGGTCGCGACGAGACGGCGGCGTACTTCAGAACGCGTCCGCACGGCTCGCAGCTGGGGGCCTGGGCGAGCGCGCAGTCGTCGGTGGTCGCGTCACGCGAGGAGCTGCTCGCGCGCTACGAGGAGCTGGCGGCGCGCTACCCCGAGACGGAGCGCGTACCGGTGCCTCCGGAGTGGGGCGGGTACCGGATCGTTCCCGAGACGGTGGAGTTCTGGCAGGGCCACGCGAACCGCCTGCACGACCGCCTGCGGTACGTCGCCGAGGACGGCGCGTGGCGCGTGGAGCGCCTCTGCCCGTAGGGGCGGCCGCACAGGGCCCCCGCAAGCCCGTGCGCCCGAGAGGGCCCGTGGAACGCAGAAACCCGCGGGCTCTGGTCCCTCCGGAGAGGAGCCGGCCGGACTCACCGGCGAGCCCGCGGGTCGGTGACTGCTTGGGATTTCGGCCGACACCCTGTCGACCTGCACTGAGTGCGACGACGGGCCGTCAGCCCGCAGTCACCTCACGAGTCCGAAATGACATCACTTCCGAACCACCTCCCTTCACGTGTACTGCAAGCCTAAGAACCTCCCCCGCTCCCCACAACCGAATTACCGGCAGGCATCTTTTTCCCCGAACCGGGTGTGTGCTGCGTCACGTTCCAGTTGAATGATCCCGGGTTCAGCAGTGCAAGCAGTGCAGCGAAGGCGAACACCTGCAGGGGGTGCCGGGTGAGTGCTTCCCGGATGGGCGAGGCCACCGATGCGTTCGGTCCCGACGAGCCGGGACCGGGTTCCGGCGGTCTTCTCGCCGCGCTTCTCGACGGCATGGACGCCGCGCTCTGCGCCTTCGACGCGGACGGGGTGATCACCCACTGGAACCGCGAGGCCGAGAGGATCCTCGGGTGGACGGCCGGCGAGGCGGTCGGGCGGACCGGCTTCGCGGGGTGGGCGGCGCGGCCGGCGGACGCGGACGAGGTGCAGGGACGGCTGATGTCGGCGATGCACGCTCCGGGCCGGCAGGTGCACGAGTTCGCGCTTCTGCGCAAGGACGGCGGGCGCGTTCTCGTCCGGACGCAGTCGGCGGGCGTGCAGGGCGCGGAGGGCAAGCCCGCCGGGGTGTACTGCGCGTTCGGCGAGGTGCACGCGCAGATCGACCTGGAGCGGGCGATCGCGCTGAGCGAGGCGCTCTTCGAGGACGCGTCCTGGGGCGTCGTCCTGGTGGACGTGGACCTGCGCCCGACCGTCGTCAACGCGCACGCGGCGCGCGCACTGGGCGTGGGGCGTGCGGCGCTGCTGGGCCGTCCCCTGGGGGAGCACGTCGTGCAGGGCGTGGAGGAGCTGGAGGGCGCTCTCCAGCACGTACTGGCGGAAGGGGCGCCCCCGGCCCCCGCGGAGCTGTGGGTGACGCTGCGGGCGGCGGAGCCGGGCGGGAAGCGCGGACGGCGGTGCTGGCGCAGCGGCTTCCTGAGACTGGCCTCGCCGCTCGCCGAGGAGCCGGTTCCGCTGGGAGTCGGCTGGCTGTTCCAGGACATCACCGAAGCGAAGACGACGGAACAGGAAGCCGCGCAGCAGCGGTTCCGCGGCAACCAGCTGCACCGCGCGGGACGCGCGGCCGCCGAGTGCGAGGACCCGATGGAGGCCGCGCTGTCGTACCTCGACTTCGCCCTCGCCGGTTTCGCCGACCACGCGCTGGTCGACCTGACCGTGGGGGACCACCCGGCCCGCCTGGTCCGGGCGGCGGCCACGCCGTCGGGCGCCCCGGGCCCGTGCCTGCCGATGACCGGCGGAGCCGGTATCCCGGCCCCGTACCCGCCAGGCCATCCGGCACTCCAGTGCCTCGACCGGCTCGGTTCGGTACGGGCGAGCGGGGGCCCGGAGGGCTGGGCGGCGCGGCGCCAGTGGCCGGAGGACACCGTGCACGCCCTGTGCGTGGTGCTGCGCAGCCGCGGCAGGACGCTGGGTGTGGCCACGTTCCTGCGCGGTCCCAGCCGCAGCGCCTTCGAGCGCCCGGACGCGGCGTACGCGGAGAACATCGCCGTGCGCGTGGCGGCGGCGATCGACCTCCACCAGTGCCTGCGCGGGTCCTAGCCGCCGGTCGGGCCCTTTCAGCGGCGGAAGAAGATCCGGTCGCGGTACTCCGTCATCACGCGGCCGTTCCATTCGTGGCCGCCGTCGACGTTGCCCGAGCGCAGCAGGGGCGGTTCGATGCCGCGTTCCGCCAGGTCGCCCGCCGCCGTGGCCAGGACGGCCTGCATCAGGGCGCTCGTCACCACCGTCGAGGCGGGGGCGAAGGGTGCCTCGATCCCCTCCGCGGTGAGCTCGGCGTCACCGACCGCGATCTTGCTGTCGAGGACGATGTCGCAGTGGTCCTTGAGGTGCGTACCGGAGACGTGCCGGGACTTCGTCTCGCGCGCGTACGCCAGCGAGGTCACGCCGATGACCTTCAGGCCGAGCGCCCGCGCGTTCATCGCCATCTCCACCGGCAGGGCGTTGCGGCCCGACAGCGAGACGATCACCAGTACGTCGCCCGGCTCGGCGGGACTGCTGTCCAGCACGGCTCCCGCGAGCCCGTCGACGCGTTCCAGGGCGGAGCCGAGGGTGGCGGGCGTGACGTCCACGCCGACGGTCCCGGGAACGGCGAGAAGGTTCATCAGGGCGAGGCCGCCGGCCCGGTAGACGACGTCCTGGGCGGCCAGCGAGGAGTGACCCGCGCCGAAGGCGAACAGCCGGCGCCCCGCGGCCACGGCGTCGGCGATGGCGGCGCCGGCGGCCGAGATGCTCTCGGCCTCCTCGTCGCGGACCCGGTGCAGCAGCCCGATCGCGGCGTCGAAGAACTGACCGGCCAGTTTGCTTTCGCTCATCGCGGATGAGCCCCTTCCAGCGGTACGTCGTGCGACGGTGGCGCGGATCACGTTGCGGTCTGGACCAGCGCCCTGTCAATACGGCTTCCACCGGCGCGACACGGTTGTCGGTGCTATGCGTCAGAATTGGGTCAGGGCCAGCGCACGAGTAATCGAGGGGCACGTATGTCCGGACTGATCGACACAACGGAGATGTATCTCCGCACCATCCTCGAGCTCGAGGAAGAAGGCGTGGTCCCCATGCGCGCCCGTATCGCCGAGCGGCTCGACCAGAGCGGACCGACGGTGAGTCAGACCGTGGCGCGCATGGAGCGCGACGGTCTGGTGACGGTGGCGGGCGACCGCCATCTGGAGCTGACCGGCGAGGGCCGGATGCTCGCCACCCGCGTGATGCGCAAGCACCGGCTCGCCGAGTGCCTGCTCGTCGACGTGATCGGCCTGGAGTGGGAGCAGGTCCACGCGGAGGCATGCCGCTGGGAGCACGTGATGAGCGAGGCGGTGGAGCGGCGCGTCCTGGAGCTGCTGCGCCACCCGACGGAGTCCCCGTACGGGAACCCGATCCCGGGCCTGGAGGAACTGGGCGAGAAGGCCGAGGCCGATCCCTTCCTGGACGACAACATGGTCAGCCTGAACGACCTGGCGCCGGGCCCGGAGGGCAAGACCGTGGTCGTACGCCGGATCGGGGAGCCGATTCAGACGGACGCCCAGCTGATGTACACGCTGCGCCGTGCGGGTGTGCAGCCCGGATCGGTCGTGAGCGTGACGGAGTCGCCCGGCGGGGTGCTCGTCGGCAGCAGCGGTGAGGCCGCGGAGCTCGGCGCCGAGGTGGCCTCGCACGTTTTCGTCGCCAAGCGCTGACACCGGCGCCCCCGGCGGCAAGGTTCCGTGGTCCGGCGGTGGTTGGGGCCGGTCCGGCGATCCTCCGGAATCCCAGCGACCGGGCGGATCGCGTGCCAGGCTGTGACGGAGGCACATGACGTGAGGGCCGTCGGCCGGTCGGCTCGGGTCAGGCCCGGTCGGCCCGGTTCAGTCGTCCGGTTCGGTGGGGAGGGGCAGGGATGCGCCCGTCGCACCGGCACCCGCTGGGTGCCGCTCGTGTTCACGCTGTCCGCCGGGAAGGGGATGGCTCCGGCGCCCTGAGGCGCCGGAGCCCGTCCTCCCCTGTGCCGACCCGGAGCCCCGAGCTCCCAGGGTCGGCCCCCGCGGTCCGTCTTCCCCGAGCGGCCCGCCTCCCGTTGAAGATCTCCCCTCGGCAGCGGGAGCCAATCCTTGAGAGTGGTCACTCGAACGAGGGGTGTTGCGCGCCAAAACCGTGTTTTCGAATGCGGGTTCGATAGTCTCGCCGAGCTCGACCACTCATCAATGGACCACCCGGGGGACGAAGGGGGTGCCAGGACATATGGTGCGGCGCATCGATGTGACCGGAGCCGACGGTGTACGCCTCGCGGCCTGGGAGTTCGCCGACCCGCCCAAGGGGAGCGGAGAAACCGACCGCGCCTCCGGGGTCTTACTGCTCCACGGGCTGATGGGCCGTGCCGCGCACTGGGCGGGCACCGCGCGCTGGCTCTCCGAGCGCTACCGCGCCGTCGCCCTCGACCAGCGCGGACACGGCCGCAGCGAGAAGCCGGCCGACGGCCCGTACACGCGCGAGGCGTACGTCGCCGACGCCGAAGCCGCGGTCGAGCAGCTGGGTCTCGCGCCCGTCACCCTCATCGGCCATTCCATGGGCGCTCTCACCGCCTGGCAG
Organism: Streptomyces enissocaesilis; assembly: GCF_039533765.1. NCBI lineage: Bacteria > Bacillati > Actinomycetota > Actinomycetes > Kitasatosporales > Streptomycetaceae > Streptomyces > Streptomyces enissocaesilis. The sequence continues at coordinate 285,822 of NZ_BAAAUD010000039.1, read as the reverse complement.
CTCGCCGCCAAGCGCCCCGATCTCGTCCGCGCCGTCGTCATCTGCGACATGCGGGCCAGCGCGCTCGGCGCCGCTTCGCAGCGCGGGTGGGAGGACTGGTTCAGGTCCTGGCCCGTCCCGTTCGCCACACTGGCCGACGTCCGCAAGTGGTTCGGTGAGGACGACCCCTGGGTGGAGCGGCCGAGCCCGGCCCGCGGAGAGTTCTTCGCCGAGGTCATGGTCGAGCGCGCCGACGGCTGGCACCCGCTCTTCTCCCGCCGCCAGATGCTCACTTCCCGCGAGACCTGGGTGTACGAAGCCCACTGGGAGGAGCTCGCGCTGGTCCAGTGCCCCACCCTGGTGGTCCGCGGCCTCGACGGCGAACTGGGCCGCGCGGAGGCCCAGGAGATGGTCAGGGTCCTGCCGCGCGGGCAGTACGCCGAGGTGGTGGACGCGGGACACCTCATCCACTACGACCGGCCGGACGGCTGGCGCGCCGCGATCGAGCCGTTCCTGGAGGCGACCGCCGAGGAGACCGTCACCCCGCCCCTGAGCCGCCCCTGAGCCGTCTGCGAGCCGCCCCTGAGCCACCTCCGCTCCGAGCCGCCCTTGAGTCACCTCCGAGCCCCTTCGCGCTCCCGGCCCGGCGCGGCCGTCCGGCCGTCCTGTCCGGCGCGGCGGTCAGCCCTTGCTGACCGCCGTCAGGATCTCCGGCAGCCGCGCCGCCGCCTGCGGCGCCGCCCAGCGCACGCCCGCCCACGAGATCAGCGCGCCGTACGCCGCACCCAGCGGCAGCACCAGCCACAGCCAGCCCTGCCCGTCCGCCACGTGCAGCCAGATCGTCAGCGCGATCAGCGGGGCGCACAGCAGTGCCGCCGCGACCATGCCGCCGAGGATCGAGATCCAGGCGAGGCCCGCCTGCCCCGGAGCGACGTTCTTGTGCGCGCTGTCCTGCGGAATCGAGTACGGGAAGCGCACCGAAGTCACCGCTCCCGTCGCCAGCATCGCGCCCAGCAGCGCGAAGGACAGCCCGAGCGCCTCGGGAAGGGCCCGCCAGTTCCCCACCAGCGCCGCCGTGACCACGGTGACCAGCACGGTGTACGGAAGTGTGATCACCAGCAGCGCCAGGGCGCGTGCCCGCAGTTCCTCGTACGCGTCCCGCGTGGTGGAGATCGTCGTCGCGACCATCCAGAAGGCGGACGTGTCCTGCCCGAACTGGTTGTACATCTGGATGCCGAGCATCCCGGCCGCGAAGCACGCGAAGTAGATGGTGCCCGTTCCCTGGAGCGCGTTGAACACCGGGACGATCAGCCCGATCGCCAGCGAAGTCACCCACGCGGCCTTGGTCTTGGGGTCCCGCCGCACGTACCGCAGACTGCGCTCGATCACCGTGCCCGTACGCCCCTCGGGCAGGAACCGGCCGCCGAACCCCGGCGACGGCTCCTTGCCGGCCGGTTCGGCGGCCTGGAGCGTCGAGCCGTCCGGGGACGTCATCAGCCTGACCAGACTGCGCTCCCAGGACCACAGCAGCGCGGCCAGCGCCGCCGCGGCCAGCAGCAGCTGGGCCGCCCCACGGCCGTACGCCCCCTCGCTCACCGCGTCCACGGCGCCGATCGCCGACGCCGGCGGCACCCAGCCCAGTACGTCCGCGACCGGGTCGAGCCTCGCGAGCCCGCCCGCGCCGGAGAGCCGCTGCGCGCCGAAGTTGACCACCTGGATGCCGACGGCGATCACCAGGCCGCTCAGCACGGCCAGATCGCGCCCCTTGCGGCTGGTCAGCAACCGCACGTTCGCCGCCGCCACGGCCCGCGCCAGCGCCACGCACAGGAGCAGCGTCAGCGCCACGGCGAGGACACCGACGGCGACGGCCGCCGCGCCGCGCGCCACGGCGATCACCGACCCCAGCGCCAGACAGAACGTGAACAGCGGCCCGATCCCCACGAGTGACGCCGTCAGCAGCGCCCGGATCAGCGGCCGGGGCCGCAGCGGCAGCATGACCAGGCGGGACGGGTCGAGCGTCTCGTCACCGCTGGGGAAGAACAGCGGCATCACCGCCCAGCCGACCCCGACAAGCGCCGTCAGCAGCACCACGACGGTCACCGCGTGCTCGTTCCCGCGCAGCACGATCAGACCGGTCAGCTGGAGCGCCGCGAAGAGCAGCGCGAACACCGCGGACACGATGTACGCGGCCCTGCGGCCGGACGACTGCCGCAGCCCGTTGCGCAGCAGCGACAGCTTCAGCCGTACGAAGACGGAGGTGATCCCGGGAACGGCCGGCGTGCCCTTCCCGGGAACGGCCGGTCCGCTCCTCCCGGGGACAGCCGTGGCGCCCGCGCTCACCGGGCGCCGCCGCCCAGCCAGTCGAGGCTCTCCCCGCTGTCCCGCCCCTTCGCGCCGACCAGTTCGAGGAAGGCCCTCTGGAGGGAGGGCGCGTCGCCCCGTACCTCCGCGAGCGTTCCCTGGGCGCGGATCTGCCCTCCCGCCATCACCGCGACCCAGTCGCACAGCGACTCGACGAGCTCCATCACATGGCTGGAGAAGACGACGGTCGCGCCGGACGCCGTGTACCGCTCCAGCACGCCGCGGATGGTCTGCGCCGACACGGGATCGACGCCCTCGAAGGGCTCGTCCAGGAACAGCACTTCGGGGTTGTGCAGCAGGGCGGCGGCGAGGCCGATCTTCTTGCGCATGCCGGTCGAGTAGTCGACGACCAGTTTGTGCTGCGCGCCCGCCAGGTCGAGTACGTCGAGCAGTTGCGTCGTCCGCTTGTCGGCCTCGTCGCCGGGCAGCCCCCGCAGCCGGCCGGAGTACGCGAGGAGTTCACGCCCCGACAGCCGCTCGAAGAGCCGCAGTCCTTCCGGCAGTACGCCGATCCTGGCCTTGACCGCGACCGGGTCCCGCCACACGTCGTGCCCGCCGATCAGGACCGTTCCCGCGTCGGGGCGCAGCAGCCCCGTGACCATCGACAAGGTGGTGGTCTTGCCCGCCCCGTTCGGTCCGACCAGACCGACGAACCTGCCCGCGGGCAGCTCCAGATCGATGCCGGCGACGGCGATCTGTTCGCCGAACCGCTTCCACAGGCCCTCTGCACGTACGGCGGCGGGCGGCGCAGTGTGCGCTCCGCCCGCCTCTTCTGGTCCCACTGTCCGGTCACGCATGCAGCACAGCCTCCAAGTGTCCCCGTCCCGCTACGGGGAACACCCTACGGTCGGCGTGTGCGCGCCGCGGCTGCCTCTCGTCCGCAGGAGTAGGCGAGGGGGCTGATCAGTTCCTCCACGTCCGGCAGCCACCGGTTGGCCGGTGTGGGGCGGCGCGCCCACTGCACCGCGCCCATCCCGCCGAGCCGGGTCGGTGGCGCCGCGACGTAATCGCCCTCGCCCCGCGTCGTCAGGTCGATCGCGCTCGGTGTCCAGCCCAGCTTGCGTACCAGGTCGGGCACCTTGGCACCGGCTCCCGGCAGGACGAAGAACAGCATCCTGCGGTCGGGGGTGCAGGTCACGGGGCCGAGCGTCAGCTCCATGCGCTCCATCCGGGCCAGCGCCAGGAACCCGGCCGACTCGGGTACGTCCAGGGCGTCGAAGGAGCGGCCCGTCGGCAGCAGGATCGACGCTCTCGGCTGTTGCGACCACAGGCGGCGTGCCGCGGTGGCGCTGCCCGTCGCCTGGGCCGCCCAGTCGGCGGTGGCGGGGTGCGCGCCGGGCGAGGCGCAGGAGGGGACGCCGCACGAGCAGCGCTCGGCGCCCTCGTCCGCCTCCAGCCAGGTGCCGGGGAACACGTCCCAGTGCCGTTCTTCCGCGTACCGCACGGCGCTGTCCAGCATGTGATCGCCGCGCTGATGGGGGATCTGGGCGGCGTCCGTGACTCCGATGGTCTCTTCCACGAACAGCTCAACTCCCGCCGTCACCTCGGGTTACGGGCGTGCGCCGCCTTGCGGGAGGAGCATCGATCCTGCACACGGGGCGCACCGGTGCATGGCCGGGGGCGCGCATGCGGCAGGGCGGCCGCATGCGGGTAACCACATGTACGGAAGCCCGGGAATGACGGCCAAAACGCCGTCAATACCGTTCTCTTCCGGCATGTTCCGCATTCTCTGCATATCTGCCGGGCAGTGATCAGCGTGATTCAGTCCGTGATTCACGGACCACTGCGGCATCAGGGGGTAGTCAATGGCAGCCAGGCCTCTCGTCGCCCGCCAGCCCAACGAACGGTTGCAGGCGCTCATTCAGGAAGCCGGGTGCTCCAACGCCGGGCTCGCCCGCCGCGTCAACATGTGCGGCGCCGAACACGGTCTCGACCTGAGGTACGACAAGACGTCGGTCGCCCGCTGGCTGCGCGGACAGCAGCCGCGCGGGCGCGCCCCCGGCATCATCGCCGAAGCGATCGGGCGCAAGATCGGCCGTACGGTCACGATCGACGACATCGGCATGGCCAACGGCAAGAACCTGGCCTCCGGGATCGGCCTGCAGTTCGCGCCGACCGTGCCCGGCGCGATCGAGCAGGTCTGCGAACTGTGGCGCAGCGACGTGGGGCGCCGCGACTTCCTGTCGGGCTCGACGGTCGCCGCGTCGGCGCTCGTCGAACCGAGCCGCGACTGGCTGATCACCGGCTCGGACACCCAGGTGGCCAGGACGGCGGTCGGCGGCCGGGTCGGCGCGTCGGACGTGGCGGCGGTACGGGCGACCACGGACGCCCTCGTGGAGCTGGACCACCGCTTCGGCAGCGGACACGTCAGGCCGGTCGTCGTGCACTACCTCAACAGCGTCGTGTCCGGGCTGCTCTCCGGTTCGTACCGCGAATCGGTCGGCCGGGACCTCTTCGCGACGGTGGCACGGCTGACGGAACTGGCCGGCTACATGGCCGTCGACACCGGCCAGCCGGGACTCGCGCAGCGCTACTACATCCAGGCGCTGCGGCTCGCCCAGGCGGCGGGCGACCGGGGCTACGGCGGGTACGTACTGGCCGCGTCCATGAGCCACCTGGCCGCCCAGCTCGGGAACCCGCGCGAGATCGCGCAGTTGGCGCGGGCGGCGCAGGAGGGGGCCCGGGGGCGGGTGACACCGCGCGCGGAGGCGATGTTCTGCGCGGCCGAGGCGCGCGGGCACGCGCTGATGGGCGACGCGCGGGCCTGCGAGGCGATGGCGGCCAAGGCGCTGGGCGCGCTGGAGCGTTCCGGGGACGGCACGGGCGACGACCCCGTGTGGATCGCGCACTTCGACCACGCGTACCTCTGCGACGAGCTGGCGCACTGCCACCGCGACCTGGGGCAGGGGGAAGCGGCGGCGCGCCGGGCCCGGGAGGCCCTGGACGGCCATCCGGACGCGCGGGTGCGGCGCCGGGCGATCGGCCTGGTCGTGCTGGCCGCGGCGCAGGTGCAGCAGCGCGAGATCGAGCAGGCCTGCGACACGGGCACGCGCGCGGTGGAGCTGCTGGGCACGGTGCGGTCGAACCGGGGAGCGGAGTACCTGGAGGACTTCCAGCAGCGGCTGGTGCCGTACCGCGACGAGCCCGCGGTGCGGGAATTCGGCGCCCGGCTGGAGATGCAGGCGGCGTAGGGACCTGTGACGGGGCTCCGAGGGAGATTCCTGGCGGGGCCCTGACGGGGTCCTCAACAGGTCCTTAAGGGCACAACCTGTCACAGGACTCCCCGCTGGGCCTTCGGCGGTATGTGCGGGGACGGTGGGCGCGTGGCAGAGGCGCGGTGTCACCCGGTAGCGTGAACCGACGGTTCCGTAGATCCATACATACGTCCACACGTAGGAGTCCCGGTGACGCAGAGCGGACAGGGTGACGAGTCGCGGCTTCCCGCTGCGCGGCCGCCCGCGCACGAGGGTGTCGTGCTGCCCGCGGACGGCAGTGGTCCCTGGGTACCCGGGGCACCCGAGGAGCGGGTGGCTCCGGCGGGTGGACAGCCGTGGGGCGAGCCATGGGGCCCTCAGCAGCCCGGTGCCGCCCAGCCGCAGCCGCAGCAGTACGGCGCGCCGCAGCCGCAACCGCAGTACGGGACGCAGCAGTACGGCGCGCCGCAGCCCGGCGCTCTGCCGCAGCCGCAGCCGGGGACGCAGCCGCAGTACGGCGCGCAGCCGCAGTACGGCGCCCAGCAGCAGCCGCAGTACGGTTCCCAGCCCGTGCCGCAGCCGCCTGTGCAGCAGCAGTACGGTGCCCAGCAGCCGCACCCGCAGCCCCTGCCCCCGGAGGCCCCCGCCGGAGCCCCGGCGGGCGACGCGGACGCCACGCAGTACCTCCCGCCCGTGCCGCCGGCCGGCCCCGGCGCCCTGCCGCCCGAGAACCCGGCGGACTCGACGCGGTTCCTCGGCCGGCACCAGAACGCGCCCGCGCCCGGCGGAGCCCCGGCGGGCGACGCGGACGCCACGCAGTACCTCCCGCCCGTGCCGAACGCCCAGGGCGTTCCCCAGGCGCCCTCCGGCGCTCCCTACGGCATCCGCCCCGGCGGCCCCGAAGACCGGCAGCCGCCCGCCGAGTTCGACAGCCTCTTCCGGGGCGGCGCCGGGCCGCAGGCGGCGGAGTCCACCCGGCAGATGCCGCACTTCGACGGACAGTCCCAGGCGCAGCCTCAGCAGCAACCGCCCCACCAGCAGCCGCCGTTCGGGGCCGCCCCCCAGGGCCGTGCCGCACGCCGTAACGCCGCCGCGCAGGCTCCGGCCGCGATGCCCGCGCCTTCCGCGGCCCCCGCCACCCCCGCAGGGGGCGCAGGGGCTGCCCCGCGCCGGCGCAACTCGCCCCTGGTGCTGATCGCCGCGGTCGTCGTCGGCTGTTCCGCGCTCGGTCTCGGGGCGGGCGCGCTGCTCAGCGGCGGCGAAAAGGAGAAGCCCGAGGACAAGAAGCCGGTCGCCGCGGTGAGTTCACCGGCGGGCGCGACCTCGCCGCAGGCCGCCCCCGACCCGGCCGAGCCGCAGGCCGAGTCGCTCGACGCGCTGCTCGCCGACAGCAACGACAGCCGCGCCTCCGTCATCAGCGCGGTCCAGTCCATCGGAGCCTGCAAGAACCTGCCGAAGGCGGCGAGCGACCTGCGTGCCGCCGCCAAGCAGCGCAGCGAACTGGTGACCCGCCTCCAGGGCCTGGCCGTCGACAAGCTGCCGAACCACGCCGAGCTTTCGGCCTCGCTCACCAGCGCGTGGAAGGCGTCGGAAGCGGCCGACAACCACTACGCCGCCTGGGCCGACCAGGTCGCGGACAAGAAGGGCTGCAAGAAGGGGCACGCGCGGTCGACGCCGCAGCAGCAGGCGGGCAACCGCGAGAGCGGCAAGGCGTCGCAGGCGAAGAAGGAAGCCGTCGGCATCTGGAACGAGATAGCGAAGCGCTACGGCTTGACGGAGCGCGACGCCACACAGCTCTGACCGCGACCGACAACAGGCGGCAGGACGGCAGGGCGACGAGACGGCAGGACGGCAGGAACAGGGAGGGGGCCGGACGCCCGGATCGGGCGTCCCGCCCCCTCCTCCCGTCTCCCCGTGAGTCAGCCCGCGGAAGGCGCCTGTACCAGCGTCTCGCCCACGTCCACGAAGCCCTCCTTCACCGACACCAGCCGCCCCCGGCGCACCACTTGGAACGTCACGTACCTGTTGACGATGCGCGGAAAGTCCCGCGCCGCCAGCAGGTGCTCCAGGCGCCAGCTGAGCGTGGGGGTGAGGCCGCCCGTCTCCACTCCCTCGCTCTGGTTGAGGGCACCGACCACGTCGGACGCCGCAACGCCGTCCGTGCCGTTCTCCACGAGCGATTCGAGGATCTCCTTGAGCACGGTGTACGCGATCCAGGTGGTCTGCACCCCGGTGTCGGCCGGGTCGATCCGGTTGTCCGCGAAGGCGTGCTCCCGGATCACCCGGCGCATCGGCCCCCAGCGCGCGTCGCTCGCCACCGGGTACCAGCCCGTGACGTACGCGCCCTCGAAGGGCCCGTCCTTGCCGCCCGTGCGGTCGAGGAGCGGCTGACCGACGCTGCCGAGCACCGACGCGACCCGGACGCTCCCGTGGACCTCCGGCTCCAGCCTCCGGAACGAGTCGAAGAACGTCTCCGTACGGTCGCCGAGCACCGCCGTGACGCAGCCGGTTCCGGTCCCGTACGCGTCGAAGGCCCCCGCGCTGCTGAGCGCCTCCCGTGCCTGCGCGGTGTAGTCGTTCGCGTCCTCCGCCGCCAGGATGTCGGTGGCCGCCCCGCGGTCGCCCTCCGCGAGGCCCGAACCGAGGAGCGTCGCCAGGTCGTCACCGGCGACCGTGTCGGGGCGTACCAGGGACACGCGGTCGCAGTCGCGGGCGAGCTGCCTGCCGTTGCCCGCGAGGAGGGCCGCCTGGCCTCCGTTGACGGGGTAGGAGAGCGGGCTGTTGAACTCCTTGTCGGAGGCGCCGTAGCCGCCGAGGTAGGGGATGCCGGCGGTCTCCAGCGGCGCCATGAAGGCCCGGCCGTGCTGGCTGTACGAGCCGACGACCGCGATCACGCCCTGCCGCACGGCCTGTTTGGCGCACTGGGAGGCGCCGACGGTGGTGTTGTGCTCGTTGCAGGTGACGACCTTGAGCTCGTGGCCCGCGAGACCGCCGTTCGCGTTGGCCCAGCGGGCGTAGGCCTTCGCCATGGCGGGCATCCCCGGCATGTTCGTGGCCGGGGTCCCCTCGGGGGCCCACGTCATGACGGTCACGGGCTCCCTGGAGTCCCCCGAGGCCCCGGGAAGCACCGCGCAGCCGGCGAGCAGCGACGCCCCGACCGCCGTCGCCGTACCCGCGGCCATGGACGCTGCGGCCTTCGAGAGGAATGTGCGGGGGGAGGAGGGGCTTCGCCGTCCGGTCATGTGCGTACACACTTCCGCCCCATGGGTAACGGAGGAGTGAGCATGCCTCAACGAAGGGTGACGGTGAAGTGAATTGAGGGGGGTCGTACGCCCGTGCCGTCAGGGAACGTACGATTTGCAACCGTGCAAGGTTCGGTGAACTCTTCCCGTCGCGGCCGTCGCTCCCCCACCATGGGCGGCATGCCGCTCAATGACATGCCGTGGTGGCGCTGGCGCACCAACGTGCGATCCGCGCTGCACATGCTCTCCGACCCCCTCTTCCAGCAGCAGTGCTGGCTGGCGGGCGTCGAGGGCTACGGAGACGTGACAGATGCCGTGTACCGGCTGGTCGAGGACACCTGGCTGGACAACTGGTCGGCCGAGAAGTACGTCGGCACGATCTTCCGGGACTCCCAGGAGGCATCGCTCGTCGATGTCGCCGTCCTGCGGGTGCTGAAGATCATGCACCAGGTGGGCGCGGACGCCCCCGTGTCGGCGTACCTGGAGCACCATGCCTGGCCGGAGGCGGTACGGGCGGCGCGCGAGGCGCACGTACAGCTGGCGGCGAACGACGGGGACGACCCGGACACCGAGCCGCGCACGCTGGAGGTCATCCGCATCCTGACCGGGTCGGCCTGACCTCCGCCGGATATGGAATCCTCGGAGTCATGAGCGCCCCGCAGCCCGCCCCCTCCCTCCTGCCCCCGTCGGACCGGCCCTCCTCGGACCAGTACGTCCTCACCCTCTCGTGCCCGGACAAACAGGGCATCGTGCACGCCGTGTCGAGCTACCTCTTCATGACCGGATGCAACATCGAGGACAGCCAGCAGTTCGGCGACCACGACACGGGTCTGTTCTTCATGCGGGTCCACTTCTCGGCGGACGCTCCGGTGACCGTGGAGAAGCTGCGGGCCAGCTTCGCCGCGATCGGGGACTCCTTCCGGATGGACTGGCAGATCCACCGCCCCGAGGAGCGGATGCGGATCCTGCTGATGGTCAGCAAGTTCGGCCACTGCCTGAACGACCTGCTCTTCCGGTCGCGGACCGGCGCCCTGCCGGTGGAGATCGCGGCGGTTGTCTCGAACCACACGGACTTCGCCGAGCTGGTCGGCTCGTACGACATCCCCTTCCACCACATTCCGGTGACGCGGGACAACAAGGCGGACGCGGAGGCGCGGCTCCTCGAACTCGTACGCTCCGAGAACGTCGAGCTGGTCGTCCTGGCCCGCTACATGCAGGTCCTCTCGGACGACCTGTGCAAGGAGCTGAGCGGCCGGATCATCAACATCCATCACTCCTTCCTGCCGAGCTTCAAGGGCGCCAAGCCCTACCACCAGGCGCACGCGCGCGGAGTGAAGCTCATCGGCGCCACGGCGCACTATGTGACGGCCGACCTCGACGAGGGCCCGATCATCGAGCAGGAGGTCGAGCGGGTGGGCCACGACGTGACGCCGGAGCAGCTGGTGGCGATCGGCCGCGACGTGGAGTGCCAGGCGCTGGCGCGGGCGGTGAAGTGGCACAGCGAGCACCGCGTCCTGCTCAACGGCCGCCGCACGGTGGTCTTCGCGTAGGCCCGTGGGGCGCAGCTCCACAGGTCTGCGGACGGGCCTACCGGCCTACAGGCGGCTCAGGGACGCCGCCGCGAAGAGCACGTCGCGGATCGCCTCCCGGTCGCCGTTCTGCCCCGCCGCCGCGTCCTGCGGCGGTACGTGGCCCGAGGCCAGCTGGCAGAACTCGACGCCGTCCAGAGCGACATGGGCCACCTTGTGCGCGGCCGAGCCGACCGCCGCCGGGGAGTCCAGCGGGATGTACCAGTCGCCGCCGCCCGCGCCCTCGATCTCCAGGTGGAGCGAGCGGCCGGGCGAGCCCGGCGTCACCAGACACCGCGCCGGGGCCGCGAGACCGGCTCTGCGGCGGGCGGCGAGGGTCGCCGGAATCAGCCGGGCGGCCAGGTCGATCATGCGGTTGAGATGCGCGGCGGCCGGCGGTTCGTACGGATAGTGCACCGCGTCCGCGATGTCCTCGGCGTGCACCCAGCACTCGAAGGCACGGTCCAGCAGCGCGTCGCGCAGGGGCAGGGCGAAGTCGCCGTACGAGACGGAGAGCTCGGCCGCGCCGCGGTCAGCGAAGGACACCGTGCGGATGAGGGCGTGGCTCTGCTCGCGCCACGGTTCGCGGACGGTGCGGGTCGGCGGGAAGCGGGAGGAGTGCCAGTACGACTCGGTGCGGTCCGACGGCGATTCCGGTCCTGCCGAGCCCATCGGGTCGTCGAGGCCGAGCGCCTTGGCGACCAGGCCGTCGACGGTCATCAGGTGGCCGATGACCCCGGCGACGGTCGTCTTACGGGTCGTCGCCTCCTCGTCGGCGAACCACTTCAGGCGCACCGGCGCGTGCCACTCCGAGTCGCCGATGTCCCGCAGCAGGGCGTCCAGGCGCGCCGTCTCGGCGTCGTACGGCGTGGCCCAGCCGGGGACGGGGACGCGCGCGGGCCGGCGGCCCAGGCAGCCGTCGAGCACGCGGTTGCGCAGCAGCGGGTCGAGGTCCAGGCTGCGCTCGGTGTGGAGCAGGCCGACCGCGTCCCGCAGCCGCAGGGCCTCCTCCGCGCAGGGGGCGCACTCGGTGAGGTGGTCCTCGACCGCCTTGGTCTCGTCGGCCGCGCACGCGGACAGCGCCCAGGCGCCCAGCAGCGACTTGAGCACGTCGTGGGAGAGGGCCTCGGGGAACTCCGGGACCTCCAGGACCTCAGGAACCTCGGGCGGTGGGGGCGGGGCTGCCGCCTCCAGCACCTCGCGGTCGTCCGCCGCCGCTCTCGGCGCCGGGATGCGCGGAGTCCGGTCCCGCGGCCGCTCCCGTCCGTCCCGGCCGCCGTCCCCGTCCCCGCCTCCGTGCCCATGCCCGTTCGGCTCCCCGGCCCCGTCCGGAGCGTGTTCCCCGCTCATCCGTGCTGTCCGTATCCGGGCGGGGACCACAGGCCGTCCTGGTGACGCGGGTTCGCCGTGGACAGCAGTTGCAGCCCGAGCCGCAGCCGCCTGCGCGCCTCGTCCTCCGTGACCCCCAGGTCGGCCGCCGTCTGCCGGTAGTCCCTGCGCTGGAAGTACGCGAGCTCCAGCGCGGCCCGCAGCGGCGCCGGCATCGACGTCACGATGTAGTCCGCGCGGGCGGCGGCCGAGGCCCTGCGGACCTTCTGCTCCAGCTCCTCCGAGGTGCCCTCGCCGCCGTCCGTCAGCGCCGCGGCCCCGGTCCGCCGCAGCCGCTGCACGGCCTGCCGGTGCGTGAGCCCGGCCACCCAGGACCTCATCGAGCCCTGTCTGGGGTCGTACGCGTCCGGCTTCTCCCAGACGTGACCGAAGACCTCGCGCGTGATCTGGTCGGCCGCCGCGTCGTCGTCGAGCACCCGGTGGGCGATGCTGTGCACCAGCGAGGCGAACCTGTCGTACAGCTCGCCGAGCGCCGCCGCCTCGCCGCGCGCGAGCCGCTGCTGCATCCTGCGGTCCCAGCGAGGCGGTGCGTCCTTCGCCATGCGGCCCCCAGCCCTGTGAGTCTGCCCACCACGTGCCCTGTGCCCCTCGTCACTTCCTTCGAATGTAGTGCGAGCCGCTGACAACGCATGCCCCTTTACGGTAAGTGTGTCCACGTCCCGGTCCGGGATGATAATGATCCCGTCCCCCGATCCGGTCCTCCCGGGACCGTGGTGTTTCGTGGGAGGGCGGCAGGGCAGCCGCGAGGGGAAGGACTACTTCCGCATCGGCAGAACGAAAGGTCCGGACGCGTGACGCTGAAGGTGATCGAGGCCGAGCACAACGCCTGGGCCGTACTGCACGTCTCCGGAGAGCTGGATCTGGTGACCTCGCCCGCCGTCCGCCAGCACGTGCACGAGGCCGTCGCGCACGGCCGCCACCGCGTGGTGCTGGACCTGTCCGAGGTTCTCTTCTGCGATTCCAGCGGGGTCGGCGTCATGATCGCCGCCCGCCGTCTGATGCACTCCTGCGGCGGCGACCTGCGGCTGATCCTGCCCGCCCGCGGCGCGGTCGACGGTTCGCACGTCAACCGCGTCCTCGCGGCCCTGGGCGTACGCCGCCTCTTCGAGGTCTTCCCCGACGTGGCCACGGCCGCCGACGACGAGGCACAGGCCCTCTCCGCCTGAGAGGACGCCGGTCCGCCCGCCCACGCCGTACCCTCCCTCCCATGGACAGCTCAGAGTACGAGCGCAAGACGGCCGCCCGCTTCGCGAGCTTCGACCAGGACGGCAACGGATACATCGACCGCGAGGACTTCAGCGCCGCCGCCGCGGCGCTGCTGGCCGAGTTCGGCACGACGGCCCGTTGCGACAGGGGACAGGCGCTCTACACGGGCGCCGAGGCCTTCTGGCAGGGCATGGCCGGCATCGCCGACGTGGACGGGGACCAGCGGGTCAGCCGTGAGGAGTTCGTCACGGGGGCGGTGAAGCGGCTGGGGGACAGCCCGCAGCGGTTCGCCGAGATCGCCCGCCCGTTCCTGCGCGCGGTGATCGCCGTCGCGGCCGAGGAGGACGGCTCGGGAGTCGCCCCGCAGGCCGCGGCCCGGGCCCTGCGCGTGCTGGGCGTGGCCGAGGACACGGCGCGGGACGTCGCCACCGCGCTCGACGCGGACGGTGACGGTCTGATCAGCGAGGAGGAGATCCTCTCCGCCTTCGCCCGCTACTACTGCACGGCGGCCGGACCCGACGGCCCCGCGGCCCCCGGCACCCCTGCCGCTCCCGGCGCCTAGGACGCGCGGTCCCGCCGCGGCCGCCGGGTCGGTCCGGCGGCTGGTCCTGCGACTGGTGAGCGATTACCGTGCGTCGATATCGGGTTGTGTCCTTCGCGTGACTCGTCACGGCCCGGAGTCGGCGTGTGCTCCGGTACGCTCCGTGGGATGCGAGTGGTTGTGATGCCCAGCTGTCCCGGCGTCGCCCGTGTGGCGACTCCGGGCCGCGGGATGTGCGCCGCTCGCGCCGTGCGGGGGCGCCGTGCGTGCCCCTGTTCGATTCCCCGCAACGTGCGTCGCACAGTATGCATCACGCGTACTCCTTCGCGCTGGAATATGCCTGAAGCGCTTGTTGCGGTGACTGTACGTCAACCATGCTGTCTCGTAAGGGAATCACGTTCCGTGACCCTGTGGAGACGCAAGGCGATGTGTCCGCCGGTTCGGATGGTGTGAGCGGTGCAGGTGCTTCAAGTGCAGTTGGAGGTAGGGGCCGACCCTGCCGAGGTGGGACGGGCCCGGAGGTGGGCGCGCTCGCGGCTCGTCGGTTCCGGGATAAGGGCCGACGAGCCGCTGGCCGAGACCCTGCTCCTGCTCATCTCGGAGCTGGTCACCAACGCGGTCGTGCATACGGGCTGCCCGGCCGTACTGCGGGTGCTCTTCGGCGTCGCCGACGACCGCACGGTCCGGGTCGAGGTCGCCGACACCAGTGCCTGCCCGCCGAAGCCCCGGCACGCGGAGGGCGACGACACCAACGGACGGGGGCTCGAACTGGTCGACGGGCTCGCCGACCGGTGGGGCTGGCAGTCCGAGGGCGCCGGCAAGCGGATCTGGTGCGAGGTCGACCGGGGGGCGCCCGTGGTGACGGCAGGGGCGTACGAGGCGGTCGCGTACGAGCCGCCGCGCGCTGTCACGCGCAGTGCATGACCCGCAGACCACCGAACGGGTGTTGACGACTCGTCAGGCCCTGATGACCCTGGGGCGAGGCGGCCCGTCGTGAGGGGACGTCGAGGATCCGAGGCGTGCTGCACGGCCCGTCCTCGGCGAGTACGGGCCGTGGTGCGGCGCCGGCCCCTCCTGGACGGGAGGGGCCGGGCCTGTGCGCCGGAACCGGGTGGCGGCCCTGGCGCCGCGTTCGGGGCGTGCGGGGGTACGCCGCCACCCGGCTGCTCGAAGCGGACGCGCATCGAGGGGGCGGCGGTGCGCCCCGCGTCACGGCCGGCTCCGTGGCGTACCGTCGGCCGGTCTCAGACGCCGGTGAGGGGGTGCCCGGTCGCGGAGCCTCCGGTGCCGGGGCTCTCGGCGGCGGGGCTTGCGGTGGCGGAGCTTTCGGCGGTGGCGCGGAAAGTGCGGCGGTAGACGGTCGGCGGGACACCGAGAGCCGCCTGTAGGTGCTGGCGCAGCGACGTCGCCGTACCGAAGCCGGAGTCGCGCGCGATCCGGTCGACGGACAGGTCGCTGGATTCGAGGAGCTGGCGGGCCCGCTCGACGCGCTGCTGGGTCAGCCACTGGCCCGGGCTGATCCCGGCCTCCTCGCGGAACCGGCGCGTGAACGTCCGTACCGACATCGATTCCTGCTCGGCCATGTCGCGCAGCTGGATCGGTTCGTGGAGCCGGCGGAGCGCCCACGCCCGGGCGGTGGCCGTGGTCGACAGCCGGGGTTCGGGGACGGGGCGGTGGATGTACTGCGCCTGGCCGCCGTCCCGGTGCGGGGGTACGACGGTGCTGCGGGCCACCTCGTTGGCGGTCCGGCTGCCGTGGTCGCGCCGCACGATGTGCAGGCAGAGGTCGAGCCCGGCGGCGACCCCGGCGGAGGTCAGGACGTCGCCGTCGTCGATGAACAGGACGTCCGCGTCGACCTTGACGGACGGGAACAGCCGCTGGAAGTGCTCGGCGGCCGACCAGTGGGTGGTGGCGGGGCGGCCGTCGAGGTAGCCCGCCGCGGCCAGGACGTAGCCGCCGGTGCAGATGGAGACCATGCGGGTGCCGGGGCGTACGAGGGCGAAGGCGGCCTTGAGGTCCTCGGTCAGCAGGCCCTCTTCGTAGACGCGGCCGAGTTCGTACGAGGCGGGGACCACGACCGTGTCGGCGGTGGCCAGCGCCTCGGGGCCGTGCTCGACGTCGATGGAGAAGTCGGCGTCGGTGCGGACGGGGCCCGGCGGCCGGACGGAACACGTCACGATCTCGTAGAGGCACCTGCCCGACGCGTCCTTCGTACGCCCGAAGATGCGGTGCGGTATGCCGAGTTCGAAGGGGAGCAGCCCGTCGAGTGCGAGGACGACGACGCGGTGCGGCATGGCGTACTCCTGTGCGCGTGCGCTGAATTAAACACTGGCTGGTATAGACCTCTACCTGATACATCTCTGCGCTGTGACGGACAAGCGCGCAAGGTTCCAGGACATTCCCGAGGAGGCCCCGGAGAGGGCGCCAGGGCCGCGAGCGGCCTCCGGAGGTCTCTGGAACCACAACTTCCGGCTCTTCTTCGTGGCCCGTACGGTCGCCGTCTTCGGCGACGGCATGGTCCCCGTCGCCCTCGCGGCGGGACTGCTCGGCGCGGGCCGCCCCGGCTCGACCGTCGGTTACGCCCTCGCCGCGTGGATCGGCCCCTTCGCGGTGCTGGTCCTCTTCGGCGGCGTACTCGCGGACCGCTTCACGCCCCGCCGGATGATGATCCTCGCGGACGGGCTGCGGCTGGTCGGCGCCTCGGTGCTCGCCCTCTCCTTCGCGGCCGGTGATCCGTCGGTGTGGGTGGTCTACGGGCTGAGCGCGGTCAGCGGCATCGGCGCCGCGCTCTTCCAGCCCGGGGTCGCTTCGATCGTCCCGCGCGTCGCGCACGACGTGCAGAAGGCGAACGCGGTCCTGCGCGTCTGCGAGGCGCTGATGACCATGGCGGGGCCGGCCTTCGCGGGGCTCGTGGTCGGTCTCTCCGGTGGCGCGGGCGCGGTCTTCGCCGCGAACGCCGCGACCTTCGGGGTGAGCGGGGTCTGCATGTTCCTGCTGCGGCTCTTCCCGGAGGGCGACCCGGTGAAGCGCGGCTCTCTGCTGGCCGAACTGGTCGACGGCTGGCACGAGTTCACGGCGCGCAGCTGGCTGTGGGGAGTCATCGCGATCTGGACGGTGTACGGACTGACCGTGGCGGGCCCGATGATGCCGCTGACGGCGGTCCTGGTGACCGAGGGGCACGGTGCGGGAACGTACGGCGCGCTGATGGCGGTCAATGGCGCGGGCAGCGTGGCGGGCGGCCTGCTGGCGCTGCGCCTGCGGCCGGGGCGTCCGCTGGCGGCGGGGGCGGTGGCGCTGCTCGGGGTCGTGGTGAACCTGGTGGTCCTGGGGCTCGGCATGTCCGTACCCGCCCTGGGAGCAGGTCAGTTCGTCGGCGGAGCGGCCTTCGCGTTCTGGCTGGTGATGTGGTCGACGACGGTCCAGACGCACGTCCCGGCCGACGCGCTGAACCGGCTGCACGCCTACGACGTGTCCGGGTCGCTGCTGATGATGGCGGCGGGACGGGCGCTGGCCGGTCCGGTGGCGGAGCGGGTGGGCGCGGAGCAGGTGCTGCTGGCGGGGGTGGGGGTCATGGTGGCGGTGGTCGGGGTGCTGCTGGGGGCCCGGCCGATCCGGGAGCTGCGGCGGGTGGAGTGAGGCGTGCGGGGCCCGGCGGGTGGGGTGTTCCGGCCGTGTTCCGGACGTGATGCCTCCCGCTCTTGGTGTCTTCCGCTCTTGGTGTCTCCCGGCCTTGACGTCTCCCGTTCCGCTTCTGCCTCCCGTCCTGCCCTGTCCCGCTGTCCTGCCCTGCCCTGCCCTGTCCTGCGGTCCTGCCCTGTCTCGCTGATCCGCCCTGTGGTCTGTCGCGTGTCCCGATCCTTTCGAACCCTGACCGTCGGGCCACTCGTCCGCTCTCCCCGCGCGCTCGAAGCTGAGTGACGTGACCCAGACAACCGAAGCCGCCCAGGACGCCGTACCGGCTCCCGCGGCCCCCCGCCGCCCCGCTCGCATCCACCGTGCGTGGTTCGTCGCCGCGGTGGCCTTTGTGACGATCATCGGCGGGGCGGCGTTCAACTCCCTGCCGGGCCTGCTGATGGACCCGCTCCACGAGGAGTTCGGCTGGTCGCGCGGCGAGATCGGGGTCGCCGTCGCCATCGACATGGCGCTGTACGGCCTCACCGCGCCGTTCGCCGCCGCGCTCATGGACCGCTTCGGCATCCGCCGGGTGGTGGCCGTGGCGCTGAGCATGGTCGCCGCGGGCGCCCTGCTCAGCGTCTGGATGACGGCCGTCTGGCAGCTGATGCTCTACTGGGGCCTGCTCGTCGGCCTCGGTACGGGCTCGATGGCGCTGGCCTTCGCGGCGACGGTCACCAACCGCTGGTTCGTGGCGCGCCGGGGCCTGGTCACCGGCGTCCTCACGGCCGCGGGGGCGTCCGGCCAGCTGGTCTTCCTCCCGCTCTGCGCCTGGATCGTCGAGCACCACGGCTGGCGGCCCGCCTCCGTCACGGTCGCGCTCGCCGCACTGGTCGTCGTCCCGTTCGTGTGGCTGCTGCTGCGCGACCACCCGGCGGACGTCGGGCTCGCTCCGTACGGCGGGAAGTTCGTCCCGAAGCCGACGCCTCAGCGGGGCGCGGCGAAGCGGACGGTCACGGTCCTCTCCGAGGCGGCGAAGACCGGTCCCTTCTGGCTGCTGGCGGGCACCTTCGCCATCTGCGGCGCTTCGACGAACGGCCTCGTCCGCACCCACTTCGTGCCCTCGGCCCACGACCACGGCATGCCGATCACAGCGGCCGCCTCCCTCCTGGCCGTCATCGGTGTCTTCGACGTCATCGGCACGGTCGCCTCGGGCTGGCTCACCGACCGCTTCGAGGCGCGCCGCCTGCTGGCGGTCTACTACGCACTGCGCGGCGTCTCGCTGCTCTTCCTGCCGATGCTGATGGCCCCGGCCGTCCACCCGCCGATGATCTTCTTCATCGTCTTCTACGGCCTCGACTGGGTGGCGACGGTCCCGCCGACCCTGGCCCTGTGCCGGGAGCAGTACGGCGAGGACTCGGCGATCGTCTTCGGCTGGGTGCTCGCGTCGCACCAGGTGGGCGCGGCGGTGGTGGCCTTCGCGGGGGGTGTGGCGCGGGACGTGTTCGGTTCGTACGACGTGGTCTGGTACGCGGCGGGGGCACTGTGCGCGGCGGCGGCCCTGATGGCCCTGGTGATCCGCCGGAGGCCGGACGACACGTCCGATGACACGTCCGACGCCGCCCCGGTTCCCGCCTGATCCCACCGGGAGAGGTGGCGGAGCCGGCGGGCCCGGGCGACTACGGGGGTGTCGTCACCCGGGGCGCCTACGGCCAGAGCAGTTCCCGCGCCCACTCCCCGCCACCGTCCCGCCGGTACCGCAGCCGCACGTGCCGGCGCCTGGTGTCCCCCTGGAAGAACTCCACCTCGGCGGGGACCACGACGTACAGCGTCCAGGTCGGTACGCCGGCCTCCGGCTCGGCCTGCGCCCGTTCCCACGCCGACTCCGACACCCGCACCAACTCCTCGTACTCCGCCAGGACTTCGCTCTGCCGCCCCACCAGTGCGGAGGCGAGCGCACCCGTCGACCGCGCGTGCAGATCGGTCCGGCTCTCGTCCGGCGTTCCGGTGGTCACCGCGCCCCTGACCCGCACCTGCCTGCCCTGCGCCGCCCAGTAGAACCCGAGCGCCGCGTGCGGGTGCGCGGCCAGTTGGCGGCCCTTGGCGCTGGTGGAGTGGGAGGCGAAGTGCCAGCCGCGGTCGTCCGCGCCGTGCAGCATCACGGTGCGTACGTCGGGGAGCCCGTCCCCGTCCACGGTCGCCAGGCTCATCGTGTGCGGTTCGGGCTGCCCGGCGGCGACGGCCTCGGCGAACCAACGGTGGAACAGGGGGAGCGGCTCGGGCGGTGCGGCGGCCGGATCGAACGCGGGGAGTTCCGTGTCCCATACGCGCTGGGAGCGGAGCAGGTCCTTGAAGGTCATCCGGCCATCTCACACCATGCGTGGCGGCGCGGGCGGAGAATGCCGCAGCGGCGGACCGTGGCGCGGTCCGCCGCTGCGTAGACAGGACTGGGGTCAGGGCCCGGGGCCCAGTGGCTCAGGGGTTCTCGTACTCCGGGGTTCGAGAGCTCGGGGGCTCGGGGGTTCGAAGGTTCGGGGGGCTCGGGTTCTGCTTCGTGTGCTACTTCGTGGGCTTCTTGCCGGTGATGCCCAGATGCACCAACAGGGCCAGATGGGGCTTGAGTTCGTTCTGCTTCACACCCCAGGACTGGAAGCCCTTCTGGTGCGAGGCGACCGCCGCCAGCATCGCGACGAGCGAGCCGGCCATCGCGGCCGGGTTGATGTCCTGGTCGACCTTGCCCTTGGACTGGAGCTCCTTCACCGCGTCGGTAAGGGAGTTGGTCACGGAGCTCAGGATTTTCATGCGGATCTTGTGGAACCGCTTGTCGCCCTCTGCCGCGCCGAGGTCGACCACCCGGAGGATGGCGTCGTTCCTGCGCCAGAAGTCGAGAAAACCCTCGACGAGATCTTCGGAGGTCGCCCAGCCGGCCTTTCCGACCCAGGAACGGCCGGAGGCGAGTTCGGCCAATCCGGCGCCTTCTTTGGCCATTTCTTCCGCGATCTCGAGGACAGCGCCCTCCACATCGGGGAAGTACTGGTAGAACGTCGCCGGTGAAGTACCCGCTTTCCGGGCCACATCGATGACTTTGACGTCCCGGTAGGGTGAGGAGCTGAGCATCTCACTGAGGCAGTCGAGCAGCTTCTGCCGCGTCGCCTGACCACGTCGTCCGGCCACACGGCCATCGACGGTGCGCACTTGTCCTGTCATGCCGTCAGCTTACCGACGGGTGATCGGAGCGCGATTTGGCCGACTGCAAATGGGGAATCGGCCTGCTGCCGCGGCCTGCCGCGGCCTGCCGCACCGGTCCGTCCGCGGGGCGTCCGCGCTCTGTCCGCGGTCTGCCCGTGGCCCGCCTCCGGCCCGTCCGTGAACCGTCGCCGGGGTCCGCGGGCCGCCTTCGACCCGAATAGTCTTATCAACAGCCTGTGGACAACTCTGGTGGACAAGTCATGTGCCCCAAGGCGAATGCCCTCGCGGCCGGCCAATTGTTCGATTCCCTTTCCTGCGCGAAGAGCGGCGGCCCGTTAGTTTTGCGGTGATGGGCGCCACGCATTGCCCCGCCCTGTGTGACGGAAGGATCCGGGCTCATGGCCGTATATGCAGAAGGCATGCCGTGCTGGGTGGATGTGACGCTTGCCGACGTCGAAGCGGGCAAGCGCTTTTACGGTGCGCTGTTCGGCTGGACCTTCGAGGATCCGGGCATCGAAGACCGGGGAAGGGCTGGGCGGGTCAGGTTCGTCGACGCCCTCAGTGACGGCAAGAAGGTCGCCGCCCTCGCGCCCAAACGCGACGGACGCATGCCCACCGCCTGGGGCGTCTACTTCGCCACCGGCGACGCCGTGGCGCTCGCCCGGAGGATCAGGGACGCGGGCGGCCAGCTGGTGACGGATCCGCTGCCCGTTCCCCCGCTCGGCACGATGGCCGTGGCCGCCGACCCGGGCGGCGCCGTCTTCGGGCTCTGGCAGGCGGGCAGCCACGCCGGTTTCGAGAAGCGGGACCTGCCCGGCTCCTTCTGCTGGACCGAGGTCTATACGCGCGACAAGGAACGGACCGACCCCTTCTACGAGACCGTCTTCGGCTTCCAGGGCCACGACCTCGAAGAAGCGGGCCAGGACTTCAGGACGTGGTCGCCCGCCGGTGCCGACCCCGGCCCCGACACCGCCATCGGTGGCCGCAGTGTCATAGGAGACGCCTTCCCGGCCGAGATGCCCGACCATTTCATGATCTATTTCGTGGTCGACGACTGCGACGAGGCCGCGTCGCGGACCGTCGGTCTCGGTGGCCGTGTCCAGGCGCCGCCCTTCGACACGCCCTACGGGCGGATCGCGGTTCTCACCGACGACCAGGGCGCCACCTTCGCCGTACTCGCCGAGCAGACCGAACAGACCGGGCACGCCGAGGCCACGGAGCGCGCCGAGACCAGGGAGCGCGCCGAGGCCGCAGAGGTCACTGGGGCTGACAGGGCCGCAGAGCCCGCCGGGGCTGCCGAGGCCCCCGAGGCCGCCGGGTCCCGAGAGGCCCGGGAAGCCGGAACCGGGGCGTAACGGGCCGGCGCGGAGCGGACCGTCGCGGTTGTGGTGCGCGTGCGCGACCTGTCCGAATCAGGGTGAGACACCCCGTTCCGCCCCCGGGTTCGCCACCGCCGCTCCGGACAGGAAGAATCAGGGTGCGCACCGCTGGGTGGTGCCCAGGGGTGAGACGCTTCACGGGGCTGTGTTTGCGGCCTCGTACGGGGAGGTGGCAGGCAAGTTATGGATCAGCTGACGCAGCACGACCCGCGGCGGATCGGCCCGTTCGAGGTGCTGGCACGGCTCGGGGCCGGCGGCATGGGGCTGGTCTATCTCGCGCGGTCGGCGTCGGGCCGGCGCGTGGCGATCAAGACGGTGAGGACCGAACTCGCCGAGGACCAGCTGTTCCGCGTCCGCTTCACGCGCGAGGTGGAGGCCGCACGGGCCGTCAGCGGTTTCTACACGGCCGCCGTCGTGGACGCCGATCCGCGGGCGGCGGTGCCGTGGCTGGCCACCGCGTACGTCCCCGCGCCCTCCCTCGAAGAAATAGTGAATGAATGCGGGCCGATGCCGGCCCAGGCGGTGCGCTGGCTGGCGGCCGGCATCGCCGAGGCGCTCCAGTCCATCCACGGGGCGGGCCTGGTCCACCGCGACCTCAAGCCGTCGAACGTCCTGGTGGTGGAGGACGGACCGCGCGTCATCGACTTCGGCATCGCGTCCGGCGTCTCGAACACCCGGCTGACCATGACCAACGTCGCCGTCGGTACGCCCGCCTACATGTCGCCCGAGCAGGCGCGCGACTCGCGCAGCGTGACGGGCGCCAGCGACATCTTCTCGCTCGGCTCGACGCTGGTCTTCGCGGCGACCGGGCACGCGCCCTTCCACGGGGCGAACCCGGTGGAAACGGTCTTCATGCTGCT
Organism: Streptomyces enissocaesilis; assembly: GCF_039533765.1. Lineage (NCBI taxonomy): Bacteria > Bacillati > Actinomycetota > Actinomycetes > Kitasatosporales > Streptomycetaceae > Streptomyces > Streptomyces enissocaesilis. Next base: position 263,302 of record NZ_BAAAUD010000039.1, on the reverse strand, counting down.
GCGGGAGGGCCCGGACACCGAGGGGCTGCCCGACGAACTGCGTCCGCTGATCGAGTCGTGCATGCAGCGGGAGGCCGTACGGCGGCCCAGCCCGGCCGACCTCCAGGCGCAGCTCTCGCCGCACCTCTTCGCCTCCGGCCAGGACGACAGCGGTACGGCGTCCGCGTGGCTGCCGGCGCGGGCCACCGCGATGATCGAGGAGCGGCGGGGCGGCCGCCCGGCGCTGCCGAGCACACCGAGTACGCCGCCGTCCCGGGCGCACTCCACGCCGCCGAGGCCGCCGGGACCGCCGCCGTTCGCCCCCGCGGCGTCCCGGGTCCAGCCCCAGCCCCAGGCTCATCCCCAGTCCCAGGTGCCGGTCGCTCCGTCTCAGGCGTCTTCCGCCTCCTCCGCCGCTCCGACCTCTCCGGTCCCTTCCGCCTCTCCGGCGCAGGCGTACACCGGTGGTCACGCGGCTCGTCCCCCGCAGCACGCCGTACGGCTGCCCGGGGCCAAGGTGCCGATCGGGCCGGGCCCCCGCGTGGCCGACGGCCGCACCGCCGCGGTCCAGGTGCCGGGCGAGCAGGCCACCGGATGGATCAGGCCCCCGGCCGGGCTCGCCCCGGTGAACGGCGCGGACGCCGTCACCGGCGTCGTACCTCCGTCCGTGTCGTCCGCGCCCCTGCCCCCGCCCCCGCCCATTCCGCCGCCCTCGCCGTCGGTGGACGGCGCCGGTCCCTCCGAAGGGTGGCGGCCGTGGCGGTTCCGCATGTCCAACGACGTGTGGGGGACGCCCGCCGTCGCGGACGACCTCGTCTACGTCACCTCCTTCGAGGTGCACGCCCTCGACGTGGCCAGCGGCCGGCGGAAGTTCAAGACGCGTGACGTCGCCTGGGCGATGGCGGTCGCGAGCGGGCGCATCCACGCCTCCGACGGCCCCACGCTGTACGCCCTCGACGCGGCCGACGGCCAGGAGCGGTGGCGGCTTCAGACCGACGCGTGGGTGTACTCCCTCAAGGTCGACCGCGGCACGGTGGTGACCGGCACGCGGGGCGGCGGCGTCCAGGCCTGGGAGGCGTCCAACGGCCAGAAGCTGTGGGAGCTCACGGGCGCGCAGACCGACTTCGAGACCCCGGAGGCCGGTCCCGCCGTACACGACGACACGGTGTACGTGTGGCAGGACGCGAGGCTGCGCGCCCTCGACGCCCGTACCGGCCTGGAGCGCTGGTCGTACCCGGTCGGCGACGCGGCGTCCTGCGGGGGAGTCCCGCTGCGGCTGACGTCGGCGCCGGACGGCTGTGTGTACGTCGCCGCCGGCACGCGCGTCCTCGCCGTCGACGCGGCCGGCGGCCGGGTGCGGTGGCACTTCGAGGCCCCCGCGGTCTTCCTGAGCCCGCCCGCCTTCGCGCCGGGCCCGGCCGTCACGGGCGGCGGCGTCTACCTCGCCGACTACCTGGGCACGGTGTACGCCCTGGACGCCTCCACCGGCAAGGACCGCTGGCGCATCGCCACCGAGTCCCGCCAGTCCATCGACCCGGTGCTCGTCGCGGCGGGCAACATCCACGTGGGCAGCGGCAGCGCGCTCTACACCCTGGACGCGGTGACCGGCACCCCGAAGTGGCGCTTCGCGGCGGGCGGCGAGGTCGTCGGCGCCCCGGTCGTCTCCGACGGCCGCGTGCACTTCGGCTCGGCGGACCACTGCCTCTACACGCTGGACGCGAGCGGCGGCCAGCTGCGCTGGAAGCTCGCGACGGGCGGGGAGATCACCGGGTCGCCGGTGGCGCAGAACGGCGTGGTGTACGCGTGCAGCAAGGACCGGTGCGTGTACGCCCTGGACGCGGTGAAGGGCACGGCGACGGGCCGCACAGCGGGCACCCGGGCCTGACCCGGCAGCCCTCCGGCAGCCCTCCGACCGGTGGCATTACGGCGTCAACGCGCCTGCGAACACACGTTTGCGGGCGCGTCCGGCGCCGCACTAGGGTGACGTGCGCTCGTCAATCGAGCACCAGGATCCACGATTTCAACGGGGGTTGAAGCGTGCAGCTTCGTCATGTCCGCGCTGTCGCCGTTTTCGGTGTCGCCGTCTTCGCACTGACCGGGGCCCGGGGCTCCGGCGGCGGTGGCTGCGACAACAGCAGCAGCAGTTCGAGCAGCAGTGACGGTTCGAGCTACGACGACGACTACTCCACGTCGGGCGGCTCCAGTACGAGCGGCTCCTCCACGACCGGCTCCACCACTTCGGGGTCCGGTTCCAGCAGCGGCGGCAGCAGGGCCGTCAGGGACGTACGGATCGACTCCTGCCAGTACGACGTCTCCCGCGGCATCGTCGCCGCCGTCAGCGCCACCAACAGCAGCTCCTCCCGGAACTACACCTACACCTTCACGGTCTCGTTCACCGACCCGGGCGGCACGAGCCTCGGCGACCGCGCCACCACCATGCCCATGGTGCTCGCGGGGGCGACCGACAGGCTCGACGTCGCCACCCCGTACGTCCCCAAGGAGGGCGAGACCTCCGGCGGCAGGTGCACCCTGACCGACGTCAAGCGCGTCGTGTCCTGACGCTCCTGGACATGCGGCGGCCGCGGTGGCTCCCCCTCCGCGCCACCGCGGCCGCTCTGCCCCCGTCGGTCCGAAGCCTCAGACCCCCTCGGACCCCGCGTGGTTGTCCTGGGTGGTGACCGCGTCCTTGCCCGTGCCCTCGGACCCCGCGTGGTTGTCCAGGGTGGTGACCGTGCCCCCCGTGCCCTCGGACCCCGCGTGGTTGTCCTGGGTGGTGATCTTTTCGGTCTTCTTGGCGTCGCTCATTGTCGGTGTCTCCCGTTTCGGTGGCGGTTCTCAAGGTGACCAACGCCCGTTCGGCAACTCCCCCGAGGGTCGCCGAACGGGCGTGTCAGGGCCGTTCACCTTAGCGGTGAGGCCCGCGGCGAACCGTCTGCCCCCCGACGCGACGGATCGCTGAACAAGAGAGTGCCGGGCGGTGATAAACGATTGATGAACGTGCCGGTGGGTGGGTTCAGGCGGCAGCCAACGGCGTCAGAAGGTCGCGCACTTCGTCCGCCTCCGCAGCGCCGGTCTGCTCGTAGATGCTCAGTGCCTCGCGCCAGCAGGCCCTTGCGCGGCCCGCTTGTCCGAGCTGGTCGAGAGCCCGGCCCAGGGTGGTCAGGACATTGCCGCGCATCCAGTCGCCACCGATGCAGTGCAGGGCGAGCGCCTGCTCCGCGTGCTGCGCGGCCTGGGCGGGGCGGCGGGCGACGAGGTGTGCCTGGGCGATCCGGAAGTGCGTCGTTCCCTCCCACAGCCGCTGACGGTTGTCCTGGAAGACGAGCAGGGCCTCGCCGAGCTGATCGAGCGCCTCCGCCGGGCGCCCTGCCTGAGTCAGGGCGATACCCAGGGCGAACCGGCCGTTGGCGAGGCGCAGCGTGAGGCCCAGCTCGTCGTATATGTCAATGCCTTGCTGGGCGAGTTCGACCGCGCTGGAGGTCCGGTCCATGGCGACGTGGATACGGGACAGATTGCACAGGGCACTGGCTTCGCCGGGGCGGCTTCCACAGGCACGGAAGTTGTCGATGGCGTCCTGGAGGTAACGCTCGCCGTCCGCGTGGCGGTTCTGGTAGAGAGCGATGATGCCGCGGTCGTTCGACGCCCATGCGACAGGGACCGGGTCCCCGGCCGCGCGTGCGTGGATGGTCGCCAGCCTCGCCTCCTCGTCCGCCGCATCGAAGCGGCCGGACACGAGAAGAGCGGTGGTGAGCGTCGTGCGGGCACGCCCCTCCGCCCGCGTGTCACCAACGGCGCGAGCCGCATCACGCAGGGCCACGGCGGTCGTCTCGTACTGGTGCGAGTTGGCCCCCGACTCGGCGAGGTCCTTCGCTGCCCAGAGCAGGTCGACGGCGCGCCTCAGCGTGTCGCCCGTGGCGGACTGCCGCACACATGCCAGCAGGCAGTCGGCCTCGACGTACAGCCAGTCGACGGCCGCGTGGCGGTCGGTGAAGCGCAGGCCCGGGTGGTGCGCGGGCTCCAGGTGGTCCACCAGCCGGTCCCCCGGCCGCTCCAGCGCGTACACCGCCGCCGCCGTGGCCAGGTAGAAGTCCAGCAGCCGGGACAGCGCCCGCTCGCGCTCCGCCGGGCGCTGTTCGTCGCGTTCCGCGCAGGCGCGGGCGTAGAGGCGGACCAGGTCGTGGTAGCGGTAGCGGCCGGGGGCCGCCGATTCCAGGAGGGACGCGTCGACCAGGGATTCCAGGAGGTCCTCCGTGTCCTGGAGGGGCTGGTCCAGTACGGCCGCCGCCGCGGCCAGGGAGATGTCCGGGCCGTCCGCCAGGCCCAGGAGGCGGAAGGCGCGGGCCTGCTGCGGTTCCAGCTGGCCGTAGCCGAGCTCGAAGGTGGCCTTCACGGCCAGGTCGCCGGCCTGGAGTTCGTCGAGGCGGCGGCGTTCGTCCGCCAGTTTCGCCGCCAGGACCGAGACCGTCCAGGTGCGGCGGGCCGCCAGGCGGGCGGCCGCGATGCGGATGGCCAGGGGGAGGAAGCCGCAGGCGCCGACGACGTCCAGGGCCGCCTCGCGCTCGGAGGCGACCCGTTCCTCTCCCACGATCTTCGTGAAGAGCTGGAGGGCCTCCTCGGGGGACATGACGTCCAGGTCGATCAGGTGCGCCCCCGCCAGGTCCACCATCCGCGCCCGGCTCGTCACCAGCGCCGCGCTCCCCGTCGTGCCGGGGAGCAGGGGGCGGATCTGCGAGGCGTCCCGGGCGTTGTCCAGGAGGACCAGGACGCGGCGGCCGTCGAGGGTCGAGCGGTAGAGGGCGGCGCGTTCGTCCAGGGTGTCGGGGATGGCGGTGTCGGGGGTGCCCAGGGCGCGCAGGAACGCGCCCAGGACCGTTTCCGGTTCCGCCGCGCGCGAGCCCGCGCCCTGGAGGTCGACGTACAGCTGGCCGTCCGGGAAGTGCGGGCGGGCCGCGTGAGCCACGTGCACCGCGAGGGTCGTCTTGCCCACGCCGCCGATGCCGGCCACCGCCGACACCGCCATGACGCTGCTCTCGGCCGCGGCCAGGCGGTCGCCCAGTTCGCGTACGAAGGACAGGCGGCCGGTGAAGTCGGGCACGGTGGCCGGCAGCTGCGCGGGGTGTACGACCGCCGGAGCGGCCGACGGCGGCGGTTCCACCGGGCGGGCCAGGTCCGCGTCGGCCGCCAGGATGCGCTGCTGGAGGTGCGAGAGCTCGGGGCGCGGGTCCACACCCAGCTCGTCGGCGAGCAGGCGGCGGGTGTCGGCGTACACCGCCAGGGCCTCCGCCTGGCGGCCGCTGCGGTAGAGGGCGAGCATCAGCAGCTCGCGCAGGCGCTCGCGCAAGGGGTGCGCGGCCGTCAGCGCGGTCAGCTCCGAGATGGCCTCCGCGTGGCAGCCGACCTCCAGGTCCAGGTCGAGGCGGGTCTCGGTGAGCTGGAGCCGCCACTCCTCCAGCCGGGCGCGCTGGGTCTCGGCGTACGGGCCCGGGACCGAGGCCAGCGGTTCGCCGTCCCACAGGCCGAGCGCCTTGTTGATCAGGGTCCGGGCCTGGCAGCGGTCGCCGGAGGCGCGGCACTTCTCGGCGTCGGCGGCCAGCTCCTGCGCGACGGCCAGGTCGAGGGTGCCGGCGCCCGCCCTTATCGCGTATCCGCCGGACTCGCTGACCAGGACCTCCGGGTCCAGTGCCTTGCGCAGCCTGGAGGCGTACGTCCGTACCGCCGCCAGCGCCTGTGACGGCGGCTCCTCGCCCCAGATGCCGTCGATCAGCTCGGACGCGGTCGCGGTGCGGCCGTCGCGGAGCAGGAGGGCGGCCAGCAGGGCGCGCTGCTGCGGCGACCCGGTGCTGAGGGGTTCGCCGCCGCGCCAGGCGCGGACGGGCCCGAGAACGCTGAAGCGCACGGCGTCGCGCTGTGGAGGGTGCTGCGGGAACTGCTGCGGGGGCCGGTCCTGGTGCCGGCTCCGGGGCCGGCCCTGCTGCGGGGGCCGGTCCTGGTTCTCGTGCTGGTTCTCGTGCCGGGTGCCCTCGCCGGGCTGCGGACCGGATGCCGGAGCCCGCTGCTCCGGTACCCGAGGTACGCCGTCCATCGCACTCCCCCTGCCTCTGCTGCCGCCGACGGTCTGCCCCACCGCCCAGTCGCAACAGTCAGTTTGCCTTGTCCATGGCGAATGCGGCAGCACCGGAAGGTGCCTCCCCATTACCTCCCCACCGCCGGCCACCCGGACCGGACGAGCCCTCCGGAAACGCGTACGGGAAACTTTCGAATGGGGCAAAATGGACAGTGTTGCGGTTTCCGTACTTCGGGAGTTCCTTCGATGGCCTGCAAATGTTCACCTTTTGATCTTCATGGCCTTGGATCCGTAACCGATAAGGCGCCGAGCACCATCAATCACAAGGATCTTTGGAGCGGAGTGAAGTGCTCCGGATGTGGAAAACGCACCGGTTAACGTCGCGTTCATGACTCAGGCAGGTACGCGGCCCCAGGCCGGAGACACGGTAAGCGGCGCCCACCCGGTGGAGGGTGGCGTACGCGAGAAGGGCCTGGGCGGGAATTCCGTCGGCCTCATGGGCAACGCCGTCATCGGCATCTCCACCGTCGCCCCCGTCTACTGCCTGACGGCCACACTGGGCCCCACGGTCAGTGAGGTCGGTCTGCAGATGCCCGCGATCTTCCTCGCCGGCTTCCTGCCGATGCTGCTGGTGGCCTTCGCGTACCGCGAGCTGAACAAGGCCGTGCCCGACTGCGGCACCTCCTTCACCTGGTCGGTGAAGGCCTTCGGCCCCCGCATCGGCTGGATGTGCGGCTGGGGTCTGCTGGTCGCCACCATCGTGGTGCTCTCCAACCTCGCCGGCGTCGCGACCTCCTTCTTCTACCTGCTCCTCGGTGAACTGACCGGCAGCGCGGACGTGGCCGCACTGGACGACAACAAGGCCGCGCACATCCTCACCACGCTGGCCTTCATCGCCGTCGCCACCGCGATCAGCTACCGGGGCATCACCGCCACCAAGTGGGTCCAGTACGCCCTGGTGGGCCTCCAGCTCGCCGTACTCGTGATGTTCGTCTGCATGGCGCTCACCAAGTCCGACGAGGTCGCGAACTCGCTCGACTTCTCCTGGTCCTGGATGAACCCCTTCGGCGTCGAGTCCTTCGCCGCCTTCACCGCCGGTCTGTCCCTCTCGATCTTCATCTACTGGGGCTGGGACGCCTGCCTGTCGGTCAACGAGGAGAGCACCGGCAGCGCCAAGACGCCCGGCCGCGCCGCGATGCTCGCCATGGTCGTGATCGTCGTCTCGTACCTGATGGTCGCCATCGCCGCGCAGATGTACGCCGGTGTCGGCGAGAAGGGCACCGGCCTCGGCAACGAGGACACCGCCGACAACGTCTTCGCCGTACTCGCGGAGCCGATCATGGGCTCGGGGCTGGGCATCCTGCTCTTCATCGCCGTCCTCGCCTCCGCCGCCGCGAGCCTGCAGACCACCTTCATTCCGGTGGCGCGCACCGCCCTGGCGATGAGCACCTACCAGGCCATGCCGGCCTCCTTCGCGAAGGTCCACCCGCGCTTCAAGACGCCGGGCCGTGCCACCGTCGTCGCGGGCGTCGCCACCGGTGTCTTCTACTCGGTGATGACCCTGGTCAGCGAGAACGTCCTCGTCGACACGATCTACGCGCTGGGCCTGATGATCTGCTTCTACTACGCGATCACCGCCTTCGCCTGCGTCTGGTACTTCCGCCGCGAGATGCGCCGCTCGGTGTGCAGCCTGATGGTCAAGGGCGTCTTCCCGGGCGTCGGCGCCCTGATGCTCACCGCCGTCTTCGGCCAGACCCTGTACGACATGTGGGACCCGGCATACGGCAGCGGCAGCTCGCTGTTCGGCGTCGGTTCGGTCTTCGTGATCGGCGTCGGCCTGCTGCTGCTCGGCGTGGCGATCATGCTGGTCATGCAGCGCCGCAGCCCGGCGTTCTTCCGTGGCGAAGTACTGACGCAGGACACGCCGGCGCTGGTAGTCGAGGACTGACCCCGCGGAGTCCGCCCGGCCGGGCGGCGCACCGACGACGTACCCGAGTCATGACAGGCCCGGGGGAGCCGCACACGGCTCCCCCGGGCCTGTCCTCATGGGCCGCCGCGCACTCCGGCGGACAGGGCGCGGAGGCGGCGCACCGGATCGGGGGCGGGAGCCGTGGATCACCGCGCTCGTCGGTGCCGTCGGCCCTCTCGGCCCCGGGCGTGGCAGGACGTAGGTTTGGCGCCCACCAGCCGGTCCACAGGACGACGAGGAGCTCCCGTATGCGGATCGCCACCACGATCTTTCTGACCGACGAGACGATCGCCCCGGTACGGCTCGCACGCGAGCTGGAGCAGCGGGGGTTCGCCGGCCTGTACCTGCCCGAGCACACCCACATCCCGGTGTCCCGCGAGTCCCCGTACCCGGCGGGCGGCGAACTCCCGCGCGAGTACGGCCGTACGCTCGACCCCTTCGTCGCCCTCGGCCAGGCCGCCGCGGTCACCGAACGGCTCGGTCTGGGCACCGGCATCACGCTGGTCGCCCAGCACGACCCGATCGACCTGGCCAAGCAGATCGCGACCCTGGACCACCTCTCCGGCGGCCGTTTCACGCTCGGCGTCGGCTACGGCTGGAACCGGGAGGAGGCCGCGGACCACGGCGTCGAGTGGCGCACGCGCCGCGAGCGGACCCGGGACCGGATGGCGCTGATGCGGGCGCTGTGGGCGGCGGAGCCGACGGCGTACACGGGTGGGACGGCGTCCGTACGGGCGTCCCACGCCTACCCGAAGCCGGCCGGCGCCGCACCCCGCACGCTGATCGGCGGCGGCGCGGGTCCCCAGCTGTTCGCGCACATCGCCGAGTACGCGGACGGGTGGCTTCCGATCGGCGGCCGGGGCCTGAGGGAGTCGGTGCCGGTACTGCGCGAGGTGTGGGAGAGGGCGGGCAGGTCCCCGGAGGAGCTCCAGGTGGTCCCGTACGCGGTGGTTCCCACTCCGGGCAAGCTGGCGCACTACGCGGACCTGGGCATCACGGAGGTGGTGCTGCAACTGCCGTCCGCGGCCGGGCCGGAGATCCTCCGCGTGCTCGACGAGTACGCCGCGTTCATCTGAGCGACGCCGCACTTTTCGGCGCAAACCCCCTGTGCCCGGAGGTCGGTCGCCGCTACCTTGGCCTCTTCGGCATGGACCGCGCCCGGCCGTACGGCCGGACCTCGGGGGAGAGGCAACGCACATGCAGAGAAGCCCGTTCAGCATCGTCGCGATCGTTTTCGGCGCGGTGGCACTGTTCTTCTGCCCGCCGCTGTTCGGCATCCTCGGCCTGGTCTTCGGCGGGATAGCCAAGTCCAAGGACGAGCCGCTCGCCGTGACGGGTCTGATCGTCGCGGCGGTCGGACTGGTCGTCGGCATGATCCTGGGAGTCGTCGTCTTCAGCTCGATGTCGGCCCCCTGAGCCCCCGTTCCCGTCCCCGCCTCCACGCCCGCCCCACCGCCCCGCCCGGCATGATCCGGACGCGACCGGTGAGACCTCGCGGCCCGGCATGACCCGTGGGGGGAGTGAACACACCTGTGGCCGTGGACGGGGTGCACCGCCACTTCAGGGACCCGCGGGAAGCGGCCCACGACATCGCCGCCTCCGCGGCCGGCGCCGGGTCCGGACGCAACGGTCCGTGCCGGTGCGCGCTCGTATGCTCGGACGCATGACGACGAGCGCACCGCAGGGAAACGGGCACGGGCACGAGGGCGGGAGCGGTCCCGGGAACGCTCCCGTGCACGAGGGGGGGAGCGGTACCGGGAACGGTCGCGGTACCGGGTCGGGGCCCACCGCCAACGGCATGCGGCGCGCGCTCAGGCGTGCGCGGGACGGGGTCGCGCTCGACGTCGCCGAGGCCGCCGTACTGCTCCAGGCGCGCGGTGACGACCTCGAGGACCTCGCCGCCTCCGCCGCGCGGGTGCGCGACGCGGGGCTGGAGGCCGTCGGGAGGGCCGGGGTCATCACGTACTCGCGCAAGGTGTTCATCCCGCTGACGCGACTGTGCCGCGACACGTGCCACTACTGCACCTTCGTGACCGTTCCCGGGAAGCTGCGGCGCGCGGGGCACGGGATGTTCCTGTCGCCCGACGAGGTGCTGGACATCGCGCGCCGCGGCGCCGAAACGGGCTGCAAGGAAGCCCTGTTCACGCTCGGCGACCGGCCCGAGGAGCGGTGGCCCGAGGCGCGGGAGTGGCTGGAGGCCGAAGGGTACGACGACACCCTGGCGTACGTGCGGGCCATGGCGATCCGGGTACTCGAGGAGACGGGACTGCTGCCCCACCTCAACCCCGGTGTCCTGTCGTGGACCGACCTCCAGCGGCTCAAGCCCGTCGCCCCCTCCATGGGCATGATGCTGGAGACGACCGCGACCCGCCTGTGGTCCGAACCCGGTGGCCCGCACCACGGCTCCCCGGACAAGGAGCCCGCCGTACGGCTGCGCGTGCTGGAGGACGCCGGACGCTCCAATGTCCCCTTCACGACCGGGCTCCTGATCGGGATCGGCGAGACGTACGAGGAGCGGGCCGACGCGCTCTTCGCGCTCCGCAGGACCGCCCGCGCCTACCACGGCATCCAGGAGGTCATCGTCCAGAACTTCCGCGCCAAGCCGGACACCGCCATGCGCGGCATGCCCGACGCCGAGCTGGAGGAACTGGCCGCCGCCGTCGCCGTGGCCCGCCACATCCTGGGGCCGGGCGCCCGCATCCAGGCACCGCCCAACCTCGTCGACGCCGAGTACGCGCTCCTCATCGGCGCCGGCATCGACGACTGGGGCGGCGTCTCGCCGCTCACCCCCGACCACGTCAACCCCGAGCGCCCCTGGCCGCACATCGACGAGCTGGCCGCGAAGACCGCCGCCGCCGGCTTCGAGCTGCGCGAACGGCTCACCATCTACCCGGAGTTCGTCCGGCGCGGCGAGCCCTGGCTCGACCCCCGGCTGGTCCCGCACGTACGCGCGCTCGCCGATCCGGAGACCGGGCTGGCGCGCGAGGGCGTACGGCCGGAGGGCCTGCCGTGGCAGGAGCCCGACGAGGGCTTCACCGCGACCGGCCGCACCGACCTGCACCGCACCATCGACACCGACGGGCGCACCGGCGACCGCCGCGACGACTTCGACGACGTGTACGGCGACTGGGACGCGCTGCGCGAGGCCGCCGCCCCCGGCATGGTGGCGCAGCGCATCGACACCGACGTACGGCAGGCGCTGCGGCAGGCCGCGGACGACCCGACGAAGCTCGGCGACGACGAGGCGCTGGCGCTGCTCCACGCGGACGGCCCGGCGCTGGACGCCCTGACCCGGATCGCCGACGAGCTGCGCCGCGACGTCGTGGGCGACGACGTCACGTACGTCGTCACGCGCAACATCAACTTCACCAACGTCTGCTACACCGGCTGCCGTTTCTGCGCCTTCGCCCAGCGGCGCACGGACGCCGACGCCTACACGCTGTCGCTGGACCAGGTCGCCGACCGGGCCCAGCAGGCGTGGGAGGTCGGCGCGGTCGAGGTGTGCATGCAGGGCGGCATCCATCCCGACCTGCCGGGCACGGCGTACTTCGACATCGCGCGCGCCGTGAAGGAGCGCGTCCCGGACCTGCACGTGCACGCGTTCTCGCCGATGGAGGTCGTCAACGGCGCCACCCGCACCGGCCTGTCGGTCCGGGACTGGCTGACGGCGGCGAAGGAGGCCGGGCTCGGTTCGATCCCCGGGACCGCCGCCGAGATCCTCGACGACGAGGTGCGCTGGGTCCTCACCAAGGGCAAGCTGCCGACCGCGACCTGGATCGAGGTCGTGAGGACCGCGCACGAACTGGGCATCAGGTCCTCGTCGACCATGATGTACGGGCACGTCGACCAGCCCAGGCACTGGCTCGGCCACCTGCGCACCCTGGCCGCCGTCCAGCAGGAGACCGGGGGCTTCACGGAGTTCGTGACGCTGCCCTTCATCCACACCAACGCGCCCGTCTACCTGGCCGGCATCGCCCGGCCCGGCCCGACCGACCGCGACAACCGCGCCGTCACCGCCATGGCCCGCCTCCTCCTGCACCCCCACATCACCAACATCCAGACCAGTTGGGTGAAGCTGGGTGCGGAGGGCGCGGCCGAGATGCTGCGCTCCGGCGCCAACGACCTCGGCGGGACGCTGATGGAGGAGACCATCTCGCGGATGGCGGGCTCCAGTTACGGTTCGTACCGCTCCGTCCAGGACCTCGTCGCGATCGCGGACGCCGCGGGCCGCCCCTCGAAGCCGCGCACGACGCTGTACGGCGACGTACCGCAGGAGCGGCAGCGGGCGGCGGCCGCGTCGGACGGGCACCTTCCGGAGCTGCTTCCGGTGCTGGAGTGAAGCGGCATTAAGGGAGCGTGAACATTGCCGGAACCCGGCAATGTTTTCTTCCGGTCATGCGTGAGACGATCCCTTCTGTCCAACAGATCGGCGCACCCGGGGGAGAGCGGCGGATGACTGTTTTTCTTGGTCTCGGCATTGCGGGAATCGTGCTGCTGGCCCTCTCGCTGATCTTCGACGGGATTCTCGAAGGGCTGTTCGGGGGAGTCCTCGACGGCCTCTTCGACGGTCTGCTCTCGCTGCCCGTGATCGCCGGATTCCTCTCGATGTTCGGCTTCGGCGGCGCCATCGTGCTCGGCGCCACGGGGCTCGGAGCCGGTGCCGCCACGGGGGTCGGGGTGGTGGCGGGGGTCGCGGCGGGCTGGCTCGCGTGGAGGTTCAGCCGGGCGCTGATGCGCGACCAGACCGACGCCACCCCGCGCGGCACCGACCTCGTCGGCACGGCCGGATCCGTCGTGACCGCGATTCCCGCCGACGGGTACGGCGAGGTGATGCTGCGGCTCGGCGGCCAGCCGGTCAAGCTCGCGGCCAGGAGCACGGTGCCCGTCGCGCGGGGCGCCGAGATCTGGGTGGAGGCGACCCTGTCGAGCACCTCGGTCGCGGTGCGCCCCGTCGAACGCTGACACCGCTTCGCGCCGCCCCACAGCCCTGCGCACCACTTCCGGCACACCACTTCCCGCGCACCACTTCCCACTTCCCGCGTACCACTCCAACTGCTGCCGTCCCCCGGGGAGGCAGGGGGGAATTCCTCATGAGTCCAGTCATCGTCGCTGTCGTCGGAGTCGTCGTACTCCTCGTCCTGCTGGCCCTTGTCGTCATCACGCGCTACAAGGTCGCCGGCCCCAGCGAGGCCTTCATCATCACCGGCCGTCGCGGCAAGACGTCCGTCGACCCGGTCACCGGTCAGACCTCCACCGACAACAGCGGCCAGAAGGTCGTCGTCGGCGGCGGCGTCTTCGTCGTGCCGTTCGTCCAGCAGAAGTTCACCCTCGACCTGTCCAGCCGGCACATCCCGATCTCCGTGCGCGGCGCCGTCACCCTGCGCGGTGTGAAGGCCAACCTCGAGGGCGTCGCGATCGTCAAGGTCGGCGGCAGCGAGGACGCGATCCGGGCCGCCGCCCAGCGTTTCCTCCAGCAGCAGGACGGCATCGTCGGCTTCACGCAGGAAGTGCTGTCCGGTGCGCTGCGCGCCATCGTCGGCCGGATGTCGGTCGAGGACATCATCCGTGACCGGGCCGCCTTCGCCGGACAGGTCGCCGAGGAGGCCGAGGCGAGCCTCTCCGGGCAGGGCCTGATCCTCGACGCCTTCCAGATACAGGACATCACCACCGAGGGCTCCTACCTGGAGGACCTGGGCCGCCCCGAGGCCGCCCGTGCCCGCCAGGAGGCCGACATCGCCGAGGCCATCGCCAAGCGGGCCTCGGAGCAGGCCCGGCTGAAGGCGGCCGAGGAGATCGCCATCGCGGAACGGACCTTCTACCTCAAGCAGGCCGAGATCCGCGTCGAGACCGAGGCCGCGGCCGCCAAGGCCAACGCCGCCGGTCCGCTCGCCGACGCCGCGCGCCAGCAGGAAGTCCTCGCCGAGCAGGAGAAGGTCGCCGAGCGCCAGGCGGCCCTGACCGACCGCGAGCTCGACACGAAGGTCCGCAAGCCCGCCGACGCCGCCCGTTACCAGGCGGAGCAGGAGGCCGAGGCCCGTCGTATCGCGCAGGTCAAGGAGGCCGAGGCGGACGCCGAGCGCTCCCGCCTCACCGGTGAGGGCGAGAAGCTGCACCGCGCGGCGCTCGCCGAGGCCGTACGGATCGAGGGCGAGTCGGAGGCCGCCGCCATCGCCGCCAAGGGTTCGGCGGAGGCCGAGGCGATGCGCAAGAAGGCCGACGCGTTCGCGCAGTACGGCGACGCGGCCGTCCTCCAGATGCTCGTCGAGGTGCTGCCGCAGGTCGTCGCCAAGGCGGCCGAGCCGATGAGCGCCATCGACAAGATGACCGTGATCTCCACGGACGGCGCGAGCCGGCTGTCCCGTACGGTCACCGACAACGTCGCCCAGGGCATGGAGCTGCTCAGCTCCACCACCGGAGTCGACCTCGCCGAGCTGCTCAAGGGCATCACGCAGCGGGGAGCGAAGCCGGCCGCCCCCGAGCAGACCGAGGCGAACGGCACGATCCGGATCACGGACTGAGCCGGATCACGGACTGAGCCGTGCGGACGGTCTCTCGTCTCTCCGCGCGCCACGGTCTCCCTCGCCGGAGGGCTCGAACCGAGCCCTCCGGCGAGGGGAGCCATGCGGCGGAGCCGTGGAACCGCTGCCCCCTGAACACCTTCTTCCCCTTCGGTTACAGTGCTGCGCCGGACAGCGGACGGCAGGCGTCGGCCGCACAGGCGTCGCCCGCACAGGCGCCGGCCACAGGGGAAGGGCAGAAGCCGTGAGCGCACCAGTCACATCCGTATGGGGCCGTGCCGAGCAGCAGGACTTCCGCAGCCGGGTGCGCGGTTGTCTGCTCGGCGGCGCCGTGGGCGACGCGCTCGGCGCCGGCGTGAGCGCCCTGAGCCTGGACGAGATACGCGCGGCCCACGGCGCCGACGCCGTCACCGACCTCGTCCCCGCCTACGGAAGACGCGGCGCCGTCACCGCCGGCACCCAGCTGACGCTCTTCACGGTCGACGGCCTCATACGGGCCCAGGTGCGCCGCGACACCGGTGCCTGGCACCCGCCCACCGACATCCACCGCGCGCATCTGCGGTGGGCCGCCACCCAGCGCGACTGGGGCCCGGACGAACGGCGCGAGGACAGCGGCTGGCTCGCCCTCGAGGAGTGGCTGTACGCCCGCCGCGGCCCCTCCCGCGAGTGCCTGACCGGACTCGCCGACGCGACCATGGGGACCCTCGAACGCCCCAGGAACCCCACGGCCCGTGACTTCGGCGCCGTCACCCGCTCCGCGCCCTTCGGGCTCCTCGTCGGGTGGGACCCTCAGCTCGTCCTCCAGCTCGCCGTCGAGTGCGCCGCCCAGACCCACGGCCATCCCGCCGCGTACCTCTCGGCCGGGGCGTTCGCCGTCGTCGTGCACGGCCTGGCACGCGGCGAGAGCCTCGACGCGGCCGTCCAGCGCGCCCTCGCCCTGCTCGCCGCGCGCCCGGGGCACCAGCCCGTCACCGACGCCCTCAAGCACGCCCTCGGCGCCGTACGCCAGGGGATACCCTCCCCGGCGCGGGTCGAGTCCCTCGGCGGGGGCCGCACCGCCGAGGACGTCCTCGGCGTCGCCGTCTACTGCGCCCTCGTCGGCGAGGACGTCCGCCACGGCCTGTGCCTCGCCGTCAACCACGGCGGAGCCTCCGAGGCGACCGGCGCGCTGTGCGGCAGCCTGCTCGGCGCCCTGCACGGCGAGACCGCGCTGCCGCCGGGGTGGCTCGCCGAGCTGGAGGGGCGCGGCACGGTCCTCGAACTCGCCGACGACTTCGCGATGGAGATGACCCAGGGCCCCGCCCTGCACGGCCCCG
This sequence comes from Streptomyces enissocaesilis, assembly GCF_039533765.1. Taxonomy (NCBI): domain Bacteria; kingdom Bacillati; phylum Actinomycetota; class Actinomycetes; order Kitasatosporales; family Streptomycetaceae; genus Streptomyces; species Streptomyces enissocaesilis. Next base: position 247,456 of record NZ_BAAAUD010000039.1, on the reverse strand, counting down.
CGGTCAGCGCCCCCGGCTGGCTGACCCGCTACCCGAGGGCCTGAGCACGTCCGTACTCCGGCCCCCGCGCCGCGCCCCGTCCCGCACCCTGCCCGCGCCATGCCCCGCCCTCAGTCGGCCGCGCCTTCGCGCGCCTTCACCTCCCCGGCCGCCGCCGGAGCCGGGACCGCCGCGCCGGCGCCCGCGGCCGGTCCGTCGCCGTCCGAGTTGATGCGCGCGAGCACCGCGTCGCGCTCGGGGGTGTCCTCCGGCTTGACGAAGCCGACCAGGACGTACAGCACCAGGGAGACCGCGAGGGGCACCGACACCTGGTACTGCGTCGCGACGCCGTCCATCCCGTAGTTCAGCAGCCAGAAGGCGAACAGCCCGCACGCCCAGGAGACCAGCGCCGCCGTCGGCCCGGACCTGCGGAACCGGGGCAGCAGCCCCAGCATGAACGGGATCGCGATCGGCCCCATCAGCCCCGCGACCCACTTGATGACGACCGTGATGATGTCCTTGAACGCCGGCGAGTTCACCTGTGTCGCGATCGCCATCGACAGGGCCAGGAACGCCACGGTCGACAGCCGCGCGGCCACCAGGCCGGCCCGCTGCGACCAGCCGCGCGCCTTCCGGGACAGGGCGGGCGCGATGTCGCGGGTGAAGACCGCCGCGATGGCGTTGGCGTCCGAGGAGCACATGGCCATGGTGTGCGAGAAGAAACCGACGATGACCAGGCCCAGCAGGCCGTGCGGGAGCAGCTGTTCGGTCATCAGGGCGTACGAGTCGGACGCGTCCGGCTTCTGCGCCTCGACCAGCAGCGGCGCGCACCACATGGGGAAGAAGAGGACCAGCGGCCACACCAGCCACAGGACGGCGGAGAGCCGGGCGGAGCGAGTGGCCTCCCGGGCGGTCGCCGTGGCCATGTAGCGCTGGGCCTGGTTCCACATGCCGCCCGAGTACTCGAAGGTCTTGATGAAGAGGTAGGCCAGCAGGAACATCAGGGTGAAGTCGCCGGTCAGCGGGTCGTTGTGGCTCTCGGGGAGCTTGTCCCACACCGTCCACAGCGAGCTGAACCCGCCGAGCTCGGCCATCACCGCGAACAGCATCGCGAGACCGGCGAAGAGCTGGATGACGAACTGCCCGAGCTCGGTGAGGGCGTCGGCCCACAACCCGCCCACGGTGCAGTAGACGCCGGTGACGACGCCGGTGATGAGGATGCCCTGGTTGAGCGAGAGGCCGGTGAAGACCGACAGGAGGGTGGCGATCGCCGCCCACTTGGCGCCCACGTCGACGATCTTCAGCAGGACGCCGGACCAGGCGAGGGCCTGCTGGGTCGAGATGTTGTAACGGGTCTTGAGGTACTCCAGCGGCGAGGCGACGTGCAGCTTCGACCTGAGCCGGTTGAGCCGGGGAGCGAACAGGCTCGACCCGATCGCGATGCCGATCGCGATGGGGAACGACCACGTCACGAAGGACGTGACGCCGTACTTGTACGCGATGCCCGCGTAGCCGGTGAACATGACCGCGCTGTAGCCGGACATGTGGTGCGAGATGCCGGAGAGCCACCACGGCATCTTTCCGCCGGCGGTGAAGAAGTCGCTGACGGTCTCCACGCGTTTGTGGGACCAGACACCGATCGCGACCATGACGCCGAAGTAGCCGATGAGCACGGCCCAGTCGAGACTGTTCATGCCCCCTCCAGGGGTCCGCCTTATGCTGCTTGCTGCGTTCAACCGAGTGAACCGGATCGTGCTTCGTCAGTACGTTCCAATGGCGGAGTCCCCGTGCGGGAGCGGGGACTTCGGGGATTGAACCGCTCGCTGCGGGGGCCGGTCAAGACTTTTACCGGTCAGGGATGTGAACGCAGGACACAAAGCAGAACGTCTTTACCTTCCCTTGAACCTCCGGACCGTTGTCGTGAAGGCGAGGGCGGCCCCACCATGGGCGGGCGCTTCGTCAGGCGCCGTACACAGAACCCGGATACGCGAACGACCGCACGGGATGCGGGTCCCGTGCGGTCGGATGAGCGGGGAGAGGGAGGGATGCGCGACTGCGCGCTTCAGCGTGCCCGGACCGGCGCGGGCGGGTACGCCGAAGCCCCCTCGGCCAGGACGGCGAACCGGTCGAGAGGGCTCATTGCGGTCGTGCTGCGCGCGTCGTGCTCCGCGCGTCGTGCTCCGCGCGGGGCCGGTCAGCCGAGGTCGAACGTCCCCTGGCCGACGCCACCCACGAACGTGCTCCAGGACCCGGGAGCGAAGGTGATCGAAGGGCCCTCGGGCACCTTCGAGTCCCGCACCGCGACGACGTGCGTGACGGGGGACTTGACCTCTACACACGCGCCGTTGCCCCCGGAGTACGAGGACTTCGTCCAGGTGTCCGTAGCGCCCTGATGGATTGCCATGTTCGCTCCGATTTTGCTGGTCGTGGAGTGAGACGCCAGCGTTCTTGCCGGCGGGAGCGACGCTACTCGCGAACGCCCCCGCCCGAAGCGGCCGTTCACTCGACCGGATGGCATATTCCATGAGGGTCTTCCGCTGCGGGACGGCCACGGTGTACCGTTCCGGTTCCTCCGGCGGGCCCCCTGGTTCAGCGGGCGTAATCCTTCGCGATGTCCGCGATGAACTGGCGCGAGGCCTCGACGTTCAGCGCCTGGGCGCGCAGATGCTCGTACATCACGCTGTACTTCTGGACGTCGTTCGCCTTCTCCAGGTAGAGGTCGCTCGTGACCCCCTCGATGTAGACCACGCTGGAGTCCGCCGCGTCGGGGAACTCCAGGATCGCGTAGTGGCCGCTGATGCCGGGGTGCGCGCCCATGTCGAACGGGAGTATCTGGACCGTCACGTGGGGGAGCTGGGACTGCTCCACCAGGTGCTCGAGCTGCTCCCGCATCAGCTGTCTGTCCCCGACGACCCGGCGCAGCGCGGCCTCGTCGATGACGGCCCACAGGCGCAGCGGCTGCTCGGCCGAGAGGATGCGCTCCTGCCGGCGCAGTCTGACGTTGACCCGCTTCTCGACGTCGTTGACCGCCGTCTCGGGCAGTGCGCCGGTGATGAGCGCCTCGGCGTACCGCGGGGTCTGGAGCAGGCCGGGGACGATCTGGGGGTCGTACACGCGCAGTGAGGCGGCGTCCGTCTCCAGGCCGATGTAGACGCTGTACGGGATGTCGCCGAAGGCGTGCCACCAGCCCTGCTGGCGGGAGTCCTTGGCCATCTGCATCAGCGAGTCGACGATCCGGTGGTCCTCGACCTCGTACACCCCGCACAGGTCGCGCACGTCGCGCTGGCTGATGGAGCGGCGGCCGTTCTCGAGGCGGCTGATCTTCGACTGGGAGACCAGCAGGCGCTCCGCGACCTCCTCGGCCGTCATGCCCTTGAGCTCGCGGAGCCGGCGGAGCTCCTGGCCCAATCGGCGTCGCCTGACGGTGGGATTGACGTTGGACGCCACGGGAACTGCACCTCCGGCTGAGTGCGTCGTGCGTATGTACGGCTGTACCGCTTGCACGCTCTACTGCTCAGCAGACTGCCACCATTGTTCGCCGCCGCGCTGGAAAACGACCACACGCGGTACCGGCGCGAGTGCGCGGGGTGGCGGTCCGGTCCGGTCCAGGAAGGTCTGGACGGCCGGCCCACCACCCCGCGCGCTTCGGTGCGGCTCCCGAACCGGGTCCCGGGGACGGCGGTGCGGTATCGGCGCTGGTCCTGCGGATGTTGCCCGGGCGGTGCTGGTACTGCGGCCCGGCTCAGTGCGCCGCGAGGCGCGTCATGCCGTCGCGGTGCGACTGCGCCTGCGGCGGAGATTGCGATTGCATCGGTACGGACGGCTGCGGCCGGCCTCCCGCTGCGGGTGTCCGGCGGGGCTGTGCGGCCACACCGTTCTGGACGTCCATCACGGCGTGCGCCACGAGACCGCCCATGGGGTCGTGCCTGATCAGATCCCGGAGGCGGGAGCGTGATGAGCGCCCCTCGTTGCCGGGGTAGAGATGCTTGCCGAGCCCCACTGCGTGAGCGAGCGCGGCGAGCGCCGCGGTCCGCGGGTCCGGCGGTACGCCGGTGCGGATCGCGTTGTCCAGCCGGGTCCTGATCTCCCGGCAGATCACCGATTCCGTCGCCTGGTAGCGAGTCGTCGGCAGCACCCCGCACATCTGCCCCGCCACGGCATGCACCATGCCGCACCGTTCCAGATGCGAGAGATACGTCTGGCGGAGCCCCAGCCGGGGCCCGCCTATCCAGTGGACCGCCCGGACCGGGCTGCCGCGCCTGCGCAGCAGTTCCAGTGCGGAGTCCAGTGTCGGATCTCCTGTCGGCCGTGCCATCACCACGGCGATACGATCCCCGTCTGGGGCTATCCGTCCTGCCAGAGCCAGCTCTACTAGCTGTGCCCCGGCCAGGCCGAGGTCGAGCGACTGCGGCTGCGCTGTGGTACCCGTTGCCGGGTCCAGAGCGAGCAGCAGAAGCTCCTCCGGAAGTGTTCTGCGGCTCCTGCCCATCCATGCCTCCCCGCGTGGATGAGTGACAGGGTGACCCCTCTCACATTCATCTGTCGAGAGCGCCTGGGCGCTTTGCGAGGGAACCGGCAGGTATGTCGTTCTCGTCTAGCGAGGAAGTCCGGGTCTCAGACAGGACACTGGTACATGGTTCGGACATCGGACAGCGGGCGTATGCGCAAGCGCGTATGAAGGAGGCATCGGTGGCGGGCGAGTCCCCCGACAAGTCGGAGCAGCGGAAGTCGTCCGGGGGGACGGCCCCGGGTGAACGCGATCCGCGGCTCGCCGTTCTCCGGGAACCGGCCGGTTCGGCCGAACCGGCCGCGGAGCCGGAGCCGGAAGGCCGCGTCCGCGTGGACCAGCCGACGGCGGTCTTCAAGATGCCCACGAAAACGGAACCGGAGGAGCCGCAGGCTCCCGAGGAGGCCGGGGAAGTCTCCGCGGAGGCCGAGGAGACCCCCGGGAAGGGCCCGGGCGAGGCCCTGGAGGCGCCGGAGAGCGCGCCGGACGCGCCGGGCGCCCCTGAGGGGCCGGGCGCCCCGCCGGGCGCGCCGGAAGGCGACGCACGCCTTCGGGCGGCGGTGGCGGCGTGGGTGGCGACCGGGGACCCGGGCGACCGGGACCCGTCGGGTGCGGCTCCGGCCGCCGACGGGGACGCGGCTGAGGGCAAGGACGAGGGCAAGGACAAGACTGAGGCAGGAGCCGAGGCTCGGGACGGAGCCGAGGCCGAGGTCGAGGTCGAGGCCGGGGCCGGGGTTCACGACGCCGAGGCTGTCGAAGCAGAAGAAGCAGAAGAAGCAGAAGAAGCGGGAAAGGCCGAAAAGGCGGAGGAAGCGGTTGCGGCACCCGACGCCGACGAGCCGTCGGCGGAAGGGGACGCACCGGTCGGGGCCGACGGCGACGGGCCCACGGCGGACTCCCCCGAATCCGGCAAGTCCGATACGCCAGTAAAGCCTGATGAGGCAGGTGCATCCGAACCGGTCGAGCGGGACCGGGCACCCGAGGGGGCCAAGGGCGGCTCCGACGGCGGGGTGGACCAGGCGACGGCGGTGTTCAAGGCCGTGCGGCCGCGCCAGGCCGTGGACCAGCCGACCACCGCGCTGAAGACCGTGAGCAGGCCCGAGTCCGCCACCGAGCGCACCAGCCAGTTCGTGCCGCTGAAGCCGGACACCGTCCGGCCGCCGGCCGGAAAGCCGCGCAGCGCCCCGGCCGCGCCGGCTGCCTCCGCCGCCTCCGCCGCGCCTGCCGCGTCCACCGCACCCGCCCCCCTCCCGGAGGCCGAGCGCACCCGGCAGCAGCCGTTGCCGCCCCGGCCGCCGCTCGATCTGCTCGCCGAGCTGACGAACACCCCGCCACCGCCGGAGACCCCGGTCAGGACCGCCGTGCGGCGGGTCAAGATCTGGACCCCGCTGCTCCTGCTCGTAGTGATCGTCTTTGCGACTGTGCAGGCCGTGCGCCCGCTTCCCGCGCCCGCCCTGGTGCTCTCCGCGGAGCCCACGTACACCTTCGGGGGCGGGAGGATCGACATGCCGTGGCCGGCCGAGGGGCAGGGCGCGGTCGAGGTCGAGGGCGTCGGGACCATCGGCACGTACGGCAGGACGAAGGTCGCACCGATCGCGAGCATGGCGAAGGTGATGACCGCGTACGTGATCCTCAAGAACCACCCGATCACCGGTGACCAGGTGGGCGAGAAGATCGAGGTCGACAAGCGGGCGGCCGACGAGGCCGCCCTCGTGAACGAGTCGAAGGTCCCGGTCAAGGAGGGGCAGAAGTACACGCAGCGCGAGATGCTGATGATGCTCATGATCCCGTCGGGGAACAACGCGGCGCGGCTGCTCGCCCGCTGGGACGCCTCGACCGAGGATGCCTTCGTCGACAAGATGAACGCGGCCGCCAAGGACCTCGGCATGACGAATTCGACGTACACGGACCCGAGCGGTCTCAAGGCCTCGACCGTGTCCACGCCCGCCGATCAGCTCAAGCTGGCCAAGGCGGTCATGCAGAACGACGTCTTCCGCGAGGTCGTGAACATGCCGCAGGCCGACATCCCGACCCTCGGCGAGACCATCTACAACAACAACCACATCCTGCTGGAGCCCGGCGTGAGCGGGATCAAGACCGGCTCCTCGACCCCGGCCGGCGGCAACCTGGTCTGGACGGCCGACACGATCGTCGACGGCAAGAGCCGGCGGATCATCGGTGTGGTGATGGGCGCCGACGCGGGCGGCACGCTGGACGAGAAGCTGGAGCGGGCGCGGCAGAACAGCCTCAAGCTGATCCAGGCGGCCCAGAAGGGTGTCGAGTCCGCCACCGTCGTCAAGAAGGGCGACGTCGTCGGTTACGTCGATGACGGGCTCGGCGGCAGGACCCCCGTGGTCTCCACCAAGGACCTCAAGCCGGTCGGGTGGGGCGGCCTTCGGGTGGAGCTCGACCTCGGCGACGGCGGCGAGCCGGTTCCGCACTCGGCGAAGGCGGGCACGGTGGTCGGCGAGGTGACGGTCGGCACCGGCACCGGAAAGGTCACGGCTCCCGTCGCGCTTCGGGGCGAACTGACGGAGCCGGCTTTCGGCGACAAGCTGACCCGCGTCGGCTGACGCCCGGGCGTTGAGCGAAGTGCTGCCGCCGGTCGCGGGAACCGGCGGCAGTGCCACGTGCGCTCCGTGTTAGCGTCCGGGCAACTGCGGGACGCGGGAACGGCGTCCTTGTACACGTCGGGGGGTTTGTCGGTACCCGGGGAAGACGGGGAGAGCAGTAATGACCACCGCTGGGCCCACGCGCGCCAAGGGCGCGGACGAGGGCGAGGACAACAGCAGCTCCGGCACCCGGAGCGGCACACGGGGCAGTACGCCGAGCGGCACACCGGACGGCGCGGCGCCACGTCGCACACCCGTGGCCACGCCCCGGCGCACCGGCCCCGGACCCGCCTCCCCCGCCCGGGACGGCGGCCGCCTCCGCCACGTCCTCCGGCACCCCGTGACGGTCGCGACGGCCGCCGCGGCGGCGGCCCACGTCGTCTGGTTCTTCTTCTTCGCGAACAGCGGCGGCGACCTCGCCGCGCAGGACGCCTGGGCCGAGTTCGTCGGCCGCCACCCCGACTCCGCGTACAACCTCGCCTGGTACGGCGGGATGCACCCCGTCTCGTACAGCGTGGTCTCGCCGTACCTGATGTCGGTCCTCGGCGTCCGTACGACGATGATGATCGTCGGCACCGCGTCGGCCGCCCTGACCGCGCTGATCCTGGTCCGCGTCAAGGCGGTCCGCAATCCCCTGTGGTGCTCGCTCGCCGGGGTCTTCGCCTTCCTCTGCAACGCCCTGTCGGGGCGCGTCACCTTCGGCCTCGGCATGATGTTCGCGCTCGGCGCGGTCGCCGCGGTGTTCTGCTGGCCGCGCCGCTGGGCCGCGAACCGGTGGGCGAAGGCGGCCGTCGCCGCGCCGCTGGCCGGCCTCGCGACGGCGAGCAGCCCGGTCGCGGGCCTGTTCCTCGGCGTCGTCGCGGCGGCGCTGTTCCTGAACAAGCGGCGCCCCGGCGCCTACGCGCTCGGCCTCGCGCCGGTCCTCGTCGTCGCCGTGTCCTCCTGGCTGTTCCCGTTCTCCGGTACGCAGCCGATGTCCTTCGGGACGGCTTCGCTGCCGTTCCTGTGCGGCGTACTGGTCCTCGTGCTCGTCCCCGAGGACTGGAAGACGGTGCGGACGGGAGCCGCCGTCTACTCCGTCGGGGTGCTCCTGACCTGGCTGATCGACTCGCAGATCGGCAGCAACGTGTCCCGTCTGGCGATGGTGTTCGGGGGTGTCGTCCTGCTGGCGGCGCTGCCGTTCACCGCGCCCCGGACCGTCAAGTGGTACGCCGTCGTGGTCGCCTTCCTCGGCTTCCACGCCTGGATCGGCGTCAAGAGCGTCGACGACATCGTCCGTACCGCCCCGACGGCGTCGTGGGCGCGTGAACTGGCGCCGCTGGTCAACCAGTTGCAGGAGGTCGGCGCGGAGAAGGGCCGGGTCGAGGTGGTCCCGGCCAGCAGCCACCGGGAAGCCTCGGCGCTCGCCCCGTACGTCAATCTCGCGCGCGGCTGGAACCGGCAGGCCGACATGGAGCGCAACCCCCTCTTCTACGACGACACGCTCCGCTCCGACACCTACCGGGAGTGGCTGTACCGCTGGGCCGTGCACTACGTCGTACTGCCCACGGGCGATCCGGACCCGAGCGGAGCCACCCAGGAGTACGAGCTCGTGCGCTCCGGCCTGCCCTACCTGGAGCAGGTCTGGGGCGACGCCAACTGGCGGCTCTTCCGGGTCGACGACCCGACGCCGCTGGCCGACCCGCCCGCGACGGTGGACCGCGCGGGCGCGGGCGAGCTGACGATCCGGGTGAAGAGCGCGGGCCGGGTGCTGATCCGCATCCCGTACTCGCCGTGGCTGGGCCTGGTCGACGCCGAGGGCGAGCGCGTCGAACCGCCGGCCGAGACCCCGGAGTCGAAGGCCCGGGGGGAGGCGGCGGACCGGACGTTCACCAACCCCAACGGCTGCCTGATGAAGGCGGACGAGGACGCGGCGGGAGACGAGTGGACGCAACTGCTCGCCCCCGCGCCCGGCGTGTACCGGCTGGCGGCCCCCTACGGTCTGACGCGGGGCACGGCCTGCCCGGAAGAGCTGCGCTGAGCGCGGGAAGAGCTGCGCCGGGCGCCGGAGATGCTGCGCCGGGTGCCGCCGGAAGGGCTGCGCCGGGCGTCGAGCGGGATCGTCCCTAGAAGCGCTTCGCGCTGCGCAGCGTGCTCGCGTAGTAGCCGTTGCCGTCCAGGCGTGACGTGCCGCCCTTGTCGCCGATGGTCGGCCCGTTGACCTCTTCGCGGCTCGACACGAAGATCTTGTGCCCGTCGGTGTCGTGGCCCATGAAGATGCCGACGTGGTCGAGCCGGTCCTTGGTGCGCTCGTCGAGCTTGAAGAAGACCAGGTCGCCCGGTTGCAGTACGTCGATGGACTTCGGCCGGGACTCGGCGCCCACCCCCTTCAGCTCGATGACGTCCGAGCCCAGCTTGGAGCGCGCCATGCCGTTGGCGGTGCGCGGCAGGCCGTCGCCGAGTTTGTCGGTGGCCATCAGCGGGAAACGGCCCCGGTAGCCCAGGACGGTACGGATGAAGCCCGAGCAGTCCATGGAACGGGCGCGCATCGCCTCGGGCTGCATCGTGGTGCCGTTGCGGAAGGTGTACGGGATGCCGAGGTAGTCGTAGAAGTCGGACTCCTCCAGGCGGTAGTCGTTGCCCGGGGTGCCTTCGGGGTTGATCGGGCCGAAGTCGGCGTCACCGGCGTACGAGATGCCCTCGGAGTCCTTCTTCACGGGGGCCTGGTCGACGTACTGGAAGGCGATCGCGAAGAGGTCGTCCTCCTTGCTGCCGAAGAACTCCTTGAACCAGTCCTTGAACCACTGCTCCTTCTCGGCGCCCTTGTGCCACGGCTCCGGCATCAGCCGCACCCAGTCCTCGGTGACGACCCGGGACTTGGTGGTCGTGGGCTCGGTGAAGGTGCGGCTGGGGCCGGTGAGCGTGGCGGTGCGGGCGTCGTCGGTGAAGGTGGCCAGGACCGCGCCGGCCTCTCCGCGCAGGACCGTGCGCGCGGGGCTCTGCAGCCGTTCCCAGCTCTGCTTGCCCGACGACGTCAGGCCCGCGCCCGACGACTTCAGCGCCGGGGTGTCGGTGACCGCCTGGATGGCGGGGGCCTTGGCCTGCTCCTCCTTGCGGAGCTCCACGGTGAGGTACGCGCTGCCGGCGAGCAGCGCGATCACGGTGGCGGCGTGCAGCACCCGACGGGGGCCGCGCTTGGTCTTGGCACTCATGAGGTTCAGCTCCGAAGGGGGCGAGGGCGGCGGTCAGACGGACGGCAGCGCGCCGAGGAGGATTCCGGCGGTGAGGACGACGTACGCCATGAGCGTCACCGAACCGGTGGCGAGCAGGGTCGCGCCCTTGGGCTGGCGGACGAGCTGGTAGGCGATCAGGCCGGGAACGATGAAGCCGAGGGTCTGATTGGTGTACATCAGCGGGAATTCCATCGACAGGATGATCATCAAGGTGCCCTGGAAGAGGACACCGGTGAGGACGACGGTGGAGAACAGCCGCTTTCCGTAGAGGATGACGACGCGCTGGACACCGAGGGTGGCGACGTACGTCAGGACGGTGACGCCGACGACCATGGCCGCGCGCTGGAGGTCCTCGACGAGCGTCAGGGCCAGCCAGCCCGGGGTGATCATGCCACCGGGGGAGAGGTTGGTCGTCAGGTAGCAGACCAGCGAGAACATCAGGCCCAGCGCGATGCCGATCGCGGCGATCTCAGGCGTGAGTACGGACGGGATCAACGGGGTTCTCCTGGGTTCTGCTGCTGGGCCTCAGTCACCGGCCGGACCGGCTCGAACATGCCGCGCTGGGGTTGTGGCCGCGGTGCGGTGGGTGGTGCGGACTGGTACAGGGCGGACTGCTGCGGCTCGGACGGATGCGGCCCGTCCGAGGGGTACTGGTCCGGCCGGTACTGCTCGGGCCGGTACTGCTCCGGCTCGGACCGGTACTGCTCCGGCGGATACGGCTCCGACGCGTACTGCTCGGACTGGTACGGGACAGGCGGCAGCTGCTGCTGCTGATAGCGCGCCTCGTACGCCTCCGGATAGGGCTGATAGGGGTCGATGTACGGCTGGTACTGCTGGAGGGCCAGCGTCTCGTCGTCCCGGACCGGGTGCTGCTGCGCGGGCGCCTGAGCGGCGGCGGGCGCACCGGCGGACCTGTCGGCGGCAGGATCGGCCGGCGTCTCGTCCGCCGGGAGCTCGGCGAGGTGCTCCAGGAGCACCTCGCCCTGCCCGTGGATGTTGCCGATCGCGACCAGCGACGAATCCGGGCCGAGCTCACCGAGCAGCCGGCCCATGAAGTCGTCCGCCGCGCGCCGGTCACCACCGAGGTCGACCGCCCGGTCGCGCCACTCCGCGGGGATCGCGTCGATGGCGCTCTTCGCCGGGTGGCCGATCACGAAGACCTTGTCCGGCTGGAGGTCCGGGATGATCGCGCCCATCTGGCCGTTGCGCTCGACCCGGTCGGGCCGGCAGTTGATGACCACGTTCAGCGGCCGGCTGATGGCGTCGAGGTCCAGCAGCTGGTTGATGTTCATCAGCGTCGACTCGGGGTCGTTCGCCGCGAAGACGTTCGCGAACCGCAGCCGCTTGCCGTCGGGGGTGGTGTACCGCTCGACGGAGAGGACACCCGGGTCCGGCGGCGCGTCGTACATGCCCCTGAGCGCCGTCTCGCGCTCCACGCCCAGCAGTTCGGCGACGGTCAGCGCGATCGCGACGTTCTCCTTGAAGGTGAACCAGCTGAAGCCGCGCAGCTCCTCGTCGGAGACCGTCTCCGGGTCGGCGTAGACCAGCTTGCAGTCACGCGCGTCCGCCTCCTCCTGGAGGATGTGGAAGCGGTCCTGCTCGGCCGTGACGCAGATGCCGCCCTCCGGCATGGAGCGCGACAGCGAGCGCGCCACGTCGTCGAGGGTGGGGCCCATCTCGGCCAGGTGGTCCTCACGGACGTTGCACAGCACGCCGATGGTGGACCGGATCAGCTTGGACTGGTTGATCTCCTGGAGGGCCGGCATGACGGCCATGCACTCGATGACCAGGGCGTCCGGGTTGTACGCCGCGGCGCGCCGCACGATGCCGATCTGCTCCACCACGTTCGCGATCCCGAACTTGCGATAGACGGGCTCCTCGGTGGCGTCCGGGTGGATGAACCGGGCCGCGGTGCCGGTGGTCTTGGCGACGGTGACGAGGTCACCGCCGCGCAGGGCGCCCGCGCACAGGCGGGTGATGGAGCTCTTGCCGCGGATGCCGTTGACCAGCACCCGGGACGGTATGCGCTCCAGGTTGATGAAGTGGCGCCGCTGCTCGACGATGCCGGCGACCAGCAGGACGCCGCAGCACACCAGCAGGACGGTGTAGAGGAAGAGCACGCCGATCAGTTCCTTCCGGCGGTGGTGGTCGCGGTCGCCGTGGTGGCGCCCGGTGCGGCGGCGCCGTCCCGCTTGCGCTGTTCCTGGAGCTGCTGGCGAAGGAGTTCCAGGCTGCGGACGACCGCGCCCACCTCGTCGTGGTGGCGCGGGTACAGGACGGTGCGGCGGTCCCCGCCGGCGAGCGCCTCGGACTGCCGGGCGAGCTCCCGCAGCGGCCGTACGACCACGATGTGCAGCCAGCCCAGGCAGGCCGCGGCCGCGGTGATGCCGAGCAGCCCGGCCAGGACGGTGCGGTTCTGGAGGCTGTACTCGGGGATGGCCAGGCCGGAGGCGGGCTGCCAGCTGACGACGGTCCAGCCGAGCGACTTCGCCGCTCCGCCGCCCACGAACGGCGCGGCCGCGGCGAGCTCCACGCCGTCACGGCCGCCGTCGCGGAAGAGGACACCGCTGGCACGGGCGCTCAGCCCGGCCTTCTGGTTGGCGCCCGCCACGAACGAGTCGAGCCGCTCCTCGGGGAGCCCCTCGAAGGCGCGGTACCCGGTGTTGCCACCGATGATCCGCCGCTCCTCGTCGACGACCCGGACCTGGCCGAGGCCGGGCCGCTTGAGCAGGGAGTTGAGGAAGTCGATACGGAACTCGCCGACCAGGCGCGCGCCGTCACGGCCCGGGATCTCGGCCTGCCCGGCGATGACGGGTTCCTTGCCCGAGTCGTTGAGGACGCCGAGCTGCCGCTCGGCGAGGTCCTCGGTGGACTCCTCCCGCGGCTCCTCGCCGGCGCCGGCGAGGACCTGGCCGTCGGAGGACAGGACGTACAGCGACTGGTAACGAAGGTGCTCGGTGCGGGTGCGCTCCAGGACCTTCTTCATGTCGTCGGGCGAGGTGCGGTCGCCGATCAGGGACGCCACGGACACGAGGTCCGCGTGGCCCTCGTTGAGCGCGCGCCGCACCCGGTCGGTCAGGGTCTCGGTGCGCTCGCGCTGGTCGCTGACCATCTGCTCGGGTACGACGACGGTGGGACCGGCGCGGTTGAGCAGCAGCAGCATCGGGCCGGACCAGACCAGCAGCAGCACGGCGCAGACGGCGATGAGCGCCCGGCTGCCGACCCGGCCGCGCCTGCCCGGGCGCTGGTCGGCGGTGGAGTCGGCGGACTCGCCGAGGAGCTGGCGGCGTATCCGCTCCAGGGAGTGGCCGATGCGGGCGGCCTCGCCGTGCGACGGGACGGTCACCGGCCGGGTCAGGTCGCCGCGCGTCAGGCGGCGGCTCTCCAGGAACAGCCGGATCAGGGGCCGCTGGACCGTACCGAGGAGAAGGGCCACCGCCAGGGCGCCGATCAGGAACAACGCGCCGGCGGCGAGCAGGCCGAACAGCGGCCCGGCGGAACGGGTCGGGTCCTCGGCCACCTCGACCATGGCGACGACGGTGAGGCCCAGGCCGGTGGCGACGGTGCTCTCACCGGCCTCGGGGCCGGCGAGCGTGGCGTACCCGGCCACGGCGCGTTCGCCCTGGAAGGCCGAGCCGCTCATGCTGCCGCTGACACCGAGGAAGCCCCCGGTACCGGGCTCCTTGGACTTGAGCGGATGCTGCGCCGAGCGGAGGGCGGCGGTCTTCGCGAAGGACTCCAGCTGGTTGTTGGACCGCTTCACGCCGTCGCGCTGGAGGTCGGTCAGGACCTGCTCGGGCTCCGGGATGCCGTCGCTGCTGAGGATGCGGCCCTCGGTGTCCACGACGGCGATGGCGCGGAACTGGCCGAGCGCGATGCCGGGGAAGCGCAGGCTGTTGGAGGCGATCAGCAGTTGCTGGGGCTTGCCCTCCCAGGACAGCAGCGCGAAGGAGAGCAGCCGCGTCTCGCCGTTGCGCAGCCGGATCATGCGGGGGCTGAGCCCGTCCTCCTCGCGGAGCTTGGACGTGTCGATCGCGGTGACCGGCACGTTCTCACCGCGGGCGGCGAGCAGCTTGCCGGACTTGATCTCCAGTACGGCCGTGCCCGTCCACTTCTGGTAGACGTTGCCGATCTTGTCGAGTACGGCGTCGGGCGAGACCGGCTCCGAGGCGCTGAAGAGACCGGCGGTCCGGTTGAGGTCCGTGACACTCTCGTCGATCGAGGCGCGCAGTGCGACGGCGCCGTCCTCGGCGAAGTGTTTCTGGGACGTCAGCACGGCCTTGGGCACATGGTCCTGGTCGGTGTTGCCGAGACCCAGGGCGGTGATGCCCGCCAAGGTGAGCAGCAGGGCCGAGAGGGCCGCGATGGGTGGGCGGATGCCTCCCAGGAGCGACATGTCGGCCCGGCGACGGACCTTGCGCCGCCGCGTCGCGGGCGAAGCGGCCATGAGTGTTCACCTTCAGATTCTGGGCAACAGCGGGTAAGCGGGTGAGCTGGGTCTGCTGGGCACGACACGTGGGTCGGGCGTGACGCCGTACAAGTCCAGCCGAAGCGTCATGACTCATGAGCGCGTGCGGATGGTTGTACGAAAACCGACCACTGTGATGCGCGTTACGCCGGTGCTCCGTCAGTCGGGCAGGTTCTGGAGCGCCCTCAGCCCGTCCTTCGCGGCGCCCCGGTTGAGCATGGTGCCCTGGGTGCGTTCGAACGCGAGCCGGTAGCGGGCCCGTTCCTCGTCCGACAGGTCCTTGGCGTCGCGCAGCGCCCCGGCGACGTCGACCAGGCGGTGGTCCTCCACGCCGGGGATCTCACCGGCGCCGTCGGCCGGCTCCGTGCCGGCCGCGGCCGACTCGTCGGGGTCCGGCGGGATGGTCACGAACGTCGGCACGTAGCGGGCCTGTACGTCCCACGCGCCGTCCTTCTTGCGGAACTCGAACCAGCCGATGACGCCTTCCTCGGTGAGACCGCTGGGCACGTCGTGGCGCGCGAGCTGGTTGCCGAGGCCGTACGCGACCCAGGTGCCGTCGACCTTCTCCATCGGCTGCACCACGTGCGCGTGGTGGCCGATGACGAGGTTGATGCCGGTCTCCTGGGCGAGCCTGCGGGCCAGCTTCAGCTGCGGGGCGCTCGGGTCCGGGTGGTGCTCACGGCCCCAGTGGATGCTGAGGATCACCACCTCGGCGCCGGCCTCGCGGGCCGCCTTCTCCGCGGCCGCGATCTCCTCGAACGAGTTCTGGTTGACGATCCACGGCTTGCCCGCGGGCACTTCACGGCCGTTGAAGCCGAACGCGTACGACAGCTGCGCGACCTTGACGCCCTTCACGTCGAGGACGAGGGGCTTCTCGCCCTCCGCGCGGTTGCGCGCGGAGCCGGTGTGCTTGAGGCCGGCCGCGTCGAGAGCGTCCAGTGTGCGCTTCACGCCGGCGGGGCCGTGGTCGAGCGTGTGGTTCGAGGCGGTCGAGCAGGTGTCGTACCCGACGTTCTTGACCGCGGTGGTGATCTGCGGCGGTACGAGGAAGTCCGGGTAGCTCTGGAACGGGCCTTCCGGCTTGCTCACGACGGGTTCGAAGTGGCAGATGCCCAGGTCGGCCTTGCTGATGACGGGCTTGATCCCGGCCATGATCGGGCCGAAGTCGATGCTGTCGCCGCCCCCCGCCTCCTTGGCGTCCTTGCGGGCCTGGTCCGTCAGCTGCGGGTGGATGAGGATGTCACCCGCCGCGGCGACGGTGAACGCGGGCGGGCCCGCCGGCCCGGCGGCGTCGCCCGTGTCCAGGAGGCCGCACCCTGCCGCTGTCGCCGCCAGGAGGCCGAGGGCGACAGCGCGGGTTATGCCGGGCAAGTGGGGATGTCTCATCACGATGGTATTTTCGCCGCCCTATGACACGGATCCCGACCATGAAGCTAACGATTCTGGTAACTCTGCTGGTCGCAGCCGTCGCTGTGACGGTTGTCACCATGAACACGTCCTCGCAAAAGGACAATTCCGGCGCGGTCGAAAAGGATTCCTCCCGGCCCTCGCGCTCCCCGCGGACCGGGATCGACCTGGAGCGGCGGATCAGCGCCTTCGCCTCGGACGTCGTCGCGGACTCGGGCTACCGCCCGCCGAGCCGTGCGGAGCGGCGCACCGTGGCCGAGGGCGTCGGCCTCCTCGTCGACGGGCGGCGCGCGGAGGCGGACCGCAAGCTCGCCGAGGTCGACTTCGGGGTCCGCACGCTCACCGACGGGGCCACCGGGCGGCGGTACGCCGAGGTCGCGGACGCGGCGGGGGAGGCGAACCGGGGCTGGGGCCGCGTGTACGTCGGCCTCGGCGCCCCGGTCCGCTGGTCGGTGCAGGTTCCGCACCCCGTGGCGGACGTGGGCACCGAGCGGCTCGGGGCGGCCGTGCTGACCGGGCAGCCCGGCGGCGTACTCGTGGTCGCGGGTACGCACCGGGACGCTGGCCGGGGCGACGCGGCGGACGTCGCGCACCGGCGGGACACGGTCTTCCACGCGGTCTGCGCCGAGCTCGTGGAGCGCCGCCTGCCGGGCGTCCAGCTGCACGGCTTCGCGGACAGCACGGAACCGGACTACGACGTGATCGTCTCCACGGGCCGGGGCACGGACCGGGGGGACCGCGAGACCGGACGCCGCCTGGCGCGGGCGCTGGGCGGCCGGGACTTCGAGGTGTGCCGGGCGTGGGCGCGCACGTGCGTGCTGGAGGGCCGGACGAACATGCAGGGGCGCGAGGCGGGCGAACTGGACGTGCCGTTCCTGCACGTGGAGTTCGCCCGCTCGGTACGGTCCGACGCGGCGAGGGCGGGCCGGGCGGTGGCGGCGGTGCGCGGCACGGTGGCGGCCTGGCGGTAGGGCCGCCCCTGCGGCGGGCCCGTCTCCCCGGGCCTTCCGGCCCCTTCTCGTCCCTTCCGGATCCTTCTGGCCCTTTCCGGGCCGGGGTCAGGAACCGCCGCCCACCGGCGCCGCGCACACCGACGGGACCCAGGGGGCGTTCTGGGCGTGGTGGCGCCTCGTCTCGTCGTCGAGCTGCTCCAGCAGGCCCTCCAGCAGATCGTGGTCCGCCGGAGCCGCGAGGAATTCCAGTACGGCGCGGTGGAAGGCCCCCCGCAGCTCCGGCGGCATGACGTCCGAGGCGTCGGTGCACAGCCGTTTCGCGCCCGACAGGGTCTCTTCGACGGCCCGGTTCGCCCAGGCGTCGCCGTACGCGCCGACGGAGACCGGGAAGAACGGCCGGTTGCGCTCGGGCACCGCCCGCGCCCAGGTGGCCCGTGCCGGGTCCCCGGTGAGGAAAGTGATCAGCGACCGTGAGCTCCCGGTGTCGCGGAACAGGGCGGCCATGTCGCCGGCCACCTCGTACGCGTTCCGGCCGTTGGCGAGCTCCGGGACGGCCTCGGTGGTGGGGACGAACGCGATGTCCTCGCCGTACAGCCGCCGGACGAAACTGCCCTGGTGTTCGCGGGCGCAGCCCCGGCCGTCCGCCGCCAGCAGGCCCTTGCCGTCGTTGCCCTGGAAGTCGTTGGCGAGGGCGGCGGCGGCCTGCGTGCCGCTGCCGCCGGGGGCGATGAGCCGGCCCCAGGTCCTCCACGCCTCGCGGACCTCCGGGCTGCGCCACGGCAGCTCGCCGGTCGCCCACTGCTCGTACACCGCCGGGCCCGACCGCTGGAGCAGGATGTCCTCGATCCAGTCGCTGCCCGGCCACCCCGAGGTCGCGCCGGAACCCATGCCGAGGCACCAGGCGCCCCGCCGGGCCGAGCGGTCCGGGTAGTGCCAGACGACGCTCTTGAGGTCGACCTTCACCGGGGTCCAGTAGGTGTTCTTGCGCCGGTCGACGGTGAGCTCGGGGGCCCACGGCAGCGGGGAGCGCTCGCGCACCTCGTCGGGAAGCGGCACCAGCTCGCCGGCGTGCGCGTACTCGGTGAGCTCGCCGAGGCTGTTCAGTACGGCGATGTCGGGCGGCGAGCCGGCCTGCACCTGGGCGAGGAGCGTCTCGCGCAGCGACGTCGTGCCCTGGTAGTCGACCTCGATCCCGTACTTCTCCCTGAACCGGTCGAGCACCGTCTCGAAGCTCTCCTCCTCGTCGCCGGTCCAGGGGCCGAGGACGCTCACGGCGGGGCGGGGCTCCTGGGCGCACGCGGCGGAGGCCAGCGCGAGCCCGGCGAGGAGGCAGGAGGTCAGCAGCAGCCGAAGACCCGTCCGGCGACGGGGGCGACGGGGGCAGCCGGGACGGCTGGGACGGTTCACCGGTGGCCTCCTGCGGGGCGCCGGGGGACGGCGTACTCGACGAGGAGCGGCTGGAGCGTCCCCACGACGACCCCCGCCATCAGTACGGCCGCGAGCGGAACGAAGCCCGCGCCCGGGACCCAGACGTCGGCGTTCCCCTCCTGTGCCGCCCTCTCCATGCCGGACTCGGCGGTGACGACGGCCGCCGCCTGCTGGCCGGGGGTGCCGGCCGGCGTCAGCAGCCCGGCCGCCTCCTGCGCCAGCGTCTGGCTCCGGTGCGCCTGCCACGTCCCGAACGCCAGCACGGGAACGGCGGCCAGCAGCACCGTCACCGCCGCCAGCGGGACGCTCAGCCGCAGCCGGAAGCGCCGCCGCAGGAACACCTGCGTGCCGACCAGCCGCACGCCGAGCAGCAGGCAGGCCGTCACCGCCACCGGCCAGGCCAGCAGCGGTGCGACGCCCCAGTCCTGCCGGCGGTCCAGCGCGGCGCTCTGCCGGTCCTGGAGGGCGGCGATCCGGGCGAGGACGCCCGACGTGCGGGCGTGCATCATCGTCTGCGCGTACGAGAGGTTGGCGAGGCTCAGGTGCGCCTTGTCCGACTGGGTCCACGCCCCGTCGATGCGCAGGGCGTAGCTGTCGACGAGCCCGGACGCGATGCGCAGGGTCTGCTGGTCCTCGCGGTTCAGGGCGCCCGTCGCGGCGGCCCGGGCGAGGCTGCTCCTGGCCTCGGCGAGCTGGGTCCGGTACTCCTCGCCGCGCGCCAGGATGTCCGGCCACCTGTGGTCGCGGGCCCGGTGGCGCAGGTGGTCGCGGGCCGTGGTGTCGGCCTGCCGGAGGGAGGTGTGGGCCCGGGCGAGTTCCACGACGGCGGGCCCGGTGCGGTCCCGGATCGCCACGGAGTCGCTGTGGATCTCGTCGTACGCGCCGAAGAGCGTCGCGCCGCCGACGGCGGTGAGCGTGAGCAGCCACAGGAGCTGGCGGTGCAGGTAGCCGACGGTGGTGACGCCGTCGGCTCCGGTGGCCGAGCGCCAGAACCGGCGCGCGAGGCCCCTCACCCGGAGTCCCGCGGCTTGTCCGGCGACGTGCCCCGCGACTTGTCCCGAGGCTTCCGCTGCGGCTCCCTTTGCGACGGCAGCATGGTGCTGTGGGAGCGCAGCACCATCGCCGAGTTGATGTCGAGGGGACGGATGTCGGGGCGGATCTCCACCTCGCCGGCCGCCGCGTCGATGATCCGTACGACATCGCCCAGGCGCTGCAGCATGGGCTCGTTGCCCATGGCGTGGGCGCGGCGCACCGCCTCGCCCCAGGCGGCGCGCGCCCGCGCCGCGTCACCGGCGCGCTGGGCGGCGCGGCCCTCCTCCAGGCCGCGGACGAGGGCGTCGTGGTGGGCGTAGTGCGCCACCTTGGGGTCGTACCTGCTGTAGAGGTCGCGGTGGTGCGTCCAACGGACCAGCAGGGGCCGCGCGGGCGGGAGCTGCGGCGACGGGCCCTCGGCCCGCGGATCCCGCACCACCTTCAGGTCGGCCAGCCACAACGGCCGGTCGACGGGCTCCTGCGGCGTGCGGGAGGCGGCGACGCACACCAGGTACTCGCGGGTCTCCTCGCCCCACGGCGGCATCGGGAACTCCAGGCACCGGTCCCCGGCCGTCACGCGGTCCGGCAGCAGGTCGCGGCGGGTGGGGTGGACCTGCCGGACGGTCAGCGGGGCACTGCCGGGGCGGTGGGCGAGGCGCAGACGCAGACCGGTGACCCGGCGGGCCGCCGACTCGGCGGCGAGGGCACGGAACTCGGCGGGCAGCGCGTCGAGGTCGCGTACGGCGTCGGCCCTGCCGTTGAGGCTGCCGGCGACCAGCTGGAGCTCGTCGGGGTCCCAGTCCTCGCCGATGCCGAGGGCGTCGCAGGTGAACAGGGTTGAACAGGCGGCGAGTTCGGAGGCGAGGGTGTCGTGCTGTTCGTGCTCGTTGCGGCCGTCGCTGAGCAGCAGCGCGTGCCGGACGGCGGAACCGGGGAGCTGCCCGAACAGCTCGCGGGCGAGAGCGAGCCAGCTGCCGATGGCCGTACCGCCGCTCGGCGCGAGGCGGCTCACGGCCTCCTGCGCCTCCTCGCGGGTGGTGGCGTCGGCGCGTACGAGGGCCGGGGCGGCGCCGGTCTTCGCGGGGTAGACCGGCTCCGCGGTGTGGCGTCCGGCGACGATCGCGAAGTACGTGCCGTCGGGCAGCGCGCGTACCACCTCCGCCGCCGCGTCCTGGGCGGCCCAGAGCTTCTCGCGCGGATAGCCCATGGACGCGGAGCAGTCGAGGAGCAGGACCTCGGCCCTGGCGGGGGCGGTTGTTCTCGTCCCTGCCTCCATTCCCGCCCCCGTTCCCGCCCCGCCCCCCGGGGTCAGCGTCACGGTCACCACGGCGCACATGCGCGTCCCGCCCTCGGCTCCGCGTTCCACCGAGACACAGGGTTGCTGGCTCACTTCGAGGGAGACGGCTCCTGCGACTTCCTTGGCTCCTGCGGCTCCTGCGGCTCCTGCGGCTCCTGCGGCTCCTGCGGCTCCTGCGGCTCCTGCGGCTCCTGCGGCTCCTGCGGCTCCTGCAACTCCTGCGGCTCCTGCGGCTTCTGCTGCTCCCGCTGCTCCTGTCCCTCCCGGCCCTGAGACACCTTCCACGCCTCTCGTATCTCCCGCACCCTCTGTGCCGTCCTGAGCCATGCGTGCTCCTTGTATGTCCAGCGCAGCGGCCGTACCCCGTTGGCCAGGTCGAGGAGCGCGTGCGCCCGCACGTCGCCCGCCTGCTGGGAGAGGCCCCGATACGCCTCCTCCAGGCGCCTGCGCAGCCTGTTCTCGGTGAGTTCCCCGTTCTGGACGCGCTCGCGGAGTTCCGCCAGCCGCTTCGCTCTGCCCTCCTCGCCGCCGGGCGCGCCGCAGACCCAGTCGAGGACGACCTCCCGGATGTGCGTCTCCAGCCGCAGCACCGCGTGCCGGTCCGTCAGTCCCTCCTCCTCCCGCAGCTGCGTGACCCGGGCGAGCGCGCTGACGAGGGACTCCAGAGGCGGTGGTGAACCGTCCGGGAACCTCCGCCCCGCCAGGATGCGTACGATCGCGGTCCGCGCGGCCGTCCGGTGCCGGGAGTCCTTGGGCACGCGCTCCAGGATCTCCAGGGCCTCCTTCCGCCTCTCCGCGGCGAGGTGGATCCGGGCGAGTCCGAAGGCCGCGCTGCCCAGGGAGTGGTTGCGCAGCCACACCGCCTCGTAGTACGCCCTGGCGCGGTCCGGCCGGCCGAGCCGTTCGTAGCAGTAGCCGAGGGCGAGCTTGGGGGCGTACTCGCCGGGGAGCGAGTCGTAGACGTGGTCGAACTCCTCGCGGGCCTCGTCGATCCGGTCGTCGCCGAGGTGCAGCAGCCCGGCGTGCCAGTGCAGGCGCCAGTCGTGCGGTGCCATGGCGCCGACGAGGCCGCCGGCCAGGCCGAGTTCGGCGCGCGCCGTGTCGTGGTGGGCGCGCTGCCGGGTGCGGCGGGCGAGGTCGAGGTGCAGGCGGCAGCGCAGCAGGTGCAGTTCGACGGACGGCTCCCAGCCCGCGAGGAGTTGCAGCAGGCCCGGCGCGTCGTACGAGATGCGGGCGAGCGACGCCGCGTGGGGGTCGTCGGGGTCGGTCCTGGGCACGGGCAGGCCCACCGCGACCTCGTCGGGGGACGGCCGCGCGGCGTTCAGCGGGAGGTGGTGGGCGCCGTACGCCCAGCGGTCGAGGACGGGGGCCTCGCCGAGGCCGCCGTCGAGTGCGGCCGACGCCGGTTCGAAGAGCCGGGAGGGCTCGAAGGTCTCCGTGCGGAGCCGCAGCGACCGCAGCTCGCGGATGACGCCGCGCAGTTGGAGCGACATCTCGGCGGCCGTGGCGAACCGTCTGCGCGGCTCTTCGTCGGTGGCGCGGGCGAGCGCGCGCTTCAGGGACTCGGCGCCGAGCCCGGGGGCGGGGTGGCGGGCGGATTCGGTGAGTTCGCGCAGGGTCATGCCGACGCTGTAGAGGTCGGACTGGGGGTACGCCCGGCCGTCCGGCTCGACCTCGGGGCCCTTGTAGAGGTCGGTGTACGGGCCGGGAGCCCCGAACTCCCGCACGCCCCCCACATCAATGATCTTGATGCCGTCGCCGCAGTGCATGACGTTGTCCGGCTTCATGTCGCCGTACACCTTGCGCTCGTACGTGTGCAGATAGCCGAGCGCGTCGAGGATCCGGATCCCGTAACTGACGACGAACTCGTGCACGCGCGGGCCGGCGAACGGCTCCTTGTCGCGCCTGATGCGTTCGGCGATCTGGTGCAGCGCCATCCCGCCCGCGAACTCCATCACGATGTAGTCGGTGCCGGTGGGGCGGTGCGTCGCGTAGTTGATGACGCGGATGATGTCCTTGTGGTTGAGGTCGGTCAGGTGCCGGCGCTCGCGCAGGGCGACCTCGCGCGCCAGTGAACTGTGCGGATTGCGCAGGCCCTTGAGGGCGACCGGCCGGTTGTAGAGCTGGACGTCCTCGGCGAGGTACACCCAGCCGAGGCCGCCGTGGGCGATGGGCCCGACGACCTGGTACTGGTCGGCGAGCACGTCGTCGCCGGACAGCTGGGGCTGGAGCGCGTACGGCGTGCCGCAGGTGCAGACCCCTCTGGAGGCCAGGACGCCGATGAACTCCGTGCAGTCGGAGTTGCCGCACCGCATGACGTGGGCGGGGGACCGGTCCTCGGCGGGCTCGACGAGGAGGGCGGGGTCGGGGACCTCGACGCGGGGGAGGTCCATGAGGCCGTCACCGGCGCGGGAGAGCACGAACTGCTCGGCGGGCTCCGGGCGGGGGGCTCCCGCCGGCGCCGGGCCCACCGAACCGCCGGACCCGGCGCCCGTACCGCTGTCGCCTGCGCCGCTGTCGCCCGCGTCGCCGTTGCCCGTACCGTTGCCGTCCGCGCCCCCTTCGTCCTCGGCCCCGACGGGCAGGCCGGTCAGGTCGCAGAATCCGGTCTCCGTGACCCTGCCGGCGCACCCGGGGTGCGGACACGCCCTCACGGCCCCTCCTCCGTCCCCGTCCCCGGGTGCGCTTCGAGCGCTGTGCGGGCCTCCCGTACGAACCGGTCGACCGCCGCCTCCGCCACCGCCGGCTCGCACGGCCCGCCGGTCAGCAGCCGCTGAGCGTCCTGGTGCACCGAGGCCGCGGCCTCGGTGATGCCGTGGGCGGCGAGGCGCGCCTGGTACCCGTCGAGGAGGCCCCGCAGCTCCTGGTGGCGGGCGAGCTGCCGGGCCAGCAGCCGGTGGGCGGTCTCCGCCTCCAGCAGAGCGGTTTCCGCGGTCCTCTCGACGTACGACAGCTTGACGAGGAAACCGGTGGTGCCCTGCTGCGGGTCGGCCTCCAGGCGGGCCGCCTTGAGTTCCAGGTCCGGGGCGTAGCGGGGCGGGCGCGGCAGCGGGCCGACACAGCTCGCCGCGCGTCGGCGCAGGTCCCGGGCGTCCTCTTCGGTACGGGCTAGCACGGCGATCCGGCGGCCGACGCGCTCCAGCCAGCGCCGGGGGCACGCCGGATCGAGGAGGAGTTCGTGCGTACGGCGCAGGGCGGGCGAGCCGAGCTGCCGGAAGACGAGCAGCAGCCGCCCGCCGCGCCGTACCAGCGTGTGCAGCAGCTCCACGGTCTCCACCGGCCGGGCGGCCTCGTCCACGCCGCAGACCACGGTGGTCAGCGGCAGGGCGCCGGCCGCGACGCGGGCGGACGGGGGCAGGGGGCCGGGGCCGTCGAGCCCCATGCCCTCGGCGATCTCCTCGGCGACCTGCGCGGGGGTCTTGTCCCTGACGACGAGGGCCAGGTCGATGCTGCCGGCGCGCGGGGCCGGACCGGTGTCGTCGTGATCGTCGTACGACGGGCGGGAGGTGCGGGGGGAGCGTTCGCGGTCGGCGCGGGTGAGGGTGGTGCGCAGGGCGAAGTCGGCCTCCGCGTCCTCGTGCCGTACGAACGTGATCTCCACGTCGGCCATGTCGTCCTCGGCCGCCAGCCAGCGGGTGAGCCAGCGCGCGAATCCGCGGTCGGGGGCGAGGGGGGCGGAGGCGGGGCCGCCCGGTTCGCCGGGGAAGCCGGGGGGGAGCGGGGGCCGGCCGCCGATGTAGTGTCCGGGCTCGGCCTCGCGCAGCCGTCCGAGGTGCTTGACGATCGTGCCGGTCGGGATCATGTAACCGTGCCGGTGGTGCGCGCCCTCGCGGTCCGATTCGAGCTTGCTGACGACGATCCCGATGACGTGGCCGGTGCGGTTGTCGACCACTCCGGCGCCGCTGAAGCGCCGGATGATGGTGTCGGCCTCG
Organism: Streptomyces enissocaesilis; assembly: GCF_039533765.1. Lineage (NCBI taxonomy): Bacteria > Bacillati > Actinomycetota > Actinomycetes > Kitasatosporales > Streptomycetaceae > Streptomyces > Streptomyces enissocaesilis. Next base: position 222,629 of record NZ_BAAAUD010000039.1, on the reverse strand, counting down.
GTGACCGGATCGATCTGCACCCACTCGTCACCGGGCCCTCCCGGCCCCTTGATGAGCGCCTCGGCCCACTTGCCGCCCGTGAGGCGGGAGGGGTAGCCGGCGAAGTGGATGCGGTGGTTCCAGAGGGTGGGCAGCCGGTGGAGGGTGGCGTACGAGGCGACGGGGGGCGGCCCGGCGATCCGGAGGAGGGCGAGATCGCCGGTGTGGTCGTCGGCGCGGGGGACCCAGTGGCCGGGGACGACGGTGGCGCGCAGGCCGGCGGAACCGGCCCCGCCGGAGCCCGGGAACTCGACGACCACGGACGGCTGGTGCTGGTCGGTCCCGGCGATCCGGATGACGTGCGCGCAGGTCAGAACGAGCCCGTCCCGCAGCAGCACCCCGGCCCCGAGCACCCGGCCGCGCGGGTCGTCGGTGCGCAGCCGTACGCGCCAAGTCTCTTGATCGGTGGAGAAGTTGGTCTCACTGATCAGCGCCCCCATGCTGTACCAGCATAGTCGCGACCGGTGACAATGGGGCCTCGGCGTCAGTGGGGGGATGTGGGCAGGGTGACCGCGGAAGACCGGACGCAGGGCGTGGAACTGGCCGACGTGATCAGCCGGGTACGGGAAGAACTCGAGGTGGCCCAGCGCCGGGGAAGAGCGAGTGGCATGCGCTTCCGGGTGGAGAGGGTGAACCTGGAGTTCGAGGTCCAGGTCCGCCGTGAGACCGGCGGCAGGGGCGGCCTGCGCATCGGAGTGGTCACGGCGGACGCGGGCAGGACGACGGCGAACGACACGACCCACCGCATCCAGGTGGAACTGCGGCCCTGGAGCCGGGACGACGGCGGTCCGGTGGACGTGGGGGGCGAGCCGGAAGAGGGCTGAGCCCGGCGGGGCGGGGCGCCGCGCGGGGCCGCCCGGGCCGGCCCGGAGCAGGTCCCGTTGACGACGTCCCGGGCTGTTGCCCCCGCCCGGCCCGCGGCCGAGGACGTCACGCGGATCACGGAAGAAATCCAGACCGTGACTGTCACTGGCATGTCATACGCTGACCCCTCTCGGCAGCGCTCCACGCGCCCATCGTCGGCGCGAGGGGGGATGCGCGGCCTTCTCATGCCCACCCGGCGGTCGCCGGGTTCCTTCTGTGGGGGTTTACATCACTGTGCGCAGGCGCAGCATTTCGACCGCGACGGCGCTCGCGGTCCTCTTCAGTTCCGCGGCGCTCGTCGCGGGCACAGCGGGTCCGGCAGCGGCCGACTCCGCGAAGGTCCTGTCGGTGAAGTCGGTCGGCGACCTCGTCGTGGACGGGACCCACCAGCGGGTCTACGTGTCCGACCCGGCCGACGGCAAGATCGTCGTCACCGACTACACGGGTACCGTCAAGGCGACCCTCACCGGCCTGCCCGGCGTGACCGGCCTCGCGCTGTCCGCCGACTCCGGCCAGGTGTACGCGGCCGTCAAGGACACCGGCCGGATCGTCTCGGTGGAGACGGGCACGTACACGCAGACGGCGAGTTATGACCTGACCGGCGCCGACGCCCCGGCCGGCCTGGAGATCGTGGACGGTCGCCTGTGGTTCGGCTACGGGTCACGCATCGGGTCGCTCGACGTCTCCGGCGCCGAGCCCCTCGTGAGGCTCGACCAGAACGCGGGCGCCGACTTCTCCGGCGCCGCGCCGCTCCTCGGCGCCGACCCGGCCGCGCCGGGCGTCCTGGTGGCGGGGGCCGGCGGCCGGCTCGCCGTGTACGACGTCTCCGCCGAGGGGGCGGCGCTGCGGGTCCAGGGCAGCATGGACACCGGCGTGAAGCAGCTCGACCTGACGCCCGACGGCACCCAGGTCCTCACCTCCTGGGACGGCAGCGGGTACGGGTACGGCTTCCCCGCCTACTCCACCACCAGCCTGGAGGAGGTGGCGAGCTATCCGACCGAGGCGTACCCGAACGCGATCGCCGTCGCCCCCGACGGCACCGTCGCGGGCGGTTCCTTCTCCTGGTACGCCCCCGACGTCCACATCCACCGGGCGGGCGACCCGAAGCCGGCACGGCAGTACGAGTTCCCCAACACCGGCAACAGCAGCGGCGGCGACACCCTGGTCCCCGGCGCGCTGGCCTGGGCGCCGGACAGCAGCCGGGTGTTCGCGGTGTCGGAGAACAGCTACGGCACGTTCACCCTGCGCGCCCTGACCGACCCCGCCAAGGAGCTTCCCGCTCTGACGGTGTCGGCTCCCACCAGCGCCGAGCGCGCCCAGAAGCTCACCGTCACCGGGAAGCTGACCTCGAAGACGGCGCTCCCGGCGGGCACGGCCCTCAAGGTGACCCGTACGGACGTCGAGTCCCCGAGCGGCAAGGCCCTGCCCGCCGCCGGCACGAAGGCCGACGGCACCTTCTCCTTCACGGACACACCGCCCGCCGGCGGCAGGGTCACCTACAAGGTGGCGTACGCGGGCGACGCCACGCACGCCCCCGCCTCCGGTTCCGACGCGGTGCAGGTCTCGCGCAAGGCGCCCACGCTGACCCTGAACCGCAACGGCAACGTCTACACGTACGGCACCGACGTCTCCTTCACGGCGCACCTCGGTACGACGTACAAGAACCGTGTCGTCGAGATCTACGCCAACCCCTACGGCTCCGACAGGCCGAACAGGCTGCTGAAGAAGGCCCAGGTCAACTCGCAGGGCAACCTGTCGGCGACCGTGGACATGACGCGCGACACCGTCGTCACCGCCGTCTTCGCGGGCGACGCCCGCTACGCCTCCAAGACCGCGAAGTCGACCGCGTACGCCAAGGCGAAGGTGTCCGTGGGCGTCACCAGGCACTACAAAACGGGCAAGATCGGCTCCACGACGTACTCCTACTTCCGGAAGAGCACCGACCCGCTGTTCACCACGACCATGAACTACTACTCGGGCCGCAAGCAGCGGTTCGAGCTGGAGGTCTACCACCAGGGCACCTGGTACGCCTCCACGTCCGAGTACTTCGCGCTGGGCACCGACGGCAGGTCCGCCGTCAGGCTGGAGGCGCCGGGCGAGTCCGGCATCCGCGCCCGGATGCGCTCGTCGTACGTCAACGGCTCCTCCGGCGACAACGTCAACAGCACGGCGCACACGGCCTGGAAGTACTTCACCTTCACCAACTAGGCACGCCTGAACCACCGTTCCGCTACGGCCTCCCGCGCTCCCGTGGGGGGCCGTAGCCGCGTCCCCGGACCCGCCGGCACCTCCCGGCGGGCAGGGGGGGCGGCAGGACCTGAACCGGGCGGCCGGCTCAGGCGCCACCGTGCGATCATGCGGTGGATGACGGCCCGGGGGGTGCCGGAGCAGTGGGCGACGCGAGGAGTTCAGCGTGAACGCGGGTGGGGACCAGGGCGGTTCGTCCGTGTCCGACGAGGAGTGGGAGCGGTTCCTCCGGGAGTCGGCGGAGGGCGTGCCGGACGCACCCGAGGAGCCCTCGGCGCGGGCCCGGGCCGTGGCGCGGCGGCTGCGCGAGGAGCCCGCGACGGCGGAGGCGTGGCGCACGTACACGCCGGCTGAGCCGAGGCGGCTGAAGGGCTGGTACGCGGTCGGGCTGCTGGCCGCGCTCGCCCTGCTGGTCGTGGCGCTCATCCCGGGGCGGGTGACCGGATGGTTCGGCGCTGACGGTGAGACCGGCGGGCCGCTCGCCACGGAGTCGAAGCGCCCGGACCGGCCGCCCCCCACGGAGGCGGCCCGGCGGCCCACCCTGGACGAACCGTTCAGGGGCTCGCCCGCGGCGCGCTGGGCGAGCGGCACGGCCGGGATCGCGGTACCCGCGGCCGGAGCGACCGGCTGGATGAGCACGGCACAGGTCGAGCGGGCTCTCGGCCGGACCCGGGACTTCCTCGCCGCGTCCAGCCTGGATCCGGGCGTGCTGCGGGGCGCGCGCCCCGCACGGGCGATCGCGCTGATCAACCCGCACCAGCAGGACGTCCAGGACTTCCTCGCGACCGCGTTCCGCGCGCCGAGCAGGAGGAACGACCCGCTGATGCTCTTCAGCCGGTTCGACGAGGCGCATGTGCGCCTCGTCGGGGACGTGGTCAGGACCCGGGGCCGGATCACGTACCGGGAGGGCGAGCGGGGCGCCCTCCGGGTGACCGCGGATGTGACGTACGTGTACCCGGTCACGCGGGCGGCGGCGGGCAGCGACGAGGTCGCGCGCACGATCGTGCGGCGCGAGGTGGTGCTGAACTGGGACGACCCCGCGAAGGTGATCACCGAACCGGGAACCTTCTCCCTCGTCTCGTACAAGGCCCACACGACCAACGGCGACTGCGACACGGTCACCGGCTACTTCACCCCGGAGTTCGCCGCCGAACAGCCGGACGCCGGGGCGGGTGACGGCCCCGGGGTCGACCCGTACGACCGCAGTGCCTCGATGGCCGAGCGGATGCGCGGGGCCGCGGACGAAGGGTGCGGGACCGCGACGCGGTCGTGAGCGGACCTGGAAGAACCTCCGTGACTGCCGCCTGCGCGGCGACGGCGTCCCCACCGCCGTGCTCGGCATCGCACGGCTGCACAACCTCACCCTCACGGGATGACTCCCGCCCCATACGCTCAGTCGATACAGAACTCGTTGCCCTCGATGTCCAGCATCGGGATGCACGAGTCATTGCCGTCATACAGCGTTCGCACGTGCACCGCGCCGAGCGGGACCAGTCGTGCGCATTCGGCCTCGAGTGCGGCGAGGCGCTCTTTTCCCACCAGCCCGGTGCCGACCCGCACATCAAGATGCACCCGGTTCTTGGCGGCCTTCCCCTCGGGGACGCGCTGGAAGTACAGCCGCGGGCCCACACCTGAGGGATCAATGCAGGCGAACCAGGAATCCCGCTGCTCAGGCGGCTGCGAGCGCCTGTAGTCATCCCAAGTGGCAAACCCCTCTGGGGGCGGCGGGACGACATATCCCAATACCTCGCACCAGAAACGAGCGAGACGCTCAGGTTCTGCGCAGTCGAAGGTGACCTGGAACTTCTTGATCCCTGACATCGGTGCACCGTACCAAGGGGACTTGGGGTTCTGCCGTTCACTTCCTCCGAGGGTCTGCCCGCAACCCCATCAGGCGCCGGGTCCACCGGTGACGGAAAGAAGGCCCCCCGCCGTACCGATCCGAGGCCGAACGCCTCCAGCCTTCTTTCGGGCACGGTCCCCGTAGGTGGTGCCGACGGGCTCTCCGTCCACGAGCCGTCCGGGCGCCACAGGCCGCCGGTCCAGCCGGTCCACCGTTTCCGACCAGAGGAAGCAGCCCTGTGCCCGGTGCTGTCAGGCCTGAACACTCACCCACCCCGCACGCAAACGGCCCCGGACGAGGAGCCCGAGGCCGAACAGAGCGCCTTGCTGGGGAAGAAAACCCAGGTCAGCGGCTTATTGCGCTGTGCCCCCGGCAGGATTCGAACCTGCGACACCCGCTTTAGGAGAGCGGTGCTCTATCCCCTGAGCTACGGAGGCGTGGCCGTGGTGGTGCGTGGCCGAGGGCTAGCGTACCGGGTCGGGGGGCTCGGGTGGGAATGGGTTCTGCGGCGGGGGCGCGTCGGGGTGGTGGCAGGGTCGCGGTGGGGCGGTAGGGGAAAGATGGCCGATGCATGAATCTTGACTGGCGGCGGGAGCGGGCATAGCGTCCAAGTGCTGAGCAAGCGCTTAGAGAGGTTCGTCCGTGCCGAACAATGATCCGTTGCGCGCCGCCGAAGCCGCGCTGACCGCCCCCGGGGCGCCCTTCGAGGTCGTACGGGCGGAGGACGGAAGTCCGCTGTACGCCGACGGGCCCCGGACGCTGCGGGAGTTCGTCGAGGCGACCTGGGCGTACGGGGACCGGCCGTTCCTGGTCGCGGAGAGCGGGACGTACACGTACGGCGAGTTCTTCGCCGCCGCCTGCGCGCTGGCCCGGCGGTTCGTCGAGGAGTACGGGCTCGTGCCGGGGGACCGGGCCGTCATCGCCATGCGCAATCATCCCGAGTGGCAAGTTGCCTTCTGGGCAGCGCAGTTGGCGGGGCTTGTCGCCGTCCCGCTCAACGGCTGGTGGACCGGGGCGGAGTTCGCGTACGCGCTCGACGACTGCGCGCCCGGCGTGCTGCTGGTCGACGGGGAGCGGCTGCCGCAGGTCGAGCCGTGGCTCATCGGGCGGAAGGCGCGGGAGCGGCGGCCCCGGGTGGTCGTGTTCCACGGGGACGCGGGGCAGTTGGGCGGGGGGCGCGGGGCGTACGAGGCGTATGAAGGGATCCGGGGGGCCGATCCGCTCCTCGGGCCGCCCGACGTCGACGTACGGGCCGAGGACGACGCCACCATCATCTACACGTCCGGGACCACCGGGCGGCCCAAGGGCGCCGTCGCCACCCACCTCGCCCAGGCCGGCGCCGCCACGCACCCGCGCTTCCACGCCGCGCTGGCCGCGCTCGCGCGCGGGGAGGTCCCGGGGCAGGGGCCCGCTCCCGTGTCGCTCATGACGTTTCCGTTCTTCCACGTCGCCGCCTTCACCGCCGTGTACGCCGCCATGGCGGCCGGTGGCTCCCTCGTCCTCATGCGCAAGTGGGACGCCGGGCGCGCGCTCGCGCTGATCCGCGAGCACCACGTCACGTACTACGCCGGTGTGCCGACCACCGCCCTCCAGCTGCTGGACGCCGCGGAGGCGGCCGGGGACGGGCTGGAGAGCCTCGCCATGCTCAACACCGGCGGGGCCGCCGCGCCCGCCGGCCTCGTCGGGCGGCTCACGGCCCGGCACGGCGAGCGCATCGAACCCCGCAACGGTTACGGGCTGACCGAGACCAGCGGCGGCGTACTGGCCAACTTCGGCGCGGCGTACCGCGCGGACCCCGGCAGCGTCGGCCGGCCCGCACCGGCCGTCGAGGTGCGGATCGCGGGGCCGGACGGGCAGGCGCTGGCCGAGGGCGAGGTCGGCGAGCTGTGGCTGCGCGGGCAGTCGCTCGTCAGGGGGTACTGGAACGATCCCGACGCGACTTCGCGCGCCTTCACCGACGGCGGGTGGTTCCGGACCGGGGACCTCGCGACCGTGCGGGACGACGGGCGCGTCGGCATCGTGGACCGCATCAAGGACATGGTCATCCGCGGCGGCGAGAACGTGTACTGCGTCGAGGTCGAGAGCGTGCTGCACGACCATCCGGAGGTGCTGGACGCGGCCGTACTCGGCGTTCCGCACCCCGTGCTCGGTGAGGAGGTCGCCGCCGTCGTGCAGCTGCGGGCCGGCGCCGTGGCCGGTGCGGAGGAGCTGCGGGCGCATGTGGGCAGGAGCCTCGCCGCGTTCAAGGTGCCCGCCCACGTGCTCGTGCGGGAGGGGCCGCTGCCCCGCAACGCCACCGGGAAGGTCCTCAAGAGGGAGCTGCGGGGGGAGATGGGGGAGCGGTAGCGGCCCGGGTGGTCGGTAGCGGTTCGGGTGGCAGCGGCGGTCCGGATGGCAGGGCGGGCCGGGCGTCAGCGGCGGGTGACGCGGATCCGGAAATCGCCGTCCGCCGTCCTGTCGGTCACCGAGATCCGGATCCCGTACTGGCGGTCCCTGAAGGTCTGGCCCTCCTCGAACGGCGCGTCCGACAGCTCGGCATGCACATTGGGCCGCCGGGTGCAGCCCCCGCTGTCGCGCTCGCTGTCGGCGACCGTCACCGGGCCGTGGCCCGTGTCGACGTCGGCGTCGACGCGGTAGATCAGTACGCCCGGCTTGCAGACGGCCTCGTCGTTGCCCGCCCGGGTGCGCACCTCCACCGCGTAACCCGTCTTCTCCGTCAGGGGGAGGAAGACGAGCTTCGCCCTGCTGTCCTCGCCTCCGTCCCCGTCCCCGTCCCCGTCCCGGACCCTGGTCCCTTCCCCGTCCCCGTCCCCGTCCCGCGAGGCGAGCGGCGCCAGGAGGTGTTCGGTGGTGCCGGGCGCGGCCGCGCAGCGGATCTGCGTGCTGTCGAGCCAGCCGAGCTTCCACTTGTGCCAGGCCAGCAGGTCGTTGTTGGCCCCCCAGTCCTCGGACATGATGTCCCAGTGCCCGACCGACCCCCCGCCGTCCATGGTGTAGAGGTCCGGCAGCCCGAAGACATGGCCGTTCTCGTGCGGCAGGACCCGGAAGCCGGTCTCGGCGTACGAGCCCGACCCGTCGTCCTGGCGGCTGTAGACGAAGGACGTGTTGGCGAGCGGGACGCCGTCGGCGCGCGGCGCGTCCTCGTTGCCGGAGAAGGTGACGGACAGGACGGTGTCCAGGGCCGAGGGCCCGGCGTTGGGCGTGACCAGGACGTTGACCAGGTCGTACGAGCGGAAGTCCACCCGGTCGTCGGTCGCGGCGACGATGTCCTGGACGAGACGGCGGTAGCCGGGCTCGTACGGTGAGCCGCGGTCTATCCCGTACGCCGCGAAGGGCCTCGGCATCCGTATCCAGTCGGTGAACGGGGTGACGGGCCGGTAGCGCAGGCGCCCGTACGAACTCGTCTCGAACCACTTCGTCGTCTGCGGGAAGAACTCCTCGAACCGGTCGCGCGCCGGGCCCTTCCCCGGCGCGTCCGAGAAGTCGATCATGAGGGTCAGGGCGCGGACGTCACCGGTGGAGCGGGCGAATCCGGGTGGCGTCGGCATCCCCTCCGACATCTGCACGCCCAGGGTGCCCGCGAGCCTGCACGGTTCGAGCGCGGTCTCACCGGCCACGGACACCGCCAGGTCGCCGGAGCCCACCGGGCCCGCCGACGCCCTGGTCCCGGTCGTGAGCGGGGACCCCGCGGAGGTCACGGACGTGAGGGCGAGGCCGGTGAGGACGGTGACGCTCACCAGGTGGCGGGGTCTGCGTATCCGGGGGCGGGTCTGCCGCATAGGGGCGCCTTCGGGGTCCGCGGCAGCCGGCCGTCCCTGACTGCTCTCGTTCGCTCACCCTGTGCCGGGGGCCCGCCGGGCGCTCGCCGGGCGGGCCCCCGGGTAGGCCGATCGTGCGGAATTCCATGCTCCGTTTGTGATCCGGGCCACATGTGGTAGTTCGGGAAATAACCGGGGACGGGCTCCCCGTTTGCACCTGTGTTCGCCGAACCGGGGACCAGGTCCCCGGTTACCGGCTGCCATGCGAGAAGGTACGAGGACGAGAGGGAGCGCCGTGGCCACCGAGACCGACACCGACGTCGACACCGACACCAGCCCCGACACCGGCACCGGCATCCGCGCCGACGCCGCCCGGCCCCGCGCCCAGCGCCCGCGGGCCGACGCCCTGCGCAACCGGGAGCGGATCGTCTCGGCCGCGCGTGAGATGTTCGTCGAGTCCGGCCCCGAGGTGCCGCTCGACGAGATCGCCCGCCGTGCGGGCGTCGGCAACGCGACGCTGTACCGGCACTTCCCGGACCGCACAGAACTGGTCCGCCACGTGGTCGTCTCCGTCATGTCCCGCGCCGCGGACCGGGCCCGGGCGGCGATCGCCGAGGAGGCCGACCCCTTCGACGCGCTGCGCCGCTTCGTCCACGCGGCCGCCGACGAGCGGATCGGCGCACTGTGCCCGATGCTCGCCGACGGCTTCGACAAGGAACACCCGGAACTGCTCGCCGAGCGCGAGCGCCTCGAAGGGGCCGTCGACAGCCTCATGAGGCGCGCGCGGCGGGCCGGGCGGCTCCGTGACGACGTGGCCGTCGGCGATCTGCTGGTCGCCCTCTCCCAGCTCACCCGGCCGTTGCCGGGCAGCGCGTGCATGAACTTCGACCAGTTCGTCCACCGCCACCTGCAACTCTTCCTCGACGGCCTGGAGGCACCGGCGCGTTCCGCCCTCCCCGGCACTCCCGCGACGTGGGAGGGCCTGCGCCGGGAGTCGTGACTCCCGCTCGACCTCCGCTCCCACCCACGTAGTTACGTATTTTTTTCTCCTCTTCGCACCCTTAGGTGGATATCCCCATGCCAAAAACAGCCGACACCCTCCTCCCCGATCCGGGCCGCTGGAAAGCGCTGGTCTTCATCGCCCTCGCCCAGCTGATGGTGGTCCTCGACGCGACGATCGTGAACATCGCGCTGCCGTCGGCCCAGCAGGACCTGGGGATCTCGGACGCGAACCGCCAGTGGGTCATCACGGCGTACGCCCTGGCCTTCGGCGGACTGCTGCTCTTCGGCGGCCGCATAGCCGACCTGTGGGGCCGCAAGCGCACCTTCGTCGTCGGTCTGCTCGGCTTCGCGGCGGCCTCCGCCCTCGGTGGCGCGGCCACCAACGAGGCGCTGATGCTGGGCTCGCGCGCCCTCCAGGGCGCCTTCGGCGCGCTGCTCGCGCCGGCCGCGCTCTCGCTGCTCGCGGTGACGTTCACCGACGTGAAGGAGCGGGCCAAGGCGTTCGGCATCTTCGGCGCCATCGCGGGCGGCGGCGGCGCGGTCGGTCTGATCCTGGGAGGCTTCCTCACCGAGTACCTGAACTGGCGCTGGACGTTCTTCGTCAACATCCCCTTCGCGGTCGTCGCGGCGGCGGGTGCCTACTTCGTGATCCGTGAGCCGGCCGGCGGCCGCAACCGCTCGCCGCTCGACATCCCGGGCGTCGTCCTCTCCACCCTCGGCCTGGTCGCGCTGGTGTACGGCTTCACACGCGCCGAGACCGACGGCTGGGCGTCGGGCGCGACGATCGGCCTCTTCGTCGCCTCCGCCGTGCTGCTCGCCGTCTTCGTGGCCGTCGAGTCGAAGGTCAAGTCGCCGCTGCTGCCGCTGCGCGTCCTGATGGAGCGCAACCGCGGCGGTGTCTACGCGTCGCTGGGTCTCGCCGTCATCGCGATGTTCGGGCTCTTCCTCTTCCTCACCTACTACCTCCAGATCGTGAAGGGCTACTCGCCCGTCATGACCGGCTTCGCCTTCCTGCCGATGATCGCGGGCATGATCACGGGCTCGACCCAGATCGGCGCCCGTCTGATGACCCGGGTCGCGCCCCGCTACCTGATGGGCCCCGGCTTCCTGGTCGCGGCGCTCGGCATGCTGCTGCTGACGCAGCTGGAGATCGGTTCGTCGTACGCGGGACTCATCCTGCCCGCGCAGCTGCTGCTGGGTCTGGGCATGGGTACGGCGTTCATGCCGGCCATGTCGCTGGCGACGCACGGCATCGAGCCGCGCGACGCGGGCGTGGCCTCGGCCATGGTCAACACCTCGCAGCAGGTGGGCGGCGCGATCGGTACGGCGCTGCTGAACACCATCGCGGCCAGCGCCACCACGGCGTACGTCACCACGCACGCCGCCGGGGCCACCGACGCGCGGCTGCTCCAGGCGCAGGCGATGGTGCACGGCTACGCGAGTGCCATCTGGTGGGCGGTCGGCATCCTGGCCGTCTCCGCGGCGATCGCGCTGACGCTGATCAACACCGGCCGTCCGGGTACGACGACGGTCGCGGGGTCGGGCGACGGCGCGGGTGCGGGCGCGGAGGACGAGCTGAAGATCCCGGTCATCGCCCACTGACGTTCGCGTGACCTTCGCGCGCCCTTCGCGCGACACGACGACCCGGACCTGCCCTGGTTCCGCTTCCGCTTCCGCCTCGGGCGCGGCCTCAGCGGAGCCAGGGCAGGTCCGCGCCCGTGCCCGTCGGCTGGAGCCCTTCCGCCATGACCCGCATGATCTCGCCGAGCTGGCGCACCTGCTCGGGGGTGAGCCGGTCGAACATCGCCTGGCGGACGGTGGCGACGTGGCCGGGCGCGGTCTGCTCGAGGACCGCGTACCCCTCGTCCGTCAGTACGGCGTTCTGCCCGCGCCGGTCGGACGGGCACTCCTCCCGGCGCACCCAGCCGTTGCGCTCCAGGCGGGCGACGGCGTGCGAGAGCCGGGAGCGGGTGATCTTCGCGGTCTCGGCCAGCTCGGTCATCCTCAGCCGCCGCTCCGGCGCCTGGGAGAGCTGCACCAGCAGGCCGTAGTAGACGTGCGGCATGCCGGCGTCGCGCTGGAGCTGGCGGTCCAGGTGGTCCTCCAGGAGGGTGGTGGCCTGGAGGTACGCGCGCCAGGTGCGCTGCTCTTCTCCGCTGAGCCAGCGAGGTGCCGTCGTCATGGGCACCACTCTACGACCCACTTCTTGAAACTTAAACTAGTCGGCGCCGGGCTTGCCTCCGCGGACTTGCTTGAAGATTCAAGGAAAGGTTGCGGTCGTGGAGCGTACGCCCGCCCTCTGTCTGGGCCACGGAGCTCCGCCGCCGGCCGACGACCCCGTGTGGCCCGGCCGGCTCGCGGCCTGGTCCGCAGGTCTTCCCCGGCCGCGCGCGATCCTGATGGTCTCCGCCCACGCGGTCGGTGCAGTTCGGCTGACGGGACGTCAGGACCTCGAAGCTCCCATGCTCCAAGTCCCCAAGTCCCCAAGCCTCCAAGCCCTCAGGTCGGCGGCTCGCTGAGTTCGATCGCGCGCAGGGCGGCCGCCAGCGACGGCTCGTCGCCGATGTCGAGCGCGGTGTCGGTGAACTTGATGACGTGCTCGTCGCCGTGCGCCGCCGCCCGCGCGAAGACCTCCTCGGGAACGACGGAGCCCGGTGCGGCGTACGGGACGGGCTCGTCCGGGGCGTACATCGCGGTGACCGCCGCCGACGCCGTCCAGGCGGCGTGCAGGCTCGGGGCCCACAGGGTGCGGGGGAGCGCGGGGAGGGTGCGCAGGACGGCGTTGGGGGCCGTGGCCGCGTGGACCAGCATGGTCTCGTCGCCGTGGCCGTGCGTGGCGTACCGGTGGGTGGCGGCCCGTACCAGCTCGGCCAGGTGCCGCCGCGCCTCGTCCGGCTCCGTGGCGGCGAGCGCCCCCGCCCACACCGGGAGCCGCGTGACGCGGCCGAGGCGGTCGGGGAAGCCCCCCTGCCGTACGTCGACGGGCGGTACGGCGTCCAAAGCCTCGGCGGCGGTGGGGGCGGCGGGCAGCGGGGCGGGCGGCTCCACGGGGCGGTAGCGGGCGGCCCAGTAGCCGAGACCGTGGGCGAGTTCGGTGCGGCGCGGGGCGTTCTCGCCGTCCGTCAGGAGGGTGCGTACCGCGTGGCCCACCCGGATCACCGGATGCGTGGCGCCGCCGTACACGCCCGGCAGCAGCCTGGGCCACCAGCATGGCCAGCACCTCGCGCCACGGCTGCTCCGCTGCCGTGAGGCGGTGGCCGAAGTACGCGATCCAGTCGGCGGCCCGGCGCGGATCGCCCAGCGCCTCCTGCCAGTTGCCGTCGGTCACCGGGGTGTGGCGGGAGGGGAAGTCTTCCAGCCGGGCGGCGTAAAGATCCAGCCAGCGGTGGACGGAGTCGGCCCGGCCGCGCGCGGCGAGGGACTCGACGGCCATGGGGGCGTGATTGGTGAGGCGGCCCAGGCGCTCGGGGCCGTGGGTGTGGAGGCGTTCGAGTGCTTCGTCGAGGGTGCCTGTGGTGTCCATGCGCCGGAGACTAGGCGCGGGACGGACGGGGAGTAACGGGCTGCGGACCTACGCCGGGTCCTAGGCCGTGGGGCCGGGATCGGGGCCGGGGCCTGAACCGGAACCGGTCCCGGCGCCTGAACCGGAACCGGTCCCGGCGCCGAGAGGGCGCTCGTACCAGGCGACGTCCCAGTAACGGCCGAACTTCCGGCCCACCTCCCGGTACGTGCCGACATGGCGGAAGCCGAAGCGGGCGTGGAGCCGGGCGGACGCCTCGTTGGGCTGGGCCACGCCGGCGTACGCGCGGTGGAGGTCCTCGCCCTCCAGTGCCTCGAAGAGCGCCTCGTACAGCAACGTGCCGATGCCGCGGCCACCGGCGTCGGGGGCGCAGTAGACGCTGACTTCGACGGAGGTGCCGTAGGCGGCCTTCGGGCGGAAGGGGCTGCTCGTCGCGTAACCGAGAACACGGCCGGAGGATCCGGAGCGGGCAACCAGCAGACGGTACGGGCCGTCTCCAGGGTGGGAGAGCAGCCACGGGCGGCGCTGCCCGGGTGTGAAGACGGTGGTGTCGAAGGTGATCGCCGTCTCACGGACGTAGTGGTTGTAGATGTCCGTGAGGGCGCTGAGGTCGGCCTCGGTGCCCGCGCTGACCTGCGCCTCCGGGTGTTCGTGCGCCATGCTTCCCCCCCTCGACGGCGGACAGGGTACTGCAAGATCACGAAAATGAACGCACGCCAGGGGAATTCTGTCCGGATTCCAGTCGTTGTTTCCAGTGGAAGCGGGGCACCCGTGTAAGGAGTCCGGCAGCCAACACATCGCGACCTACTCAGCAAGGGAGCACGCATGGCAACCCGTGCCGTCGCCCGTCACCAGACCGCCACCGGCGGATCCGGCGGGGTACGCAGCGTTCGCGCCGTAGGCGGGGAGATCGCCGACCGCGACCTGGTCGGTATGTACCTCGACGAGATCGCACGGACGCCTCTGCTCGACGCCGCCAAGGAAGTCGACCTCTCGCAGACCATCGAGGCAGGTGTGTACGCGCAGCAGATCCTCGACAAGGAGGTGACATCAGCCGTCGCCACGGAGGGGAAGGGCGACGCGGGCGGCGCCTCCCGCGAGGAGCTGGAAGCGCTGGTCGCGCAGGGCGAGCGTGCCAAGGACCTGTTCATCCGTGCCAACCTCCGTCTCGTCGTGGCGGTCGCGCGCCGCTATCCGCGCAGTGGCCTCCCCCTGCTCGATCTGATCCAGGAGGGGAACGCGGGCCTGGTGCGCGCGGTCGAGAAGTTCGACTACACCAAGGGTTTCAAGTTCTCCACGTACGCCACCTGGTGGATCCGGCAGGCCATCACCCGGTCCATCGCGGACCAGTCCCGCACCATCCGGCTCCCCGTCCACCTGGTGGAGGAGCTGGGCCGCATCCGGCGCGTGCAGCGCGAGTTCAACCGTGAGCACGGGCGCGAGCCCGAGCACGCGGAGATCGCGGCCGAGCTGGACGCCAAGCCCCAGCGCGTCAGTGACGTCCTGGACTGGGCGCGCGACCCGGTCTCGCTCAACATGCCCGTCGACGACGCGGGGGAGACGCAGTTCGGCGACCTCCTGGAGGACACGTCGGCGGTCTCGCCCGAGCAGTCGGTGCTCTCGCTGCTGCGCAGCGAGGAGCTGGAGGACCTCATAGGCCGGCTCGACGAGCGGACGGCCTCGATCATCCGTATGCGGTACGGCATCGAGGACGGCCGGGAGCGGACCCTGACCGAGGTCGGCAAGCAGCACGGACTGACGCGTGAGCGGATCCGGCAGATAGAGAAGCACGCTCTGATGGACCTGAAGCGCATGGCTCACGACACCGGTTTCGACGCGGTCGCATAAACGGCTCCGAACGAGGTACGTGTCTTTCAGGGTCGAGCCCCGGCGCACTCCCCCCGGTGCCGGGGCTCCCCGCGTCCACCACCGCTCCACCGCCTTCTACGGCTGCTCCCGCGGGGCGGTCGCGCGGCTGAGCCTGCCGCCGAGCCCGGCCAGGTAGTCGACCAGTTCCCGCGGCTCGGACACCGTGAACTCGCAGTCCACCAGCGCGAGCCGGAGCCCCAGCCACTCCACCGAGTCGGTGGCCGTCACATCGAGCCGGCAGCGGCTGTCGTCGCCCTCGACCGGCTCCGGTGTGCCGAGCGAGCCCGGCAGCCGGGCCGCGACGAACTCCGCGGGCGCGTCGAACGTCGCCACCACCCGGTACCGCGGCTGGAGCCGGTTCATGGAGTGCCGGATGAATTCGGCGGCGTCCCCGCCCGGCAGCCCCCGCGGAGTGAAGCGCGCCCCCGTGGCGAACGGCTCACTGACCCGGTCCACGCGGAACGTGCGCCAGGCGTCCCGGTCCAGGTCGTACGCGACGAGGTACCAGCGCCGCCCCGTGCTCACCAGCCGGTGCGGCTCGACGAGCCGCCTGGACCGCGATCCGTCCCCCGAGTGGTAGGCGAACCGCAGCCGCTCCTGCCCGGTCGCCGCGCCCGCCATCACCGTGAGCGTGCGGGGATCGATGGTCGCCCCGTCGCCGCTGGTCAGCGGGATGGTGGCGGCCTGGAGGGTGGAGACCTGCCGGCGCAGCCTGGACGGCAGCACCTGCTCCAGCTTCGCCAGCGCCCGCACCGACGCCTCCTCGATGCCCTCGACCGCGTGGCCCGCACCGGCCCGCAGCCCCACCGCGATGGCGACGGCCTCCTCGTCGTCGAGCACCAGCGGCGGCATCGCCTTGCCCGCCACGAGCCGGTAGCCGCCGTCCGTGCCCATCGTCGCCTGTACGGGATAGCCGAGCTCGCGCAGCCGGTCGATGTCGCGCCGCACGGTGCGGCGGCTGACGCGCAGGCGTTCGGAGAGTTCGCTGCCGGGCCATTCCCGGGGCGTCTGGAGCAGCGAGAGCAGGTGCAGCAGCCGGGCCGGTGTGTCGGTCGTCATGCCTCCAGGATGCCGTCCCAGTGGGACACGATCCGTCCTACATCCGGCCTAGTCTCACTCGTATGACTTCCACACCCCTGCAGTCCGAGCAGACGGATACGGACGGGACCGGGACGGGCACGCCCGACCGCCGCCGGTGGTTCGCGCTCGCCATCGTGATGACCGCCGCCTTCATGGACCTGGTCGACGTCACGATCGTCAACATCGCGATCCCGAGCATCCAGAAGGACCTGGGCGCCACCTTCGGTGCGATCCAGTGGATCACCGCGGGGTACGCCCTGGCCTTCGCCGCCGGGCTGATCACGGGTGGCAGGCTGGGTGACATCTACGGCCGCAAGCGGCTCTTCCTGATCGGTATCGCCGGCTTCACGCTCGCCTCCGCGCTCTGCGGTTTCGCCGCTGACCCGGAGATGCTCGTCGCTTCCCGCATCCTCCAGGGCGGGATGGCGGCGCTCATGGTGCCGCAGGTCCTGTCGATCGTCCACACCACCTTCCCCGCGCACGAGCGCGGCAAGGTCTTCGGCCTCTTCGGCGCGATCGTCGGCCTCGGCGCCGTGTCGGGCCCGATGCTGGGCGCGCTGCTCACCGAGTGGAACCTGTTCGGCCTGGAGTGGCGGCCGATCTTCCTCATCAACCTGCCCGTCGGCATCGCGGGACTGGTCCTGGGCATCCGCTTCATCAATGAGTCCAAGGCCCCCAAGGCACTGCGCCTCGACCTGGTCGGCGTGGCGCTCGCGACTCTCGCCCTCCTCATGCTGATCTACCCGCTCATCCGCGGCGAGGAGCTGGGCTGGCCGCTGTGGGGCCACCTCGCCATGGCCGGCAGCCTGGCCGTCTTCGCCCTCTTCGGCGCGTACGAGCGCCACAAGACCCGCAAGGACGGCTCGCCCCTGGTCGAACTCTCCCTCCTCAAGATCAAGAGCTTCACCGCCGGCATCGCGGTGCAACTGACCCTCGGCGTGGCACTGGGCATCTTCTTCCTGGTCTGGACGCTCTACATGCAGATGGGGCTCGGCTGGAGCGCGCTTCGCGCCGGCACGACGGGCATCCCGTTCTCCATAGCGGTCTCGCTCGCCGCGGGCCTCTCCGTGCAGAAGCTGGTCCCGCGCTTCGGCCGGAAGGTCCTCCAGGGGGGCGCGCTGACGATGGCGGCCGGACTGCTGCTCTACATCTGGGAGGCCGACCGGTACGGCACGGCCATCCACCCCTGGCAGATGGCGCTGCCGCTGGTCGTGATGGGGCTCGGCATGGGCCTGATCGTGGCGCCGCTGACGGACGCGGTGCTGTCCGAGGTGCCGCGCGAGCACGCCGGTTCGGCCTCCGGGCTGATCAACACGGTGCAGCAGATGGGCAACGCGCTGGGCCTCGGCCTGGTGTCGGTCGTCTTCTTCGGTGCCATGGACGAGCACGTGGCGCCGGCCGCCGTCGGCACGGCCTTCGTCGACGCGTTCCAGAACGCGCTGTGGTGGACGGCCGCGGTGCTGGTGGCCATCTTCTGCCTGATGTTCGCGCTGCCGGCGCGGCCGCGGGCGGGGTCCGAGGCCGCGGCGGCAGCGGCCCCGGAGGCCGCACCGGCGAAGGTGTCGGCGCTCACCCCCTGACCCATGACCGCCGACCGACGGCGCCCGTGTCATCCGACACGGGCGCCGTCTCCGTTTGAGTCCGAACATGTCCGCCTCATGCCCGAATCTGTTTACAACGGTGAATCTCGACCGTACTCTGCAACCTAAACCACAGGTTCGGGCATCGAACGGATGTAATCCCCCATGTACGCACCGGAGCGCCAGCAGGAGATCCTGCGCCTCGCCCGCGAGAGCGGACGGGTGGACGTGCTCTCTCTCGCCGAGACCTTCCAGGTCACCGCCGAGACCGTCCGCCGAGACCTCAAGTCCCTGGACCGCGCGGGCCTCCTCCGCCGCGTGCACGGCGGCGCCATCCCCGCGGGCCGCCTCGGCTTCGAGCCGGACCTCGCCGAGCGCGAGTCCACCGCCGCCGACGAGAAGGACCGCATCGCGCGGGCGGCCCTCGCCGAACTGCCCGACGACGGCAGCGTCATCCTCGACGCCGGCTCCACGATCGCCCGCCTCGCCGCCGACGTACCGCTGGAGTGCGGCCTGACGGTCGTCACCCACGCACTCCCGGTCGCCGCCCGTCTGGCCGACCACCCCGGCATCGACCTGCACCTCGTCGGTGGCCGGGTCCGCCACCGTACGCGCGCCGCCGTCGACGCCTGGGCCCTGCGGGCGTACGGCGAGATCCGTGCCGACGTGGCCTTCCTCGCCACCAACGGCTTCTCGCCCGACGGCGGCCTCACCACCCCCGACCTCGCCGAGGCGGCCGTGAAACGCGCGGTCGTCGCGGCCGCCCGCCGGGTCGTCCTGCTGGCCGACTCCGCCAAGCACGGGCAGGAGCACTTCGCCCGCTTCGGCGACCTCACCGACGTCGACCTGCTCATCACCGACACCGGTCTGAGTCCCGAAGACGCCGCCGCCGTCGAGGCCGCCGGCACCGAAGTGCAGTGTGTCTAGGAACGAGTGCAGATGATCCTCACCATCACCCCCAACCCCAGTCTCGACCGCACGTACGAACTCCCGGTCCTCCAGCGGGGCGAGGTGCTGCGCGCCACCGCCGACCGGATGGACCCGGGCGGCAAGGGCGTCAACGTCTCGCGCGCCGTGGCCGCGGCCGGACACCGCACCCTCGCCGTCATGCCGCTGGGCGGGGCGCCGGGCGCGCTCGTCGCCGAACTCCTCGGCGCGGAGGGCATCGAGGTCGCGCCCGTCCGCGTCACGGGCGACACCCGCTCCAACATCACACTCGTGGAGCCGGACGGCACCCTCACCAAGATCAACGCACCGGGCCCCGAACTCTCCGCCGGCGACGCCGTCTCACTCCTGGAGACCGTACGCACGCACTCGGCCGGCGCCGACTGGATCGCCTGCTGCGGCAGCCTGCCACGTGGCCTCGCCCCCGAGTGGTACGCCGAACTGGTGGCCCGCGCACACGAGGCGGGCGCCCGCATCGCACTCGACACCTCGGGCCCCTCCCTCCTCGCGGCACTCCGCGAACGCCCGGACGTGGTGAAGCCCAACGCCGAAGAGCTCGCCCAGGCCGTCGGCCGCCCCCTGGCCACGGTCGGCGACGCGCTGAAGGCGACGCGGGAACTCCGCGACGCGGGCGCGCGCACGGTGCTCGCCAGCCTCGGCGCCGACGGACAGCTCCTGGCCGGGGCGGAGGGCACGTACCACGCCACCGCCCGCGTCGCCGTCGTCCGCAGCAACGTCGGCGCGGGCGACGCCTCCCTCGCCGGCTTCCTGACGGCGGGCGGCGTGGGCCCGGACGCCCTCGCCTCGGCCGTCGCGCACGGCGCGGCCGCCGTGCAGCTCCCCGGCAGCGTCATGCCGACGCCCGCGGACCTGGTTCCGTCCGCCGTCACGGTGACCACGGACATTCCCCTGGACCGCGCCCTGACGGAGCCGGCGTCATGACCCCCGCACCTCCCCCCACCACCCCCTGCGAGCGAAGGAGCCCGCGATGAGCGAGATGATCACCGCGGACCTGGTCGATCTCGACCTGGCCGCCACCACGAAGGAAGAGGCGGCGCGTTCACTCGCCGAGCGGATGGTGGCCCTCGGGCGCGTCACCGACCTCGACGGCTTCCTCGTCGATGTCGCGGCGCGCGAGGCGCAGATGCCGACCGGGCTGGACGGCGGTATCGGCATCCCGCACTGCCGCAGCGCTCACGTCACCGAGCCGACGCTCGCGTTCGGGCGCAGCACACCGGGCATCGACTTCGGCGCCCCGGACGGCCCGGCGGACCTGATCTTCCTCATCGCCGCCCCGGCGGGCGCCGACGACGCCCACCTGACGATCCTCTCCGGACTGGCGCGCCGACTGATGAACGAGGACTTCACCACGGCCCTCCGTACGGCGACCACACCCGAACCGGCAGCAGCCCTGATCCGGGGAGACGCCCCCGCGGCGTCCTCCGCGGTGCCGGGAGGGGACGTGCCGGGGCGCTCCCCGCAGGGTGTCGAACGCAACGGGCCCGAACCGACCGCGGCGTTGCCGGAGGGTTCGGCGCCCGAGGAGACGTCCCGGCGCGGAACCGCCCCCGAAGCCCCCGCCCCCGAAGCCCCCGCTCCGGAAACCGCCACCCCGTTCAAGATCGTCGCCGTCACCTCCTGCCCCACCGGCATCGCGCACACCTACATGGCAGCCGAAGCACTGGAACAGGCCGGGAACCACGCCGGCACGCAACTGACCGTGGAGACCCAGGGCTCCGCCGGTTTCACGCGTCTGGACCCCGCCGTGATCGCCGCCGCGGACGGCGTGATCTTCGCCCACGACGTGCCCGTACGCGACAAGGAGCGCTTCGCGGGCAAGCCGACGGTGGACGTGAACGTCAAGGCCGGCATCAACCGCCCCGCCGAGCTCATCGCCGAAGTACGCGCCAAGGCCGCACGCGGCGAGGCCACTTCACCCGCGGCCAAGGGCTCCCCGGTCGAAGAGACAGGCGAGCCGGGCGAAGGCTACGGAACCAAGCTCCGTAAATGGCTCATGTCCGGCGTCAGCTACATGGTGCCGTTCGTCGCCGCGGGCGGCCTGCTCATCGCCCTGGGCTTCGCCATCGGCGGCTACGAGATCAACCAGGCCCCTTCCGTCATCGAGCACTTCGCCTGGACCGACACCACCAGCTGGGCCGCCCTGATGTTCCAGATCGGCGGACTGGCCTTCGGCTTCCTGGTACCGGTCCTGGCCGGTTACATCGCGTACGGCATGGCCGACAGGCCAGGACTCGTCCCCGGCTTCGTCGGCGGCGCGATCGCCGTCGCCATCGACGCCGGCTTCCTCGGCGGGCTGGTGGCGGGTCTCGTCGCGGGCGCGGTGGTGACGGGGATCCAGAGGCTCAGGATCCCCGCCCCCCTCCGCGGCATCATGCCGGTGGTGGTGATTCCCCTGGTCTCCTCCGCCGTCGTCGGCTTCCTGATGTTCCTGGTGATCGGCGAGCCGATCGCGAAGCTCCAGAGCGCGCTCACCGACTGGCTGTCCGGCCTCTCCGGCGCCAACGCGGTCGTCCTCGGCGCCGTCCTCGGCCTGATGATGTGCTTCGACCTGGGCGGCCCGCTCAACAAGGTCGCCTACGCCTTCGCGGTCGGCGGCCTCGCCGACCCCAACGACGGCAGCCTCAAGGTCATGGCCGCCGTCATGGCCGCGGGCATGGTCCCGCCGCTGGCGATGGCCCTGGCCACGGCCGTACGCGGCCGGCTCTTCACCAGGGCCGAGCGCGAGAACGGCAAGGCGGCCTGGGTGCTGGGCGCGTCGTTCATCACCGAGGGCGCGATCCCGTTCGCCGCGGCCGACCCGTTGCGCGTGATCCCGGCGTCGATGGCGGGCGGCGCGGTCACCGGCTCCCTGTCGATGGCCTTCGAGTGCACGCTGCGGGCCCCGCACGGAGGCATCTTCGTGGTCCCGCTGATCGGCAACCCGTTCCTCCACCTGCTCGCCGTCCTGGCCGGTACGGCGGTCAGCACGGGCCTGGTCGTCCTCCTCAAGGGACTGCGGAAGACGCCGCGGCCGGCGCAGGCCGGAGACGCCACGGAGACCGACACCAAGGTGGCGGTAGCCGCCTGACACCCGCCGTGCCCCGCAGGACAACGCGGGGCCCGGCGGCTCGACGGCCCGGCGGCCCGGCGGCTCGACGGCCCGGCGGCCCGGCGGCGCGACGGACCGGTCAGCCCACCCGCGCGCGGAGCTCCATCGCCTCGCGCGCGGCGCGCTCCGTTCCGTACACCTCGCACATGTGACGGCCGTCCGGCGTGGCCGTGTGCTCGACCTCCCACAGGCTCACCTCGCTGCCGTCGCGCAACAGGAACGCGTGCTCGTACAGCGTGAACCCGGCGTCCCGGCCCTCCACGCTGCACCGGCGCCCGAAGGCCTGAGTGATCTGGTGGGCGACGGCGCCGCTCAGACGCAGCGCGGTGTCCCGCCCCGGGCGGTCGGCGTTCTCGGCGCGGCGCAGCACACGGCGCGCGTGGTCGGCGGAGTTGTCCGGGACGAAGACGCGACGGGCGGGCGGCCGCACGGCCATGAGCGTGGCCAGGATTTCGAGGTCGGCATCCAGGTCGGTATCCGGATCGCGGTCGGGCCGGCCGGCGCCCCGGCCCGCGCCCCGCCCCGTGGCGCCGTCCCCGCCGGGGAAACCGGAGCCACCCGTACCGCCCGGGCGCGGCAGCCGGGACGCGGCCAGCCGGACCCCGTCCTCCTCCGTGTACAGCTCGTGCTGCGTGGTGCCGTCGCGGCTCGCGTTGTGCGCCAGCTCCCACAGGGTGAGGGAGCTGCCGTCGGAGAGCAGGAACGCGTGCTTGAACGTCTCGCGGTGCAGCCCCGCGCTGTGGTGCGAGGAGTGCAGGGACGTGCTGTGGGCCAGCGCGGATTCGAGCCGCTCCACGGTCGCGTCGGGCAGGTCGAACGAGTTGAGTGCGCGCCCCAGGAGTCGCTCGAGGTGCTCCTCGGTTGTCTCGTACGGATCGCTCAAGGGTCTCTCCAGGCCGTCGCCGCTTGTCACTTGCCGAGTGCTCAACGTAGCCCCTGGGTCTGACAACGTCGCCGGGTTGGGGGAAAACGAAGGAGGAGCATCCACGGTTCCCGCCCTTCCGGCCGGCTCGTCGCGCCGGTCCGTCAGTAGAGATCCCGGTACGCCGGGTAAACGCCCCCGGGCCCCTCGACCCCTTCCGCCGCCAGCACGGCCTTCGCCACCGCTCGGGCCAGCGCGTCCGCCCCCGCCCCCAGCACCTCGTTGAGAGCGTCCACGCCCGCGCCCGCGTGCGCCGCGAACCCGGGCTCGGGGGAGCCGGTCAGCAGCGGCCTCGTCCCTGTCGACAGGGCGAAGACGATGTCGCCGTCGGTGAGCAGGTGTACGGGACGCAGGGCCCGCGCGAGACCGTCGTGCGCCGTACCGGCGAGCTTCTGCGCCTGCGCCCGGGACAGTTCCGCGTCGGTGGCGACGACCGCGAGGGTGGTGTTCAGCACCGGACGCGCGGAGGCCGCCGAGCGCCGCCGCGTCTCCTCCCGCGCTTCGGCCAGCCTGCGCTGCGCCGCCTCGTGGACCTCCGCCGCCGGGCGGTCGGCCCACCCCTGTACGCCATCGCCGTATATGACACCCGTCAGCGGATCGACGGCCGAACCCGCGGCGTTGACGACCGCGAGCGCCCCCACCGTGATGCCCGAGCCGAGCACGACGGCGGCCGTGCCGACGCCGCCCTTCATCGCGCCCGCGACCGCGCCCGTCCCCGCGCCCACCCCGCCCTGCGCCACGGGTGCCCCGATGTCCGTACGGGCGGCGTCCTCGACGGCGGCCCGTCCCGTCGCGGCGTCGGGCCTGGCCCGCCAGTCGCCGCCGCGCCCCAGGTCGAAGAGGCAGGCGGCCGGCACGACGGGCACCACCTGCGCCGGGTCGGGCCCGACCCGGAAGCCCCGGCCCTGTTCCTCCAGCCAGGCCATCACCCCGGAAGCGGCGTCCAGTCCGTACGCGCTGCCGCCCGTCAGAACGACGGCGTCGATGCGCTCCACCAGATTGCGCGGGTCGAGGGCGTCCGTCTCGCGCGTGCCCGGAGCTCCGCCCCGTACCTCCACGGCGGCCACCACCCCGCCCTCCGGCGCCAGTACGACGGTGGTGCCGCTCAGCGCGCGGTCCCCCGGCACGCGTGCGTGGCCGACCCGCAGCCCGGCCACATCGGTCAGGGCGTCCGCTCTCGTCCGGTGTCCCATGGCACCCTGCGTATCACGGGACGGTCCTCCTGAGGGCAGAGCCGCCGGGACTGCCGGAAACGCCGGTGCCGCAAAGGCCGCAGACGACACCGAACCGGCCGTCCGCCGTATCCTGGAACCATGAGCACCGCCCCCGCCCACGGACCGCGCGATCCGGAGCAGACGTCCGAGCAGCAGGCCGGGCGAAAGCCACGGCCGAAGCCGACGCTGGACTTCGGCGATCCACTGGACCAGCAGTCAGCGGACGATACGGACCGCGGGTGGGGCGAGCGGCCTCCGGGCAGCGGCGGCAGCACGGCAGACCTCGCCCGATTCCTGGACGAGAAGCCGCCGCACCACCTCTGAGCGACCCGGGCTACGGCGTGCTGCCGTGGCCCGAGCCGCGCTGCGCGACCAGGGCGTCCCTGATCTCCTTCAGCAGTTCGACCTCGGTGGCCTCCATGACCTCCGCGGTGTCTTCCTGCGCCTTTTCCCGCGCCGCGCGCCGCGCCAGGTACTTGGCCATGGGCAGAACCATGAGGAAGTAGACGACCGCCGCGGTGATCAGGAAGCTGAGGACCGCGCTGAGAACGAGCCCCCAGTTGATCGGAATGCCCTGCATCACGCCGTTCTTGTCCGGCGTGCACGGCTGCTTCAGGCAGGAGCTGTACTTCTCCAGGTCCTGCGTGCCGAACGCACCGACCAACGGGTTGATCACCCCCTTGACGATCGAGTTCACGACGTTGGTGAACGCGGCGCCGATGACCACCGCGACAGCCAGGTCGATCACATTGCCGCGCATCAGGAAGGCCTTGAAGCCCGCCAGAACGCTCTGCTTCTTCTCCTCGCTCACCAGTGAGCCTCTTTTCGCATGTGCCGGGGGCGGAGCAAACAGTTCCGAAACCTATGCCAGCAGGTGAAGGGCGTGTCCAATCGCCGTCCACGTACCGGTGACATGAGAGGTCGTCAGTTCTGGTCAGCACAGCGTCACCGCCAGCCGGGAGGTCGTGCCCGCGCCGGCCAGTGCGGCGGCCGTGGCGCGCGGTACGGACAGAACGACCAGCGCTCCCTCGTCCCCGCCCGCGGAGGTCTCGCGCACCTTCGGCACGTCGGCCACACGGACACCGGCAGCCACCACCCGGGCGTCCGGCGGCTCCCCGCCCACCGCCTGGGGGCCGGCCGCCGCAGCGATCACATCGACACGGTCCCCGCGGCGCAGCAGCCGCACGGTCGCGGCGTCCGCGATCCGCACCGGTGCGGACACCATCTCCACCGGCCGGCGCTCACGCTGCCGCGCCCCGGCGGCCCCTGCCTCGCCCTGCGCCTCAGCCGGCGCCCCGGCCTGCGCCGCACCGCCCGCACGCCCCGCGTCACGCGCCCCCGAGGCGGCCAGCGCGGCGGCTGTCATCGCGAGCCCGGCCGCCATCGCCCGCCTCCTGCGCCGCACCGCGCGCCGCAGCCGGTGCCTGCCGCCGTCCACGCGCAGCGGAGAGAAGTCGGGCACACCGCACGGCTCCGGTCCGGGAACGGGCGCGGGAGGAGTGGGGGCGTAGGGATAGGGGGACACGGTGACCACCGCCTGCCATGAGGAGTCCGGCTGAACGCTCCTCACGATCCACGGTCCGCCCGGATCCTGCCGGGCCCTGTGGACGGCGCCCGGACTGTGGACAACCCGCTCACCCGCGCCCGCGCCCGCTCCGGCCCAGGCACCCGCACCCGCCCCGGCTAAGGCAGTGAGATCCCCGTGTCGACCCCGTCCAGCGCGTGCGCGCACAGGCAGTCGCGCGTCTCGTCCGCCGGCAGTGCCGCCACCGCGTCGAAGAGCACATCGCGCAGCCGGCCCACATTCGCCCCGAACACCTCGAGGACCTCTTCGTGGGAGACGCCCTCGCCCGCCTCGGCCCCGGCGTCCAGGTCCGTCACCAGCGTCAGCGAGGTGTAGCAGAGCCCCAGCTCCCTGGCGAGCACGGCCTCCGGGTGCCCGGTCATGCCGACCACCGACCAGCCCGCCGCCGCGTGCCACCGCGACTCCGCCCGCGTCGAGAACCGCGGCCCCTCTATGACGACCAGCGTCCCGCCGTCCACCGGCTCCCACTCGCGCCCGCGCGCCGCCGCGAGCGCCGCCGCGCGCCCCTCGGGGCAGTACGGGTCGGCGAACGTCACGTGAACGACCTTCGGCAGCTTCCCGTCCACCGGCGTCCGGCCGTCGTAGAACGTCTGCGTGCGCGCCTTCGTGCGGTCCACCAGCTGGTCCGGTACGAGCAGGGTCCCCGGTCCGTACTCGGCCCGCAGCCCGCCCACCGCACACGGCCCGAGCACCTGGCGCGCGCCGACGGACCGCAGCGCCCACAGGTTGGCTCGGTAGTTGATGAGGTGCGGCGGCAGGTGGTGGCCCCGCCCGTGGCGGGGCAGGAAGGCCACCCGCCGTCCCGCTATCTCACCGAGGAAGAGCGAGTCGCTCGGCTTCCCGTAGGGGGTGTCCACCTCGACCTCGGTGACGTCCTCCAGGAAGGAGTAGAAGCCCGAGCCGCCAATCACGCCGATCTCCGCGTTCGCCATGGCGGTCACAGTAACCGGGCGGGAAAACGCCGAGGACCCCGGCGTCGGAAACGGCGGGGTCCTCGCGCGGACTGCGCAGGAACAGGCGGCCTAGGCGGCCGAAGTGGTGCTGGACGAGCTGGACGAGCTGGACGAACCCGACGAGCTGCCGGAGCCCGACGACGAGCTCGTCGACGACGCGGCCGGCTTCGAGTCGGAGCCCGAGGACGAGGACGACGCTCCGGCCTTCGAGGGCGACGTCGCCGGCGTGCTGCTCGACGAG
Source organism: Streptomyces enissocaesilis (assembly GCF_039533765.1). Lineage (NCBI taxonomy): Bacteria > Bacillati > Actinomycetota > Actinomycetes > Kitasatosporales > Streptomycetaceae > Streptomyces > Streptomyces enissocaesilis. Next base: position 195,858 of record NZ_BAAAUD010000039.1, on the reverse strand, counting down.
GAGCCGCGGCTGTCGTTCCGGTAGAACCCGGAACCCTTGAAGACGATGCCGACCGCGGAGAACACCTTCTTCAGGCGTCCCTCACAGTTCGGGCACACGGTCAGTGCGTCATCGGTGAACTTCTGCACCGCCTCGAGGCCTTCGCCGCACTCGGTGCACTGGTACTGATAGGTCGGCACTTGCTCCTCCTGGCACTCTCACTCAATGAGTGCTAACGACGTTCCATACTGACGCATTCCGAGAGATCAGTCCACTGTCACCGGCACTCGGTGACTCACGCCACGTGCGGCGACCCGTCCCGGAGCCCTCGGTGCGAGCCGCGAGCGCAGCGCCACCAGGGTGGCGAGGGCGAGCGCGGTGCCCACCAGCGGCACCAGGAATCCGGCGCTCGCACCGTTCGCGTCCGCCAGCCGTCCGGCGACCGTGACACCTGCCGCCTGCCCCAGGGCCACCGCGCCGGTCAGCCAGGTGAACGCCTCGGTACGGACCGAAGCGGGCACCAGGGTCTCGACCATGGTGTAACCGGTGATCAGCGCGGGCGCGATGCACAGGCCGACCAGCAGTCCCAGGCCCGCGAGCAGCGGCACGGAGTGCACCGCCCACAGCCCGGACGCGGCCAGCGTCAGAGCGGCGTACCCGACCATCAGACGGCGCCGGGGCCCGACCTTCCAGGCGATGGCGCCGCACGCGACACCGGCGAGCATGTTGCCCGCGGCGAACGTTCCGTAGAGCAGTCCGTTCGCGCCGGGGTTGCCGATCTCCTCCGAGAACGCCGTCAGAGAGACCTGCATTCCCCCGAAGACCGAGCCGATGCCGAGGAAGGCCACCGCGAGCACCCGTACGCCGGGCACGGAGAGCGCGGAGACGCGCGGCCCCTCGGACAGGGAGAGGCGCCCGGCCCGTGGCTGCGTACGCCGCTGCGCCGCGAAGAACAGACCGCCGACCAGCGTCAGGCCGGCCTCGGCGACCAGGCCGGCCGCCGGGTGCACACCGGTGCACAGCGCGGTCGCGAGGACCGGTCCCACGACGAAGGTGAACTCGTCGGTGACGGACTCGAAGGCCGCCGCGGTGGACATCAGCGGCGAGCCCTCCAGCTTGGCGGCCCAGCGTGCCCGCACCATCGGGCCGATCTGCGGAACGGATGCGCCCGTGGGAACGGCCGCGACGAAGAGCGCCCACAGGGGCGCTCCCGAGAGCGCGAGCAGCGTCAGCGTGACGACGGAGGCGGTGTGCACGAGAACGCCCGGGAACAGCACGGCGCTCTGTCCGAAACGGTCGGCCAGTTTGCCGCTCTGCGGCGCGAACAGTGCCATGGAAACGCCGGTGACGGCGGCGACGGCGCCCGCGCTCCCGTACGACCCCGTGGTGTGCTGCACCAGCAGCACGATGCCGATCGTCAGCATCGCGAAGGGCTGCCGCGCCAGGAACCCGGGCAGCAGATACGTCCATGCGCCGGGGGTGCGCAGCAGTTGCCCGTAACCGGGGCGGTCGGTCGTGACCGTGTGGGGCACGGTCCTTGCCTTTCTGCCGCCTGGTGACGCTCCCCTGTGCACGCGCGGATGGGGTGCGTGCGGGAGCCGCCGAGAGCTGTCCTCTTGCGCAGGACCGGCGGTAGATACCAGGACACCCCTGCGAGGGGCCGGCCGCCGTACGGTCGCGCCAGCTCTGCGTCAGGCAGAGTTGGTCGATCAGTAGGCCTTTATCTTACAGGTCGTCTCTGCTGCCGCACCTGTGAATGCGTACGGATTACGTCACACGGCCTGTGATCAGTGGGCATTCGCGCCACCGGTTCCCAGCCATCCGGCCAGCTTGCCGCCCTGTCCGACGGCGCGCAGCCGCCGCTCGGCGGCGTCCCGTACCGGATCGGTCGCCACCACGAGCAGTTCGTCGCCGCGCCGCAGCACGGTCGTCGGCAGCGGTACGAAGCTGGTCCCCTCCCGTACGACCAGGGTGACCGCGGCCCCGTGCGGCAGCCGCAGCTCGGCCACCTCCACGCCGTGCATCCGCGACTTCTCGGGGATCGCGACCGACAGCAGGTGCCCGCGCAGCCGCTCCAGCGGGGCGGACTCGATGCCCAGGTCGGCGGCCCCGGACGGGTCGTCGCCGAGCCGCAGCCACTTCGCCAGCCAGGGCAGCGTCGGCCCCTGGACGAGGGTGTAGACGACGACGAGGACGAAGACGATGTTGAAGATCCGGTGGCTGCCCTCGACGTCCGACACCAGGGGGATGGTCGCCAGGATGATGGGCACGGCGCCGCGCAGTCCGGCCCAGGACATCAGGGCCTGCTCCTGCCACGGGATGCGGAACGGCGCCAGGCTGATCAGCACCTCAAGGGGCCGCGCCACCGTCGTGAGCACCAGTCCCACCATCACGGCGGGCCAGAAGTCGGCCAGCAGCTCGTGCGGCGTCACCAGAAGTCCCAGCAGGACGAACATGCCGATCTGCGCGATCCAGCCGAGCCCGTCCGCGAACCCGCGCGTCGCCGGCCAGTGCGGCAGCCGGGAGTTGCCCAGCACCATCGCCGCCAGATAGACGGCGAGGAAGCCACTGCCGTGCGCGATGGCTCCGGCGGCGTACGCCGACACGGCGATCGCCATCACCGCGATCGGGTAGAGACCGGACGCGGGCAGCGCCACACGCCGCAGTGCGAACGCCCCGAGCCAGCCCATCGCGAGCCCCAGGCCCGCGCCGATCGCCAGTTCCAGGACGATCTCGCCGAGCAGCACGTACCAGTGGTCCACCGGACCGACCGTCGAGAAGGCCACCACCAGGATCACGACCGGGGCGTCGTTGAAGCCCGACTCGGCTTCCAGCACACCGGTGATCCGGGAGGGCAGCGGCACCTTGCGCAGTACGGAGAAGACCGCGGCGGCGTCCGTCGACGAGACGACCGCGCCGATGATCAGTGCCTGGCGCCAGTCCAGCCCGACGAGGTAGTGCGCGCCGGCCGCCGTGACGCCCACGCTCACCGCGACGCCGACGGTCGAAAGGACCACCGCGGCGGGCAGGGCGGGCTTGACCTCTTTCCACTTCGTGCCCAGGCCGCCCTCGGCCAGGATCACCACGAGCGCGGCATAACCGATCACCTGCGTCAGTTCGGCGTTGTCGAACTTGACGTCGAAGATGCCGTCCTGCCCTATGGCGACCCCGATCCCGAGGTACAGCAACAGGCTGGGGAGCCCGCTCCGGGACGAGATGCGCACCGCCGCGACGGCGAAGAGCAGGACGAGCGAACAGATGAGCAGGAGTTCGTTGAGCTGGTGGACAGTCAGTGGCCGTTCCTTCCGCCGCACGCCTGCCGGATCGTTCCTTCGGCGACTGGTACTTCGTTACCTTACCTAATCTTTAACGTTTCCTTGACGCCCTCGATCATCCGTACGATCACGGTTGGAGATACCGAGTCCGGAGCGCGGGAGCGCTGCGCCTATGGTTGCTCCAGCACTTCAGGACCACCCTGCCCCTCGAAGGACAGCGATGCCCGCCAACACCACCGCCTCTTCCCGCAAGAAGAAGGGGCGTCGCGCCCGTCTGCTCGTGATCGTGCTGGTGTTGGCCCTCGTCGCGGGTGTCGGCTACGGCACCTACTGGAGCATCAGCACGGTGCGCGCCTCCTTCCCCCAGACCACGGGGTCGATCGAGATCGACGGACTGACCGAGCCCGTCGACGTCAAGCGCGACAGCTACGGCATTCCGCAGATCTACGCGACCACCGACGAAGACCTCTTCCGCGCCCAGGGCTTCGTCCAGGCGCAGGACCGCTTCTACGAGATGGACGTCCGCCGTCACATGACGTCGGGCCGGCTGTCCGAGATGTTCGGTGCGAGCCGGGTCGAGACCGACGCGTTCCTGCGTACGCTCGGCTGGCGCGAGGTCGCGCAGAAGGAGTACGACACCAAGCTCACGCCGGAGACGAAGAAGAACCTCCAGGCGTACGCCGCCGGCGTCAACTCCTACCTCGAAGGCCGCGACGGCAAGGAGATCTCCGTCGAGTACGCCGCTCTGGGGCTCGCCAACGACTACAAGCCCGAGAAGTGGACGCCCGTCGACTCGGTGGCCTGGCTCAAGGCCATGGCGTGGGACCTGCGCGGCAACATGCAGGAGGAGATCGACCGTTCGCTGATGACGAGCCGGCTGAGCGCGAAGCAGATCAAGGACCTGTACCCGCCGTATCCGTACGACCGGAACGAGCCGGTCGTCGAAGCGGGCGCGATCGACGAGATCACGAAGAAGTACGACCCGAAGGCGTCACCCACCTCGGGCACAGGAACCGGTACAGGTACGGGCACGGGAACCGGCACCGGTACAGGTACAGGTACGGGCACCGGCACTGGTACAGGTACGGGCACCGGCACCGGCACCGGCACCGGCACCGGCACCGGTACAGGAACCGGCAGCACCCCCGCCACCGCCGCCCAGGGCTTCCAGGCCCAGCTCTCCGGCGTCTCCGACGCCCTCGACGAGATCCCGGCCCTGCTCGGCCCCAGCGGCAGCGGCATCGGCTCCAACTCCTGGGTCGTCTCCGGCAAGTACACGACGACCAAGAAGCCGCTGCTCGCCAACGATCCGCACCTGGCGCCCCAGCTGCCCTCGCTCTGGTACCAGATGGGCCTGCACTGCCGGAAGGTCTCCGCGACCTGCCAGTACGACACCGCGGGCTACACCTTCTCCGGCATGCCCGGCGTGATAATCGGTCACAACCAGAACATCGCCTGGGGCTTCACCAACCTCGGCGCCGACGTCACCGACCTCTACCTGGAGAAGGTCTCCGACGACGGCTACCTCTACGACGGCCGCACGAAGCCCTTCACGACCCGCGAGGAGACCATCAAGGTCGCCGGCGGCAAGCCGAAGAAGATCACCGTCCGCTCCACCGGCAACGGACCGCTGGTCTCCGACCGCAGCGACGAGCTCGGGAAGGTCGGCGAGAAGGCCCCGGTCACCAACGCCGCCCCCGACCGCGGCGAAGGCTACGGAATCTCCCTCAGGTGGACCGCGCTGATGCCCGGCAAGTCCATGGACGCCGTGTTCGAGCTGAACCGGGCCACGGACTTCAAGAGCTTCCGCGCCGCCGCCGCCCACTTCGAGGTCCCGTCCCAGAACCTCGTCTACGCCGACACCCGGGGCCACATCGGCTACCAGGCCCCCGGCCGCGTCCCGGTCCGGGGCGCCGGCCACGACGGCACCATGCCCGCCGCCGGCTGGGACTCGCGCAACAACTGGAAGAGCTTCATTCCGCAGGCCGAGCTGCCGTACGAGTACGACCCGGAGCGCGGCTACATCGTCACCGCCAACCAGGCCGTGATCGACGAGGAGAAGTACCCGTACCTCCTCACCGAGGACTGGGGCTACGGCGCGCGCAGCCAGCGCATCAACGACCTCATCGAGTCGAAGATCGCCGACGGCGGCAAGATCTCGACCGAGGACATGCGCACCATGCAGACGGACAACAGCAGCGAGATCGCCAAGCTGCTCACGCCCTACCTGTTGAAGATCGACGTGTCGGACCCGGACGTCCGCGAGACGCAGAAGCTGCTCGAAGGCTGGGACTACACCCAGGAGCCGGACTCGGCGGGCGCCGCGTACTTCAACGCCGTGTGGCGCAACGTCCTCAAGCTCGCCTTCGGCAACAAGCTGCCCAAGGAGCTGCGGATCAAGGGGCAGTGCCTCAGTGTCCGTCCCGCCGACAGCACGGCCCCGCTCGACGACCTCGACGAGCGCGTGCGCGAGTGCGGGCAGCGCTCCAAGGACTCGGCGCAGCCGGACGGCGGCGACCGCTGGTACGAGGTCGTCCGCACGATCCTGGGGGACGAGAAGAACGAGTGGTGGCAGACGCCGAAGACCCGTCTGGACAAGGCGACCGACACCCGGGACGAGCTGCTCGCCCGCGCGCTGAAGGACGCCCGCTGGGAGCTGACGGCCAAGCTCGGCAAGGACATCGACTCCTGGAGCTGGGGCCGCCTGCACCAGCTCACGCTGAAGAACCAGACCCTGGGCACCAGCGGCCCCGGCGCTCTCCAGTGGCTGCTCAACCGCGGCCCCTGGAACCTGGGCGGCGGCGAGGCGTCGGTCAACGCCACCGGCTGGAACGCGGCGGGCGGCTACGAGGTCATGTGGGTGCCGTCCATGCGGATGGTCGTGAACCTCGGCAACCTCGACAGGTCCCGCTGGATCAACCTCACCGGCGCGTCGGGCCATGCGTACAGCGCGCACTACACCGACCAGACCGACAAGTGGGCCAAGGGCGAGCTGCTCGACTGGGCGTTCCACAAGGAGGCGGTCGAGAAGAGCACCACCGACACACTGGTGCTCAGACCGTAGGGCGTCAGGCCGTGAAGCGCCTGACGCCGGCCGGTGTCACCACGGCGCTCACGAGGTGGTCGTGCGGTTCCCTCGGGACCCGCGCGACCACCTCTTCGTCGTACAGGAGCACCACCAGGTGAGGGTGCGCGCCCGCCGCCTCCAGCCGGGCGAGCACCCGGTCGTACGATCCGCCGCCACGCCCGAGCCGCACCCCGCGTCCGTCCACCGCGAGCCCGGGCAGCAGCACCGCGTCGGCCTCCGCCACGGCCTGTACGCCGAGCCGCGCGCCCTGCGGCTCCAGGAGCCCGAGCCGGGCGCGCGCGAGCCGCTCCGCGCCCTCGTACGGGGCCCAGTCCAGGTCGTTGTCCGCGAGGAGCACGGGAAGCAGCACCCGGACGCCCCGCGCGCGCAGCGCGTCCAGCAGCGCCCGGGTGCCGGGCTCCCTTCCGACCGACACGTACGCGGCGACCGTCCCGGCGTCGGCGAGCTCCGGCAGCTCCAGCGCCGCGCGGGCCAGGGCCGCACCGGCCTTCTCCACGTCATCCCCGGTCAACCGGGACCTCATGTCGAGTAGTTCTCGTCGCAACCCGGCCTTGCCAGACTCGTCACACATCACCATGACTCCACAAATCGCCCTTATAAGAATTTACTGACCGAAAGCTCATCTTCCGCCCATAGTCAACGGATATCGTTCTGACCATGACTCAGTCGCACCCCGGGATCAGCAAGGCTGTCATCCCTGCCGCCGGCCTCGGCACGAGGTTCCTGCCGGCGACAAAGGCCACTCCGAAGGAGATGCTGCCTGTCGTCGACAAGCCCGCCATCCAGTACGTGGTCGAGGAGGCGGTGGCCGCGGGTCTTTCCGACGTCCTCATGATCACCGGGCGCAACAAGCGCCCGCTGGAGGACCACTTCGACCGCAACTACGAGCTGGAGTCGGCCCTCGGCCGCAAGGGCGACGCCGAACGCCTCGCCAGAGTGCAGGAGTCGAGCGACCTCGCCACCATGCACTACGTCCGCCAGGGCGACCCCAGGGGCCTCGGCCACGCCGTCCTGTGCGCCGCGCCGCACGTCGGCGACCAGCCCTTCGCCGTACTCCTCGGTGACGACCTGATCGACCCGCGCGACCCCCTGCTGGCCCGGATGATCGAGATCCAGGAGCAGTACGGCGGCAGTGTCGTCGCTCTCATGGAGGTCGACCCCGCCCAGATCCACCTGTACGGATCGGCGGCCGTCGAACCGACCGTCGAAGGCGACGTCGTACGGGTCACCGGACTGGTCGAGAAGCCCGACCGGGCCGACGCGCCCAGCAACTACGCGGTCATCGGCCGCTATGTGCTGGATCCGGCCGTTTTCGGCATACTGCGCAAGACCGAGCCGGGCCGCGGCGGCGAGATCCAGCTCACCGACGCGCTCCAGCACCTGGCCGAGATGTATGAATCAGCGGCCGACGCCGCGGGGAAGGCCGGCGGCCCGGTGCACGGCGTCGTCTTCAAGGGCCGCCGCTATGACACCGGTGACCGGGGTGACTATCTGCGTGCCATTGTCAGACTCGCATGCGAACGTGAGGACCTGGGCCCGGAGTTCCGGACCTGGCTTCGCCGTTACGTGACCGAGGAGATGTAACACCTTGAGCAGCACGATCTGGTCTGTCGACGAACACCTAGAGGACATCCTCGCCACGGTCAAGCCGCTCGAACCCATCGAGCTGCAGCTCCCGGACGCGCAGGGCTGTGTCCTCGTCGAGGACGTCATGGTCCGGATCGCGCTGCCGCCCTTCGACAACAGTTCGATGGACGGGTACGCGGTCCGCACGAGCGACGTGGCGGGCGCCAGCGAGGAGTTCCCCGCCGTCCTCACCGTCGTCGGCGACGTGGCGGCGGGCAGCGGCCGGACGCTCATGGTCGGCCCGGGCGAGGCCGCCCGCATCATGACCGGCGCCCCGCTGCCGCCCGGCGCCGAGGCCGTCGTCCCGGTCGAGTGGACCGACGGCGGCACGGGCGGCGGCCCGGCCGCCACCATGCGCGCCGCGAGCGGTGCCCCCGAGGGCGCGTCCGGCGAGGTCCGCGTCCACCGCCCCGCCGAGGCACGGGCGCACGTCCGCGCGCGCGGCAGCGACGTCCAGGCCGGCGACCTCGCCCTGGAGGCCGGTACGGTCCTGGGCCCGCCCCAGATCGGCCTGCTCGCCGCCATCGGCCGCGCCACCGTCAAGGTCCGGCCCCGCCCCCGCGTCGTCGTCCTGTCGACCGGCAGCGAACTGGTCCAGCCCGGCCTGGAGCTGGCCACGGGTCAGATCTACGACTCCAACAGCTTCGCGCTGACCGCCGCCGCCCGCGACGCCGGAGCCATCGCCTACCGCGTCGGCGCCGTCACCGACGACGCCGAGACGCTCCGCGCCACCATCGAGGACCAGCTGATCCGCGCCGACATGATCGTCACGACCGGCGGCGTCAGCGTCGGCGCGTACGACGTCGTCAAGGAGGCGCTGTCCTCCGTGGGCGACGAGGACGAGCCCGGCAGCGGCATCGACTTCCGCAAGCTCGCCATGCAGCCGGGCAAGCCCCAGGGCTTCGGCTCCATCGGCCCCGAGCACACGCCGCTGCTCGCCCTCCCCGGCAACCCGGTCTCCTCGTACGTCTCCTTCGAGCTCTTCGTACGTCCGGCGATCCGCGCCCTGATGGGCCTGAAGGACGTGCACCGCCCGAAGATCCGCGCCGCCCTGAGCGCCGGCGAGCCGCTCTCCTCGCCCGCCGGGAAGCGCCAGTTCCTGCGCGGTACGTACGACGAGGAGTCGGGCACCGTCACCCCCGTCGGCGGCGCCGGATCGCATCTGATCGCCGCCCTCGCCCGCGCGAACGCCCTGATCACGGTCCCGGAGGACGTCACCGAGGTCGAGCCCGCCACCGAGGTCGACGTGGTCCTGCTCGGCTGACCGGGGGCCGGTGGGAGTACCGTGTCTGCCCTCACAGGCCCTGACCGGGAGCACCACACGTAATGAGTACGCACGAACGGCTCACGCACATCGACGAGGCGGGGGCGGCCCGCATGGTCGACGTCTCGGCCAAGGACGTCACCGCGCGCACCGCGCGCGCCACCGGGCGCGTCCTCGTCGCGCCGCGCGTCGTCGAACTGCTGCGCGGCGAGGGTGTCCCCAAGGGGGACGCCCTCGCCACCGCCCGTATCGCCGGAATCATGGGCGCCAAGCGCACGCCCGACCTGATCCCGCTCTGCCACCCGCTCGCGCTCTCCGGCGTGAAGCTCGACCTCACGGTCGCCGACGACGCCGTCGAGATCGCCGCCACGGTGCGTACGACGGACCGTACGGGCGTCGAGATGGAGGCGCTGACCGCCGTCACGGTCGCCGCGCTCACCGTGATCGACATGGTGAAGGCGGTCGACAAGGGCGCGGTCATCACCGACGTGCGGGTCGAGGAGAAGACGGGCGGAAAGTCCGGCGACTGGAGCCGCTCATGAGCCCCGCCCCCCGAGCCGGAGAGGTGTACGGCCACGGACACGGTCATGACCACGGCCACGGCCCGGCGGCCGGACCCGCCCCGGTCCCCGCCCCGCCCCTCGCGCCGGACGCCGTCGCCCTGTCGCGGCCGCCGCGCCGCGCCCTCGTCGTGACGGCCTCCAACCGCGCCTCCGCCGGCGTCTACGCCGACCGGGGCGGCCCGATCCTCGCCGAGGGCCTGCGCGCCCTGGGCTTCGAGGTCGAGGGGCCGCTGGTGGTCCCCGACGGCGATCCGGTGGAGCGGGCCCTGCGCGACGGGGTCACCGCCGCGTACGACGTCATCCTCACCACGGGCGGCACCGGCATCTCACCGACCGACCGCACCCCCGACGCCACCCGCCGCGTCCTCGACTACGACATCCCCGGCATCCCCGAGGCGATCCGCGCCGAGGGCCTGGCGAAGGTCCCGACCGCCGCGCTCTCCCGCGGTCTGGCGGGCGTCGCCGGCCGGACCCTGATCGTGAACCTGCCGGGTTCCACCGGTGGTGTACGGGACGGACTCGCGGTCCTGGAGCGCCTTCTGCTCCACGCCGTGGACCAGATCCGGGGTGGCGACCACCCCGGGTCCGGATCAGGTTCCCCCCGACCGGGGAGCCCGAGCTGAACGTTTCGTCCTGGCCCGTCGAGCTGGCGGACGGAGATGTCGCCCTCCGCCCGATAAGACTTCGCGACCAGCGGGCCTGGCGCGAGGTGAACCGGCGCAACCGCGAGTGGCTGCGCCCCTGGGAGGCGACGATCCCGCCACCCGCGCCCGCGGGCCCGGTGGCCCAGCGGCCGACGTACCGTCAGATGGTCCGCCACCTGCGCTCCGAGGCCAACGCGGGCCGGATGCTGCCCTTCGTCATCGAGTACCGGGGGCAGCTGGCCGGCCAGTTGACGGTCGCCGGGATCACCTGGGGATCGATGTGCTCGGGGCACGTCGGTTACTGGGTCGACCGCGAGGTGGCGGGCCGCGGCGTGATGCCGACGGCCGTCGCCCTCGCCGTGGACCACTGCTTCCGTACGGTCGGTCTGCACCGCATCGAGGTCTGTATTCGTCCCGAGAACGGGCCCAGTCGCAGGGTCGTGGAGAAACTCGGATTCCGCGAGGAGGGGCTGCGGCCCCGATATCTCCACATCGACGGCGGGTGGCGTGACCATCTGGTCTACGCGCTCACGGCGGAAGAAGTCCCCGGGGGGCTGCTCGACCGCTGGCACCAGGCACGATCCGGCCCACCCCGTAAATGAAATAAGTGTTCGAATTTGATCGGCCGTTGACTGTAAAAGCACCCGCAAAGCGGGCCGCTGATCCGACCAGTCATAAAAAAAGTTCGAGTTATCAGCCAGATCGTGCGACACACCGGCTCAATTGGCGGATGGGCTTGTGCGAACCCCTCTACGGTGTGGGGTGTGAGCAGCAGCGGCCTCATCTACGCAGTCATCGTCGGGGCCTGGGCCGCCTACTTGGTGCCGATGTGGCTCCGCAGGCAGGACGAGCTCAACGAGGCCCGTCCGACCGAACGCTTCAGTACGGCCATCCGGCTGCTGTCCGGACGAGCGGCCATGGAGCGCCGGTACGCCAGGGAGCTGGAGGAACGCGCCGCAGGTGGGGCGGGACCCGACGCGGACCCGGACGCCGTCACGGACCGATTGAGTTCCGTCGACGTCCGGGCCTTCGCCGTGCCCCCGACGCAGACGGCACACCCTGCCGCGCGGGAGGACGCACCGGGGAACGCGCGCGAGGAAGCGCGGGAACACGCACGGGAGGAACGGCGTGCGCGCACCGCGAGTGCCGCCGCCGAACGGGCCCGGCGCTCGAAGGTCCTCGCGCGCCGCCGGCGCACCACCGTGGTCCTCTTCCTCGCCTTCACCCTGGGCGCGATCGTCGCGGCGGTCGGCGGGCTCCAGTTCCTCTGGGCGCCGGCCGTCCCCGCCGTACTGCTGAGCACGTACATCGTGCATCTGCGGTCCACCGAGCGGCGCCGCTTCGCCTTCACCATGGACCGCCGCCGGGCGGAGGCGGCGGCGCAGCGCCTGCGCGAACGCCGCCCGCACCCGGCCCGCCGGCCGGCCTCCGCGGAGCCGGACGAAGAGCCGGTCGTACGCCCGGAGCCCGAGCCGGCGCCAGCCGTGTCCCCGCAGGAGGCGGGCCGGCGCGCACTGGTGGAGCAGACGGACCACGCGGAGTGGGTGGAGGACCAGCAGCGCGAGCGGGAGCGCGGCTCGGCCCGCGGCGAGAGCTGGGACCCGGTCCCGGTCCCGCTGCCGACGTACGTCACCGCTCCCGTCGCCCCGCGCGCCACGGGCGGTGTCGACTTCGGCGACCCGGGCACCTGGAGCTCGGCCCGCTCCAGCACCGCGGAGCCGACGCCCGCGCCCGAACCCCCGGCCGCCGCCGACCCGGCCCCGCGCCGGCGCGCGAACCCGGCGCGCCGTGACCGGGGTCACGGCCGCACGCCGCTCTTCGACCAGTACGAGGACGGAGACCGGCCGCGCGCGGTCAACGAGTGACCTGGGGAGGAGCGGATTTCCGAGCACCCCGATCGAGGTGCTAAAGTTTCACTCGTTGCAAGGGCCTGTGGCGCAGTCTGGTAGCGCACCTCGTTCGCATCGAGGGGGTCTGGGGTTCAAATCCCCACAGGTCCACCGCAACGAAGAGCCCCCACCGGGAAACCGGTGGGGGCTCTTCGCATGTTCCGGGGTGCCGAGGTCCGGGGCTCCGGTGGGCCGGTGTCCGGGCGCGGCGTCTGCGCGGCGCGCAACTCCCGCCGCGCGGTGTTCCGCCGCGGCGGAAGGAACGCCGCCAGGAGCAGGCCGACGAGGGCCGCGCCGGCGGCGATCGCGAACGAGATGCGGAAGCCCTCCGTGCTGGGCACCTCGACCCCGCCGCTCCGCACCGAGGTGGGCGCCGGGGCCGTGCCGATCACGGCGCTCGACACCGATGTGCCGATGGAACGCATCAGGATGTTCAGGCCGTTGGCCGCCCCGGTCTGCGACGGGTCGACGGCGCCGACGGTCGGGGCGGGCAGCGACGAGTGGGCGAGTCCTGTGCCGGCGCCCGGCACCACCGAGACGACGACGGTCTGCCAGGCGGCGCTCATCAGGCCGAGGCCCGCGCCCTAACCGACCGCGATGACCAGCAGGCCGAGCACCAGCGAGGCCCTGGGGCCGTGCCGGGCGGAGAGGCGGGCGTACACCGGGGCGACGAGCATCATCGTCAGGCCGGGCGGCGCCACGCACAGCCCCGCCACCGGCGTCGACCGGCCGAGTCCGCAACCGGTGGGCGTGGGCAGCGGGAGGGGCTGCGGGCGGGGGCGTGAGGGGGCGGGTGCCGGGTGCCGGGTGCGTGCCCGTGGGGACCTTCCTGGGCGCGGCGGCATTCCACCGTGTCCGCCCGGGCGTCACGGCGTCAACAGGGTCACGGCGTCAGGGACTTGGCGAAGCAGCGGCTGTCCGGGTAGTCGCGGAAGTGGCCGAACTTCTCGGTCGGGGCGTAACCGCTGGACGTGTAGAGGGCGATGGCCTCCGGCTGCGCCGTGCCGGTCTCCAGGACCATCCGCGTGCGGCCGGCCGCACGGGCGTCGTCCTCCAGGACGGCGAGGACGCGGCGGGCCAGGCCGAGGCCCCGGCGGTCGGGGATCACGTACATGCGCTTGAGTTCGGCGTCGCCGTCCGCGTAGCCCTCGCCGTTCTCGTCCTGGGCGCGCCAGCCGCCGCTGGCGACGGGGCGGTCCCGGTCGTCGTACACGAGGAGGTAGAGGCCGCGCGGCGGCTCGAACATGGTGGGGTCGAGGGGGGTCGTGTCGCCCTCGCCGTCGTAGCGCTCGATGTACTCCTGCTGCACCTCGGCTTCGAGCTTGACGGCGTCGGGGTGGTCGTACGGGCGCGTCTGTATATTCATGCGGGGTATCGTACTTCTATGCGGGATCGGTGTCGGGGGATTCGCCATCTCTGTATTGTGCCGGGGTGCTCACTGTGACCTCCGTGAATGTAAACGGCCTGCGCGCCGCCGCCAAGAAGGGCTTCGTGCCGTGGCTGGCCGGGACCTCCGCCGATGTGATCTGCCTCCAGGAGGTGCGGGCCGAACCGCAGCAGCTCCCGGACGAGGTGCGCGAGCCCGAGGGGTGGCACGTCGTGCACGCCCCGGCCGCCGCGAAGGGGCGGGCGGGCGTCTCGCTCTACACGCGGCGGGAGCCGGAGCGGGTGCGGGTCGGCTTCGGCAGCACCGAGTTCGACGGAAGCGGGCGGTACGTCGAGGCGGACCTGCCCGGTGTCACGGTGGCCAGTCTGTACCTGCCCTCCGGTGAGGTCGGCACGGAGCGGCAGGGCGAGAAGGTGCGGTTCATGGACGAGTTCCTGCCGTACCTGAAGGGGCTGAAGGAGCGCGCGGCGGCGGACGGGCGCGAGGTGCTGGTGTGCGGCGACTGGAACATCGCCCACCAGGAGGCCGACCTCAAGAACTGGAAGGCGAACCGGAAGTCCTCCGGGTTCCTGCCGGAGGAGCGGGCCTGGCTGTCGCGGGTGTTCGACGAGGCGGCGTACGTCGACGTGGTGCGCGCGCTGCACCCGGACCAGGAGGGTCCGTACACGTGGTGGTCCTACCGCGGCAAGGCTTTCGACAACGACTCGGGATGGCGCATCGACTACGCGGTGGCGACGCCGGGGCTGGCCGGGCGGGCGGTCAAGGCGTACGTCGAGCGGGCGGCGAGCTATGACCTGCGCTGGTCGGACCACGCGCCGGTGACGGCGGTCTTCGAGCGGTGAGCCGCGGACCGGCCGGGCGGGCCGGACTGGCCGGCCCGGTCGGTTCAGAGGTCTTTCTCGGCCCTGATCAGGCGGTCCAGGGCCATCGAGAGTTCCGCCTCGACCACGCTCTTGGCGAGCGGGCGCAGGCGTTCCAGGGACGCGGGGAGGTCGTTCCCCGGCGCGTCGCCCCCCGGCGCGTCGCCGCCCAGGTGGGAGCGGACCATGGCCGTGAAGATCTCCGCCATCGCCGTCGCGTGCTTCCGCACCTCCTTGCCCGCCCGGAGCACGGCGGCCAGCGGTACGCCTTCGCGCACCAGGGCCGCCGACACGTCCAGCAGGCGGCGGCTGATGTGCACGATCTCCTCGCCGTCGACGGCGAGATAGCCGAGGTCGAGCGCCGCGGCCAGGTTCTCCGGGGTGACCTCGCCCGCGAAGTGGTCGGCCAGGTCCTCGGGGGAGAGCCGGACCGGGGTCTCCTCGGTCCAGGTGGCGGGGGCGGCGTCCTCGTCGCGGCCGAAGAGTTCCCCGACGTCGCGGCCGCTCTCGAAGGCGGTGGTGAGGTCCGCGATGCCGTTCAGGGTGTGGCCGCGCGCCAGCAGGGCGGCGATGGTGCGCAGCCGGGCCAGGTGGTGTTCGTCGTACCAGGCGATACGGCCCTCACGGCGCGGCGGCGGCAGCAGCTTGCGCTCGCGGTAGAAGCGCAGGGTGCGCACGGTGATGCCGGCCTCTCCGGCCAGCTCCTCCGTGCGGTACTCACGGGCTCCTGCGGCTCTGTCCACGCGCGAAGCCTATGTCGTACCCCCGGTAACTTTCCCGCGTCCGACCCCTACCCATGAGTACGCGGCTGTTCTACTCTCCGAATCGTGCCAGTGATTGCTGGCAGAGTCGTGAGACCGCGGGAGGCGTCGGCATGGCCGAGCACGAGCACGTACGAGTGGCGGTGATCGGATCCGGATTCGGCGGCCTGGGCGCCGCGGTCCGGCTGCGCCGCGAGGGGATCACCGACTTCGTCGTCCTGGAGCGCGCCGGCGCGGTGGGCGGCACCTGGCGGGACAACAGCTATCCGGGCTGTGCGTGCGACGTGCCCTCCCATCTGTACTCGTTCTCCTTCGCGCCCAACCCGGACTGGCCGCGCACGTTCTCGGGGCAGGAGCACATCAGGGCGTACCTGGAGCACGTCACTGACACCTTCGGGCTGCGGCCGCACATCCGGCTGGACCACGAAGTGAGGATGATGCGCTGGGACGGCGACGAGCTGCGCTGGGAGATCGAGACCGCGCGGGGGACGATCACCGCGGACGTGGTGGTGTCCGCGACCGGGCCGCTGTCGGACCCGAAGATCCCGGACGTGCCGGGACTCGACGGCTTCCCCGGCAAGGTCTTCCACTCGGCGCGGTGGGACCACGGTTACGACCTGCGCGGCAAGCGCGTGGCGATGGTCGGGACGGGCGCCTCCGCGATCCAGATCGTGCCGTCGATCCAGCCCGACGTCGCGAAGCTGACCCTCTTCCAGCGGACGCCGCCGTGGGTGATGCCGCGCATGGACCGGGCGATCAGCGGGCCCGAGCGATGGCTGCACCGGCAGTTGCCGTTCACCGGGAAGGCGCGGCGCGGACTGCTCTTCGGGATAAGGGAGTTGCAGGTCACCGCGTTCACCAAGCACCCCAGGCAGCTCGGCGCTGTCGAGTCGCTCGCCAGGGCCAACATGGCCAAGGCCATCAAGGACCCGGCGCTGCGGGCCAAGCTGACACCGTCGTACCGGATCGGCTGCAAGCGGATCCTGCTGTCGAGTTCGTACTATCCGGCGCTCGCGCAGCGGAACGTGGACGTCGTCGCCTCGGGGCTGAGGGAGGTGCGCGGGTCCACGGCCGTGGCGGTCGACGGGACGGAGGCCGAGGTCGACGCGATCGTCTTCGGTACGGGCTTCCGCGTCACCGACATGCCGATCGCCGAGCGGGTGGTGGGCGCGGACGGCATCACGCTCGCCGAGGCGTGGAAGGACGGGATGGAGTCGCTGCGCGGCGCGACGGCGGCCGGGTTCCCCAACTGGATGACGATCATCGGGCCGAACACCGGGCTCGGGAACAGCTCGATGATCCTGATGATCGAGTCGCAGCTGAACTACCTGGCCGACTACCTGCGGAAGCTGACGGACCTGGGCGGCAGGGCGGCGCTGGACGCGCGGCCCTCGGCCGTGCACGCGTGGAACCGGCGGGTGCAGGACCGGATGAAGCGGACCGTGTGGAACACGGGCGGCTGCGACAGCTGGTACCTGGACGCGAACGGCCGCAACACCACCATCTGGCCGGGGACGCCGAGCGAGTTCCGGCGCGCGACGAGGGAAGTGAATCTGGTGGAGTACGAAGTGATACGGGCGCGGGCATCGGCCGAATCGGGTGCGGGCGCCGGTGCGGGTGCCGGCACCGGGGCCGCGGAGGCGGGCGCGTGAGCCGGCTGATGCGAGCCGTCGGCGAACCGCTCGTCCCCTCGCGCGAACTGACCGCCGTATCCGCCGACGGATCGCGGCTGCACGTCGAGGTGTACGGGCCCGGCGGCGCCCCCGCGCTCGTCCTGGCGCACGGCTGGACCTGCTCGACGCTCTTCTGGTCGGCGCAGATACGTGAACTCGCCGGCGCCGGTGGGTACCGGGTCGTGGTCTACGACCAGCGGGGACACGGGCGTTCCCCCGCCGTCGGACCGGGTGGCTACAGCACGGACGCCCTCGCCGACGACCTCGAAGCGGTGCTCGCCACCGCCCTCGCGCCGGGCGAGCGGGCCGTGCTGGCCGGGCACTCCATGGGCGGCATGACGATGATGGCCGCCGCCGGACGGCCCGGGTTCCGCGAGCACGCGGCCGCCGTCCTGCTGTGCAGCACGGGCGGTTCGCGGCTGGTCGCCGAGTCGCTCGTACTGCCGATGCGGGCCGGCCGGCTGCGGACGCGGATGACGCGCGCGGTGCTGGGGGCGCGTGCGCCGCTGGGGCCCGTCACGGCGCTGTCGAAGGCGCTCCTCAAGTACGCGACGATGGGGCCCGGGACCTCGCCGGAGCGGGTGGCGGAGTGCGCCCGTATCGTGCACGCCTGCCCGCGGGCCGCGCGCGTGGCCTGGTCGCAGGTGCTCGGCGAGCTCGATATTGTGCCGCGAATACGGGAGTTGGGCGTGCCCACCGCTGTCATCGCGGGGACCGCCGACCGGCTGACGCCGCTCGTGCACGCTCGCGAGATCGTGGCCGCGCTGCCGCATTCGCTGGGGCTCACCGAGCTGACCGGCGTCGGACACATGACGCCGCTGGAGGCGCCGGAGGCCGTCACGGCGAAACTCCGCGAACTGGTGACCACGTACGTCACCCCCACCGCCCGTGACGAGGAGAAGGAGCAGACCGTATGAGCGGCAGGCGGAACCTGGAAGGGCAGGTCGCGGTCGTCACGGGCGCGGCGCGGGGCGTCGGCGAACTGCTGGCCCGCAAGCTGTCGGCGCGCGGCGCGAAGGTGGCGCTGGTCGGCCTGGAGCCGGACGGGCTGAAGCAGGTGGCGGGGCGGCTGCACTCCGACGCCGACTGGTGGTACGCCGACGTCACCGACCACGAGGCGATGGCGCGGGTCGCACGGGAGGTGAAGGAGCGGTTCGGGAAGGTCGACATCGTCGTGGCCAACGCGGGGGTCGCTTCCGGAGGGCCGTTCGTGGACTCGGATCCGGTCGCCTGGCGGCGGGTCGTCGAGGTCAACCTGATCGGCGGGGCGGTGACGGGACGGGCGTTCCTGCCGGCGCTCCTGGAGAGCCGGGGGTACTTCCTCCAGATCGCGTCGCTGGCCGCGATCACGCCGGCGCCGATGATGACGGCGTACTGCGCGTCGAAGTCGGGGGTCGAGGCGTTCGCGCACTCGCTGCGCGCGGAGGTCGGCCACCGGGGGGTGCGGGTCGGGGTCGGGTACCTGTCGTGGACCGACACGGACATGGTGCGGGGCGCGGACGAGGACGACGTGATGCGGGAGCTGCGGCAGCGGCTGCCGTGGCCCTCGAACCGGACGTATCCGCTCGGCCCGGCGGTCGACCGGATCGTCGCGGGGATCGAGCGGCGCTCCCCGCACGTGTACGCGCAGTGGTGGCTGCGGGGGATGCAGTCCGTGCGCGGATACCTGCCGACGCTCATCGGGGTGGTGGGGCAGCGGGAGATGAAGCGGTTCGGGCCTCGGCTGGCAGGGGTGGGCAAGGGGCTCGTGGGGGCGGGGGGCGAGGCGGACGAGAAGGCGCGTGCGGAGGGTGTGCGGCGCGCGGAGCGTACGCCGAATACACAGCGTTGATGATCGAAATGCGCTGAATGTCCGGTCGTGTCAGTCTGGTCGAGGCCCAAGGGGGCCGACATGCCCCACTTCCCCTCACACCCCTCTAGGAGTGAACTTCATGGGCATCGCAGACCAGTTCAAGGACAAGGCGCAAGAGCTCGCCGAGCAGGCCAAGCAGGCCAAGCAGGGCTCGCGCGGCACGGAGGGCGAGGCGTCGGAGCACGTCCGGCGGGCCCGGGAGGGCCGGAGCCAGGTCATGGGCCGGGACCTGGACATGGACCGGGACGTGGCCAGGGACCGGGACCTGGACCGTGACCGGGACATGGACCGGGAGATGCTCGACGAGCGGGACGAGGGCCAGGAGCGGCTCCGGTCGTGACGCGGCGCGGCGGCTGACGCGGCGCGTCTTGTCGCGCCGTCGCTCCGCCCCCGCCGCATGACCACAGGAAGGGCGCACCCGGCCACCACCGGGTGCGCCCTTTCGCGTGGCCGTCACGGCGCCGCGCGCGGCGGGACCGTCACGGCGTCGCGCGCGGCGGGAGGGGAGGGCGGGTCCTGTCGGGGACGTTCGCGTACGTCGGAGGGGCCGACGCCGGCCGCGCCGCCAGCAGGTCCAGCGCCACCCGGACCGCGTCGTCCAGTTGGGCGTACCGGCCCTCCGCCCAGTCGAGGGGGGTGCGCAGGGCTTCGATGTCCGGCTCCACGCCGTGGTTCTCCACCGACCACCCGTACGCGTCGAACCACGCCGCGTTCATCGGCACCGTGATCACCGTGCCGTCCCCCAGCGTGTGGCGGCCGGTCATGCCCACCACCCCGCCCCAGGTGCGCTGGCCCACCACCGGGCCCAGGCCCAGCAGTTTGAACGCCGCCGTGATCATGTCGCCGTCCGAGGACGTCGCCTCGTCGGCCAGGGCGACCACCGGGCCCCGGGGCGCGTCGGAGGCGTACGAGACCGGTTGCGCGTCGCGCGTCAGGTCCCAGCCGACGATGGTGCGGGTGAGCTTCTCCACCACCAGTTCGCTGATGTTCCCGCCCGCGTTGCCCCGTACGTCGACGATCAGGGCGGGGAGTGAGACCTCCCTGCGCAGGTCGCGGTTGAACTGGGCCCAGCCGGAGCCGCCCATGTCGGGGATGTGCAGGTAGCCGCACTTCCCGCCGCTCAACTTCCTGACCACTTCCCGGCGTTTGGCCACCCAGTCCTGGTAGCGGAGGGGGCGCTCGTCGACCAGGGGGACGATCGCGACCCTGCGGGCCGGGCCCTCCCCCTCCGCCGGCTGGAACGTCAGCTCGACCGTCGTCCCCCCGGCCGCCGCGAGAAGGGGGTACGGGCCCGCCACCGGATCCACCGGCCGGCCGTCCACATGGGTGAGGACCGCACCCTCCCGGATGCCCGTACCGGCCAGCGGCGAGCGCGCCTTGGAGTCGGACGACTCACCGGGGAGGATCCGCCGGACCAGCCACCTGCCGTCCCGGCACACGAAGTCGGCGCCGAGCAGCCCCACCGCGCGCTGGTAGTGGGGCGGCCCCTCGTTGCGGCGCGCGGCGGCGACGTACGCGTGCGAGGTGCCCAGTTCGCCCAGGACCTCGCGGAGCAGGTCCGCGAACTCGTCCGGGGTGGCGACCCGCTCCAGCAGGGGGCGGTACTGGTCGAGGACCGCGTCCCAGTCGATGCCGCACATGCCCGGTTCCCAGAAGTACGCCCGGACGATGCGGCCCGCCTCCGCGTACGCCTGCCGCCACTGCGCCCCCGGGTCGACCTGGTGCATGATGCGGCGCATGTCCAGGTAGACCGTCGAGTCGCTGTCGCCGGACTCGGTGGCGGGGACCGCGCGCAGCTCGCCCTCGTCCATGACCACCAGACGCGATCCGTCGCCGCTCACCGCGAACCAGTCCAGGTCGTTCACGAGTTCGGACTTGCGCGCCTTGGCGAGGTTGAAGTGTTCGAGGGTGGGGCGGCCCGACACGTCGGCCGGGTTGGCGAACGTCTCGCCGAGCGCTCCCGAGATCGGCCAGCGCAGCCACACCAGGCCGCCGCCGGAGACCGCGTGCAGCCCCGAGTACTTGGACGCGGACACGGGGAAGGGCGTCACCCGGTTCGGCAGGCCCTCGACCTCCACCAGGACCGTCGTGCCGTCGGCGTTCTCGCCCTCCCCGGCGTCCGCCAGGTCCAGCCCGCCGGCCGCCGGACGGCCTTCCGCGGACATCGCGAAGGGGGACGGCGTCGCGGAGGAGAGCGGGACCAGGTAGGGGCGGCAGCCCAGGGGGAAGGAGAGGTCCCCGGTGTGGACGTCGTACACCGGGTCGAAGCCGCGCCAGGAGAGGAAGGCGAGGTAGCGGCCGTCGCTCGTGAAGACCGGGTTCTCGTCCTCGAAGCGGCCGTCGGTGACGTCGACGACCTGCCGGGTCTCGATCCTGGCGATCCTGATCTGGCGCAGGGAGCGGCCGATGCCGGGGTGCGACCAGGTCAGCCAGGCCCCGTCGGGGGAGAAGGCGAGGTCGCGGACCGGGCCGTTGAGGGACCGGACCAGTTCGGTGACCTCGCCGTCCGCGGTCTCCGCGGTCTCAGGGCTCTCCGCGGTCTCCATGGTGTCGACCAGGAGGAGCCGGCCGTCGTGCGAGGCGATCGCGATGCGCTCGCCCTCCGGGTCCGACACCAGTTCGTGTACGCGCCCGAGCCGGCCGGACGCGAGGCGGCGCGGCGCGCGGTCGCCGCTGGCGCGCGGCAGGTACGCGATCTCGACGGCGTCCTCGCCCTCGGCGTCCGTGACGTACGCGACCTTGCCGCCGCCACCGAGCATCTCGGGCAGGCGGGCCCGTACGCCCGGGGTGTCCGTGATGGTGCGCGCCGGGCCGTCGCGGTGGGTGAGCCAGTACAGGCTGCCGCGGACGACGACGGCGCTGGCGCGGCCGGTCGTGTCGACGGACAGGCCGTCGATGTTGCTGGCGGCCGGGACGTGGTGGGGGCGTCGGCCGGCGCGGGGGCCGCCGAGACGGACGTCCAGGCGGCGCGGTGTCGCGCCGGGGGACAGGTCGTCCACCAGCCACAGGTCGCCCGCGCACTGGTAGACGACGCGGGCGCCGTCGCTGGAGGCGTTGCGTGCGTAGAACGCGTCGTGGTCGGTGTGGCGGCGCAGGTCGGTGCCGTCGTACGCGCAGGAGTAGAGGTTGCCCACGCCCTCGTGGTCGGAGAGGAACGCGACGCGTCCGTCCACGAACATGGGGCAGTTGAGGTGGCCGCCGATGTCGGGGAGCAGCCGCTCGCCGTGCAGCCACAGGCGGCCGGTCGCGCCGCCCCGGTAGCGCTTCCAGGCGGCGGGTTCGTGCGGGGGCTTGCCGGTGAGCAGGAGCGTGCGGCGCTCGCCGTTGATGTCCGCGACCGCGATGTCGGAGACCGGGCCCCAGGGCAGCTGGGCGCCGGGGCTGCCGTCGGTGGGGAGGGTGTAGGCCCAGGAGAAGTGCGAGAAGGGCTGGCCGTGGGAGGCGACGGCCAGGATGTGCGGGGGGCCGTCGGGTGTCCCGGGTGCCCAGCCGCAGACGCGGGTGTCGGGCGAGCCCCAGTAACTGAGCCTGCGGGCGGGCCGGCCGCCGTCCACGGGCAGGAGGTGGACCTCCGGGTCGAGGCTGCGCCAGGTCGTGAACGCGATGTGGCGGCCGTCGGGGGAGAAGCGGGGGTGGGAGACCTTGGTCCGGTCGACGGTGAGGCGCCAGGCCCGGTCCGGCTGCTTTCCGGCGGGTGTGACCGGGGCCAGCCAGAGGTCGTCCTCCGCCGCGAAGCAGAGGAGGTCGCTGTGCAGGTGCGGGAAGCGCAGGTACGGGTGGGCGCCGTCGGCGGGGGCGCCGTCGCTCCGGGGCGGTCGGGTCGCGGGGGCTTCGGGGCCGGTGCCGCGCCGGGGCGTCTCCTCGGTCGCCGGACGTCCGGGTACGGATTTTTCTTCCGACGCGTCGCGTTCGGCGCCCCGCGGGGAGCGCCCCGGTACGTCCCCTTCCGCCGCCGCGTCGGGCGAGGCGGCGGCCGGCGCTTCCCGCGCGGGAGCGGCCGGAGAGATGCCCGTGGTGCCCAGGGGCTCGGGGGGTGTGGTCTCTTGCGGGCCGACGGACCCGGGTTCGTCGCTCACCCCCCAATGCTTTCCGCCCGGAGGGGGCGCGGCAACTTGTGGCGCAGAACACCATCGAAACGGTTTCGTTTCGATGAGATGCGGGCGTAGGTTGTGGTGTACGAAACCGTTTCGTTCAGGAGAGGGGTGGAGGATGGCGGGCACACGGCTCACGGCCGAGCGTGAAGGTGAGTTGTACGCGGCCGTGCTCGACCTGCTCCGCGAAGTCGGCTACGACGCCCTGACCATGGATGCCGTCGCCTCCCGCACCCGGTCCAGCAAGGCCACCCTCTACCGCCAGTGGGGGAGCAAGCCGGAACTGGTCGCCAGAGCGCTGCGCCACAGCAAGCCGGTCAGTACCGCCGACGTCGACACCGGCACGCTGCGCGGGGACTTCCACGCCCTGGTGGAGCGCTCCGACGACTGCCAGCTGGAGAGGGACTCCGCGCTGATGCGGGGTCTCGCCCAGGCCGTGCACCAGAATCCCGATCTCCACCAGGCGCTTCGGGAGCTCCTCGTCGCCCCCGAGCTCACCGGGCTCGACGGCCTGCTGCGGCGGGCCGTGGACCGGGGCGAGATCCCCGCCGGGACGCCCGCCCTGCGGTACGTCCCGCACATGATCCTGGGCGCCTTCGTCGCCCGGGAGCTCATCGAGGACCGGTCGCCCGACCGGGCCTTCCTCGCCGACTACGTCGATGCCGTGGTGCTGCCCGCGCTGGGTGTCGCCTGACGGCCGCAGTACCTCGGCGGCGCCGTGGGGTCCCCACCCGGCGCCCGTCCCCGTAGAGACGCTCCACCTGACGCGCACCGCTCTTGTCGTCGGGCTGGTTCCCCCTGCCCTGCTCGTCCCAACGACCTGACCGGGAGTACGCCCTCGTGGCCACTTTCCTTTACAAACTGGGCCGGTTCGCCTTCCGCCGCCGCCCCTTCGTCGCCCTCGCGTGGACAGCCCTGCTGGTGCTCGCCGGTGTCGGCGCCGCCACCGCTTCCACCGCCACCTCCAGTTCCTTCTCCATACCGGGGACCGAGGCCCAGAAGGCCTTCGACCTGCTCGACCGGCGCTTCCCCGGCGCCGCCGCGGACGGTGCCACCGCCCGCGTGGTGTTCAAGGCTCCCGAAGGGGAGCGGATGACCGACGCCGGCCACCGGAGCGAGGTGGAGAAGGTCGTCGAGGGGCTCAGGTCCGGTGCCGGTGCCGAGCAGATCGCCTCGGTCGTCGACCCGTACGCCGGCAAGGCCGTGAGCCGTGACGGTACGACGGCGTACACCCAGGTCTCGTACAAGGTCAGCGGGATGGAGCTGACCGAGGAGGCCAGGGAGGCGCTCGTCGAGGCCGGGGACGAGGCCCGGGATTCCGGGCTGACCGTCGAGATCGGCGGTGACGCGCTCCAGGCCGTGCCCGAGACCGGGTCGGGCGAGGTCATCGGCGTCGCGGTCGCCGCGATCGTGCTGGTGGTGACCTTCGGGTCGCTGGTGGCCGCCGGCCTGCCGCTGCTCACCGCGCTCATCGGCGTGGGCATCGGGGTCTCCACCATCACCGCGCTCGCGAACGTCCTCGACCTCGGCTCCACGACGTCGACGCTCGCGATGATGATCGGGCTCGCGGTCGGCATCGACTACGCGCTGTTCATCGTCTCCCGCTACCGGGCCGAGCTGGCCGAGGGACGTGAGCCGGAGGACGCGGCCGGGCGGGCCGTCGGAACCGCCGGGTCCGCCGTCGTGTTCGCCGGGCTGACCGTCGTGATCGCGCTCGTGGGGCTCGCCGTCGTCAACATCCCGATGCTGACGAAGATGGGCTTCGCCGCGGCCGGCACGGTCGTGATCGCCGTCCTCGTCGCGCTCACGCTGGTTCCCGCCCTGCTCGGGTTCGCGGGCAGGAAGGTCTTCGGGCGCAAGGCGCGGAAGCGACAGGAAGAGGGACAGGGGCAGGGACAGGCCGCCGAGGCGGACAAGCCCAACATGGGTACGCGCTGGGCCCGTTTCGTACTGCGCCGGCCGATCGCCGTCCTGATCACCGCCGTGGTCGGGCTCGGTGTGGTCGCCGTACCCGCCGCCTCGCTGGAGATGGGGCTGCCCGACGACGGGTCGCAGCCGGTCAGCACCACGCAGCGCAAGGCGTACGACCTCCTCTCGGACGGGTTCGGGCCCGGCTCCAACGGGCCGCTGATGGTCGTGGTCGACGTCGAGGGAGCCGAGCGGCCTCAGGACGCGGTCGGCCGGGTCACCGACACCGTGAAGGGCATGGACGGCGTCGCCGCCACCGTGCCCGGGCCGCTGAACAAGGCCGGCGACACGGCGGTCGTCACCGTGGTTCCGAAGGACCGGCCCAGCTCCGAGGAGACCGAGGAGCTGGTGCACGCGATCCGTGACGCGGGTCCGGGCATCGCGTCCGACACCGGTGCCGAGGTCCTGGTGACCGGCGCCACGGCCATGAACATCGACTTCTCGCAGAAGATGAACGACGCGCTGCTGCCGTACCTCGCGCTCGTCGTCGGCCTCGCGTTCCTGCTGCTGATGCTGGTGTTCCGCTCGGTCCTCGTCCCGCTCAAGGCGGCGCTCGGGTTCCTGCTGTCCGTGGTGGCGGCGCTCGGCGCGGTCGTCGCGGTCTTCCAGTGGGGCTGGCTGGCGGATGTGATCGGTGTGGAGCAGACCGGCCCCGTGATGTCGATGATGCCGATCTTCATGGTGGGTGTCGTCTTCGGTCTCGCCATGGACTACGAGGTCTTCCTCGTCACGCGCATGCGTGAGGCGTACGTCCACGGGGAGCGGCCGGGACAGGCGGTCGTCACCGGCTTCCGGCACGGCGCGCGGGTCGTCACCGCCGCCGCCGTGATCATGATGGCCGTCTTCGCCGGGTTCATCGGGTCGAGCGAGTCGATGGTCAAGATGATCGGCTTCGGGCTGGCGATCGCCGTCTTCTTCGACGCCTTCGTCGTACGGATGGCCATCGTGCCCGCCGTGCTGGCGCTGCTCGGCGAGAAGGCGTGGTGGCTGCCGCGCTGGCTCGACAGGGCGCTGCCGAACGTGGACGTCGAGGGCGAGCAGCTGCGCAAGCAGCTGGGCGACGACGCCTCCGAGGGCGAGCGCGAGCTGGTGCGCGCCTAGGCGCCGGGCACGGGGAAGCTCCGGGGCCGCCTCCTGAGCGCGGCGGCGGCCCCGGTCGCGCACCGGCTCGTGGCGACGGGATCCGGTGCGAGGGTGAGGTTCCCCCGGTCTCCCCGGCCCCCGGTCCTCCCGGTCTCCCCGGCCCCCCGGGTCCTCCCGGCCCCCTTGGTCCCCCCCCGGCCCGAAAGCCGGGGGGGACCTCACCGTTTCCCGGTTCTCAGCGGGCGGCTTCGGGGGCCACGGGCTCCTCGACCGCGTGCGTACGCTCCAGGAAGCGGCGCAGTGGCGCCCTGTCGAACTGGATCACCGCCGTGCCCTGCGGCGAACGCAGTTCCATCACGGCCTGCACCCGTCCGCACGGCCAGACCCGGACGTCGCCGGCCTCGGTCTCGGCCGGACGGGTCAGGCCCGCCTCCAGGAGGGCGCGGTCGAAGACCCATTCGTTGGCGGCGCCGTCGGGCGAGACGTCCGGCGGGAAGACCAGGCGCACCGCGCGCGGGTCCCTCTCCGGGTCGTAGCGGAGGGCGACGGGGACGGCGTGGCGCTGGGGGCCGTCGGTGATGAGGCAGGCCCGTGCGTGGCCCTCGATCGCTGGCTGCATCGGGCTACTCCTCAAATTCGCGACTTTTGTCCCTTAATATCCCATATCTTGCGGTGCCTGCCAGGCTCCACTTGTGACCTTTTCGCTCTTGCGACCTCTTTGCAGGAGGGCACTATCATCGAACGGTTCACCACCCCGCAGGAAGCGGAGCCTCCCCATGCATGTCCCCGACGGATTCATCAACACACCTGTTTCGGCTGTGGCGGGCGTCGCAGCCGTGGCCGCCGTCGCCGTCAGCCTGCGCGGAGCACGCCGTGAACTGGACGAACGGACGGCTCCCCTGGCCGGACTCGTCGCCGCGTTCGTCTTCGCCGTACAGATGCTGAACTTCCCGGTCGCGGCCGGCACCAGCGGTCACCTGCTCGGCGGCGCGCTCGCCGCGATACTGGTCGGCCCGTTCACGGGAGTGCTCTGCATAGCGGTCGTCCTGCTGATGCAGGGCATCCTCTTCGCGGACGGCGGCCTCACCGCGCTCGGGGTGAACATCACCGTCATGGGCGTGGTCACGGTCGTCGTCGCGTACGCGCTCTTCCGCGGCCTCGTGAAGATCCTGCCGGGCGGACGCCGCTCGGTCACCGCCTCCGCGTTCGTCGCCGCCCTGGTGTCCGTGCCCGCCGCGGCCGCCGCCTTCACGCTGATCTACGCCGTCGGCGGCACGACGGACGTGCCGACCGGCAAGGTGCTGACCGCGATGGTCGGCGTACACGTCCTCATCGGCATCGGCGAGGCCGCGATCACCGCGCTGACCGTGGGCGCCGTCATCGCCGTACGCCCCGACCTGGTGCACGGCGCGCGCGGGCTCACCGCCCCGCTCAAGCTGCTGGTGGACGGGGAGCTGGTGGACGCGGCTCCTGCCCAGGCCCCGGTCCCCGTCGCCGCCCGCTCCACCCGCAGGGTCTGGGGCGCCGGGCTGGCCTCCGCGATCGTGCTCGCCGGATTCGTCTCCTTCTACGCCTCCGCCAGCCCCGACGGACTGGAGAAGGTCGCCGCCGACCAGGGCATCGACAAGAAGGCCGAGGAGCACGCCGCCGCCGACTCCCCGCTCGCCGACTACAGCGTCAGCGGCATCACCGACGGCCGGATCTCCGGCGGCCTCGCGGGCGTCGTCGGTGTCGGCGCGACCGTCGCCGTCGGCAGCGGAGTCTTCTGGACGGTGCGGCGCCGGCGCGGGCAGCAGCCGACGCCGGTCGCCGTCACGCCGGTCGCCGGCACGTCGGCGCGTACCGGGGAAAAGGAAACCGCCTGACATGGGCGCGGGCCACGCCCACAAGCTCTACCGGCACGGACACAGCGCGGTGCACGCGCTGCCGCCGCACTGCAAGCTCGTGGCCGTCTTCTGCTTCGTGCTCGTCGTCGTGTCCACACCGCGCGAGGCGATGTGGGCGTTCGGCGGGTACGCCGCGCTGCTCGGCGCGGTCGCGTACGCCGCCCGCGTCCCGGCCGGCTACCTGCTCACGCGGCTGCTCATCGAAGTGCCCTTCGTCGCCTTCGCCGTCCTGATGCCCTTCGTGGCCGAGGGGGAGCGGGTGGAGGTGCTCGGCATGTCGCTGAGCGTCTCGGGCCTGTGGGGCGCCTGGAACGTCCTCGCCAAGGGAACGCTCGGAGTCGCCGCCTCCGTGCTGCTCGCCTCCACCACCGAGCTGCGCTCCCTGCTGCTCGGACTCCAGCGGCTGAAGCTGCCGCCGATGCTCGTCCAGATCGCGTCGTTCATGATCCGCTACGGCGACGTGATCACGGACGAGATGCGGCGGATGTCGATCGCGCGGCGCTCGCGCGGGTTCGAGGCGCGGGGCGTGCGGCACTGGGGCGTCCTGGGCAAGACGGCGGGTGCGCTCTTCATCCGCTCGTACGAGAGGGGCGAACGCGTGCATCTGGCCATGGTCAGCAGGGGGTACACGGGCACCATGCCGGTGATCGACGAGGTGACCGCGACGCGGACGCAGTGGTCGTACGCGGCCGCGCTCCCGGTGTCCGCGCTGGCGGTCTGTCTGCTGGGACGGACCCTGTGACCGGGATGGACCCTGTGACCGATACGACGATGTCCCTCGAGGTCAGCGGCCTCGCCTACGCCTACCCCGACGGCCACCAGGCCCTCTTCGGCGTCGACCTGTCCGTCGCGCGCGGCGAGCGCGTCGCGCTGCTCGGACCCAACGGCGCGGGCAAGACCACGCTCGTACTGCACCTCAACGGCATCCTCACGGCCGGCGCGGGGTCGGTGACGGTGGCCGGGCTGCCGGTCGGCAAGCGGCACCTCGCCGAGATCCGGCGCCGGGTCGGCATCGTCTTCCAGGACCCCGACGACCAGCTCTTCATGCCGACCGTCCGCGAGGACGTGGCCTTCGGCCCGGCGGCGGCCGGCATGCGCGGCGCGGAGCTGGAGGCGTGCGTGAAGGGGGCGCTGGAACGGGTCGGCATGGCGGAGTACGCCGAGCGGCCGCCGCACCACCTGTCGTTCGGACAGCGGCGCCGGGTGGCTGTCGCGACCGTACTGGCGATGGAGCCGGAGATCCTGGTGCTGGACGAGCCGTCGTCCAACCTGGACCCGGCCTCGCGGCGCGAACTGGCGGACATCCTGCGGGGACTGGACATCACGGTGCTGATGGTCACGCACGACCTGCCGTACGCCCTGGAGCTGTGCCCGCGCTCGGTGATCCTCAGCGGCGGCGTGATCGTGGCGGACGGGCGGACGCAGGAGCTGCTGTCGGACGACGCGGTGATGCGGGCGCACCGGCTGGAGCTGCCGTTCGGGTTCGACCCGGGTTCGGTGCGGGTGGAGACCTAGGGACCACGCCCCGCGCGGCGGCACCGAGACCCCCCGCCGCCCCGCCCGGCAGGGCCGTTGCACCATGGTGGGCATGAGTGCGAGCGCAGCAGTGGATGCACGGGGCACGGTGGCGGCCGGATTCGAACCGGTCAGGGACGCGTTCGTGCGCAACTTCGGGCAACGGGGCGAGCGAGGAGCCGCCGTCGCCGTCTACCGGGACGGCCGCAAGGTCGTCGACCTGTGGGCGGGGACGCGCGACGTGGACGGCGCCGAGCCGTGGGCCGTGGACACCGCCCAGGTCGTACGGTCCGCGACCAAGGGCGTGGCCGCCGCCGTGCCGCTGCTGCTGCACCAGCGCGGACAGATCGACCTGGACGCGCCGGTCGCCACGTACTGGCCGGAGTTCAAGGCCAACGGCAAGGAACGGGTCCTCGTACGGCACCTGCTGTCCCACCGGGCGGGCGTACCCGCGCTCGACCGCCCGCTGACGCCCGCCGAGGCGATCGACGGCGTCTCCGGGCCGCGCGCCGTCGCAGCCCAGTCGCCCGCCTGGGAGCCCGGGACCGACCACGGCTACCACGCGCAGACGTACAGCTGGCTGATCGGCGAACTGGTGAAGCGGGTGACGGGGCGGACCGTCGGACGCTGGATCGCCGAGGAGATCGCCCGCCCGCTGGGGCTCGACTTCTGGGTCGGGCTGCCGGCGGAAGAGGCGCACCGGGTGGGCCGGGCCGGTCCGGTCGAGGCGCCGCCCGTGGACGGCGGGGCGCTGCGGATGCGGCCCAGGCGGAGCGTGACCGAGGCGTACGCGGACCCCGCGTCGCTCACCCGGCGAGCGTTCGACGCGATCGACCCGCGCGCGGACCTGAACGACCCGGCGTTCCGGGCGGCCGAACTCCCCGGCGCGGGCGGGATATCCACCGCGCGGGCGCTGGCACGGTGTTACGCCGCGATGATCGGGCCGGTCGACGGGCACCGCCTGTTCGCCCCGGCGACGCTCACGCTCGCGCGCACCGAGGAATCGGCCGGCCCGGACCGGGTCCTGATCGTCAACACCCGCTTCGGGCTGGGCTTCATGCTGCACGGCTCCGGCGCGCCGCTCCTCGCCCCCGGCTCGTTCGGGCACCCGGGGCGGGGCGGCTCACTCGGATTCGCCGATCCGGAGTCCGGGATCGCCTTCGGATACGTGACCAACGGCCACCAGAAGGGGGTCACTTCCGACCCGCGCGCGCAGGCTCTGATCAGGGCGGTGCGGTCCGCCGTGTGACCGGCCGGTGCGGAGCTCCGCCAGCCGGCCGTCAGCCCGCCCGCAGCACGGCCGCCACCAGCGGGCCCGCCGCGTCGCCGCCGTGGCCGCCCGACTCGACGGACGCCGCCGCCGCCACGTCGTCGCTGAAACCGGCGAACCAGCTGTTGGCCTCGCCCTGCCCGTCGACCTCCGCCGAACCGGTCTTGGCGCCCTTGTCGCCGCCGACCGGGGCCATCGCCTCCGTGGCCGTGCCCCAGGACGCCGTCGCCGTCTGCCGCATCATGCCGAGCAGCTGGCTGTGCACGGAGGGCGACAGGGAACGGGTCGCGGTCGCCAGCTGCCGGCCGTCGAGCGACTGCGGGACGATGACCGGCTGCTTGAACGTGCCGGCCTTGGCGGTGGCGGTGACCGACGCCATGTTGAGGGCGTTCATCTTGATCGCGCCCTGTCCGATGTACTGCGCCGCGGCCTCGCCGCCGGTGACCTCGGGCACCGTGCCGTCGGTGGTGGTGATCCCGGTCTGCCAGTTGTCGAGGCCGAGGCCGAAGACCTCGCGCGCCGTCCTGGGCAGCGCCGCGTCGTCCTTGGTGTCGTCGATCAGCTTGATGAAAGCGGTGTTGCAGGAGCGGGCGAAGCTGGTGGCGAAGGTGGAGTCGGGTATCGCGAAGTCGTCCAGGTTGTGGAAGCTCCGGCCCTGGTACAGCACGGTCTGCGGGCACTCCACCTTGCGGTCCGCCCCCACCAGGCCCTTCTCCAGCAGCATCGCCGCTGTCACGATCTTCATGGTCGAGCCCGGCGCCTGTCCGCCCTGGACCGCGGCGTTGAAGCCGTCGGCGCGGTGGTTGGCGATCGCCAGGATCTCGCCCGTGCTGGGCTTGACCGCCGCGACCGACGCCTCGCTGTGCTGCTTCACCGCCGTCTCGGCCGCCGCCTGCACCTGCGCGTCCAGCGTCGTGGGCAGCTCGCCGGGCTTGCCCCTGGTGAGGGTGAGCACGGTCCGGGCGGGCGACGCGCTGCCCGAGCTCTCGACGGCCAGCTCGATGCCCGGAGTGCCGCCCGCCTGCTCGCCGTACTTCTCGCGCAGCGCGTCCAGGACCGGACCGAGCGACGGGTACTTCTCCTTCGTCAGCTCGGTGCCGTCGCGGTCGACCGCCCGGATGGGCGGGGCCGAGGACTCGCCCGCCCGCAGCGTCTCGCCGTCCCTCAGGTCGGGGTGGAGGACGGAGGTCTCCCAGTCGACCAGGGCCTTGCCCGAGGTCTTCCCGCGTACGACGGTCAGCTCCGACGCGTACGAGAAGGCCTTGCTCTTCCCCTTGTACGTCACCGTGGCGTCGGCGGTGAACGGCACCGTCGCGCCGGCCGCCGTGCCCGGCGTCAGTTTCACCTCGCTGATGTGCGCCTCGTCGCGGTAGGCGGACAGCGCGGGCTGCGCGGCGGCGGCGTCGTTCGTCAGCTCACCGGCCGCGCGGGCGTCGCCCTTCGCCCAGGCGGCGAGGAAGTCCTTCGTGGTCCGCTCGACCTCGTCCGCGCCCGGCGGCCCGGTCCTCTCCGGCGCCGAGGCGCTCGTGAGGTCCGGGCCGCCGCCGGTCTCGCCGCTCACCACGGAGTAGGCGCCGTAGCCCACGCCCCCGGCCGCGACCAGGAACACCCCGCCGACTATGGCGACCTTCGCCCCACCACGCATGCTGTGCCGTCCCCTCCCCAGGAGTCCCCCTGAACTGAACGTGTTCAAGAAGTGCTGTACCGCACTGTACGGGACCCCGGTGACACCGGGGGCGACCGTTACAGGACCGGGACGAACGGCCCGGACGGCCGGGGAGGGGGGCGCCCGCACTCGCCTCCAGGTGTCGAGCCGGATGCGGTTGCGCCACTCCCCTGTCGGGAGGGTCCGGCCGGTGTAGATCGGCCAGAAGCTGGCCAGGATGCCAGCTGAGGGCTCTGACTGGCTCAGGTGCAGGACAAGGTGGACTGATCGGCGGGCTGAGGTCCAGGGACGCCGCCACGTGCGCTGCCCACGCCGGTCGAGCAGGTCACATTTACCGACACGAGTACCTGCTTCGCTTCTCTCCGGTGCGCATATCCACCACCGTCACCGTCACCGTCACCGTCACGGATCTGAGCCAGGAAGTCGCCGTAACCCATGTGCGGGTCCCCGGGCGATCGGGAGAGGCGCAGGGCGCGTCCTGAGGCTCATGGACGCAACCGACGGGCCGGGCGGGGATGCTGCAACCGGCAGAGGTCCGGTCACTGCACGGTGGAACTCGGGGTTGTCGTCAACACTGGTCCCGGCTGTGCTGGTACGAGCGGGGATTCCGGCCCGTGCGAGGCGCCACGGCTCCCGGCACCGATGCGTGGGGTGGTGTGCCGCCACAGCCGTCCCAGGGACCGGTAGAAGCGGTCTGGCAGGAACACGGCGTCCGCGACGATCATGACACCGGAGAAGAGAGGCAACCCCATGAGCACTGCAATGCCGATGTGCAGGCCCAGCAGCAGGGCGAGGACGGGGTACTTGAGCCTGCCGAAGAGCACGAACGGGAAGGCGACCTGCAAGAGCACCGTCATGTAGCAGGCGACCGCGACGAGGACCGGGTACTCGTCCACGAGGTGGGAGAGTGCGGGCCAGGGCTGGAAGGGTTCGAGGTTCAGAGCGTAGTGGAGAGCGGTGCCATCGCCCCAGGTAGCACCCTGGACCTTATACAGACCGGTTGAGCCGTAGAGGAAACAGACTTGTGCCGCGATGACGAAGATGCCGCAGTTGTGCACCACGGTGGTCAGGGTGATGCGGGCGTCGCGGAGTTGCTGGGCGGAGAAGCTCCGCACCGGTTCCGGTGTCTCGCCCGTACGAGCCGCTCTGATCCGGCCTCTGCGTGCGTCGAGGGACCAGCGCCGGCCGCACGCGGTGAGGACGAGGTAGACCGCCATCAGAAGGATCAGGTTGTCGCCCCCGTCCGTCATGAAGATCGCTCTCGCATGGAATGAGATCACCACGACGGCGAAGAGGACGGACATGACGCGGGTGCGCCAGCCCAGCATGAACAGCGTGGACGTGACGAGGGACGTCGCGTAGCAGAACTCGAAGTAGGCGTGGCTGTCGGACAGGGTCAGGATGCTGTTCCACCCCGTCTGGTCGAAGAGCTGTCGCGCCAGCGTGGGTGTCCACGGGGAGCTGGGGCCCCAGATCTCGTGGCGGTGCGGGAACTCGCGCAAGAGAAAGATCAAGTAGAGCAGTCCGTAGCCGATGCGCAGCACCGACGCGGCGTACAGGGACACCGGTCGGTCGGTCACAAGGTGCCGCAGGGTGCGGATCCGGTCGACGGCCCACTGCGCAGCGCCGGCGGACACGGTCTCTTTATTTCTCATGGGTGGTCACCTTCCACCAAGGCAGAAGCCGGACCTCGGCGGGCGTCCGCGGGCTGCTGCCGGGTGCGGGGATGGGGTGTGTGACGACACGGAGCTGAATGAAGTCGAATGGGCCGCTGTTGTGGGAATCGAAGCGGTCCGCGGCGATGTTTCTCAGATACTTCTGGATCATCAGGGCGCGTTCCGTGCGTGACTTGTCGTCTCCTCCGTGCGTTTCGGTGTAGGTGGTCCAGGCGCGGCGCAGTAGGTTCTGCGCCGTGTGGCTCGGGAACGGATTGTGCTCGACTGCGGAATTGTCCACGGCAGTCAGGTCGAACCAGGCGCTCACTTTGACCGATCCGTCGGATCCTGTGTGTGCGGTTCTCGCCAGGATCTGCCGGTTGACAGAGTCGGGATCCGGGGCGAAAAGGCGCCAGTTCTGTTCGAAGTAGGGGTACACCCATGCGTTGACCGTCGGGCTGTATCTCTTTGAGACGGTGTTGGCGGGCGCCACATGAAGAAACACGAGAACGACATGGACGAGAGTCGTGACCAGACACAGAACCACGACGGTGCGCAGTCCTGCCTTCAGTGCACGGGCGCCCCGCTGCCGCATGCCGGAGACGACCGCCTCGTCATGACATTCCTGCGGGGCCGGTCCGGAATCGGACCGCTGGAGTTCCTTCGCGTCCGCTGATTTGATCCCGCGAGACACCGCCCACCCTGTCTTTCTCATTTCAGTTGATCGCGCCTGACGTTTTCTTCTCACTGTCACCGAGGGCGCATGGCGGATTCGATGAGGATTCCGCCATGCGCCGTCATGTGATGAGCGGGCTTACTGAAGTGTGGTGCCTAGCCCCGGTGGCTTACCGGCTTGTCGCCGTAGCCGTAGCTGTGGACGTCGTCCTCTTCGCCGTGACCGGGCTTGTGGTGGTGGCCGTGGTCGGGTCCGCCGGGCTTGTGGTGGTGGCCGTGGTCGGGTCCGCCGGGCTTGTGGTGGTGGCCGTGGTCGGGTCCGCCGGGCTTGTGGTGGTGGCCGTGGTCGGGTCCGCCGGGCTTGTCGTGGTGGCCGTGGCCGGGCCTACCGGGCTTGTCGCCGTGCCCGCCGGTGGTGTTTCCGGCGGTGTTGCCCTGCGTGTTCCCGCTGGTGGTGTTTCCGGCGGTGTTGCCCTGCGTCTTCCCGCCGGTGGTGTTCCCGGCGGTGTTGCCCGCGGTGTTCCCCCGCGTGTTCCCGGCGGTGTTGCCCGCGGTGTTCCCCGAGGTGCTTCCACCCACGATGCTGACGATGGGCCCACCCAGAACCCCTCCACCGATCAGACCCATGGTGGTCCCGTTGGTCGTGCCGTTCGTGGTCCCGTTGGTCGTGCCGTTGGTCGTGCCGTTCGTGGTCCCGTTGGTCGTCCCGTTGGTCGTGCCGTTCGTGGTTCCATTGGTCGTTCCACCGGTGGTGGTCGCACACCCGCCGAGGAAGATCCTGTTCGTGTCGAGCGTCACGGCGCCGTTGCGGGCCAGTGCACGGCCCTCAATGCTGGCCCTCGTGGTCACGCTGATGGATGTCAGGGCCATGATCGTTCCGACGAAGGTGGAGTCGGTACCGAGTACGGCCGAACTTCCGATCTGCCAGTACACGTTGCATGCCGAAGCACCGTTCGTGAGGAGCACCCGGCTGGAGGATGCTGTCGTCAGGGCTTCCGGAATCTGGAAAACCCAGACGGCGTTGGGGTCTCCTCCGGCGTTCAGGGTCAGGTCGCCGGTGAGTCCGACACCGGATACAGCGGTGTGGACGCCCGGAAGCAGCGTCTCGCCATTGCCGATCTCTGCCGGAAGCGCGAAGTCCGTGGCCTGGCTGGCCGCGTTGTTGTACGCCTGGACCAGATCGGACTTGGCCCGTTGTGCGACAGCGTCCGCAGAATGCACGGCGCCGCCCACCTCACCGGGCGGAAAACCGCTGATGGATGTGCCCGGATGCACCCCAAGGTCGTGGTCGATCACGGTGGGTCCGGTGTTGGTGACCTCCGAACCTGCCAGAACGGAGAAACTGGCGGCTGTGCCCAGAGGTACGGGTGTCGCGATGGCCAACGCCTGTGTCGGCGTAACGGCAACCATTGCAGCGGCGACCGTTGCGGCGAGAGCTGGCACCAGCCAGCCGGACAAGGTGCGGCGCTGAGCCGCTTGAGGGATCTTCCGCTTCATCGAAAGGCCATTTCCTGTGGGGGCAGTGGCGTACCGGGCCCTACCGATCGCCCGGAAAGCCGTGTTTACGTCGCTGCATATTACGCAGGAAAATGCACGTCTCAGAGATAAGTAAGGGCGGAAAGGGAATGGTTGCGGATTCAACAGCGCGAAGTGTGGTGAAAATATGTAAAGTCGTATCGCCTCTCTCCGGCATGGCCCCCGGTGGGCGGGGTGCTATTACCCCGGATGAGGGAATGGTGCCTATCTGTTTATAAGGCCGACCCGGTCATGGTTGGAGAAGTGCTGCCAACCAGGTGATCTCATGAACCTGACGCAGTTGGGCGTGGCGATATTGGCGTTCCGTTCACGTTGGCTGTCCGGCTCGGATCATTTGAATCATGAGTCGGATGTGCCTCGCTGGTGGGCGCTCGGCCGACGCGAATCGAGCCGCGGGCAGCCGGCCGCGAATTGTCCGGGGAGAGAGTGCAGGAACTCAGGTGATATCTGGTACTCGATGGACTTGCGGGGGAACCGTGCTGGAGCCCAGGGTGTGACTGACATCCCGCAGTAACACCGTCGGGCCGGCACCCTCGGCAGTGACCTGCGCAGACTCCGTGAGCAGCCGAAAGCCCCGAACGTCCCGCGAGATGACCAGCGGCCACCACTCACGACCACGACGGGCCCGGCACCACCAGGTGCCGGGCCCGTCGTGGTCGCTGCTACACCCAGGTGTCGAGCCAGATGCGGTTGCGCCACTCCCCTATCGGGAGAGTCTGGCCGGTGTAGAGGGGCCAGAAGTAGATGAAGTTCCAGATGATGAGGAGCACGAGCACCCCCGCGCCGATCGCCCCCACCGTCCGCCGCCGCTCGTCCGAGCCCGGTGGCCCCAGCATCGCGCCGATCATCATCGCCACCGCCAGGCACAGGAACGGCACGAAGACGACGGCGTAGAAGAGGAAGATCGTGCGCTCCTGGTAGAAGAACCAGGGCACCCAGCCCGCCGCGATGCCGCACGCGATCGCGCCCGCGCGCCAGTCGCGCCGGAAGGCCCACCGCCACAGCACGTACAGCACCGCGAAACCCGCGGCCCACCACAGCAGCGGAGTGCCGAGCGCCAGCACCTCCTGGGCGCAGTCGCCGGTCTCGGTCGCCGGGCAGCCCTCCTTGCCGGGCTTCGGCGACTCGTAGAAGTACGAGACGGGGCGGCCCAGGACGATCCAGCTCCAGGGGTTCGACTGGTAGGTGTGACCCGATGTCAGGCTGATGTGGAAGCTGTAGACCTCGGTCTCGTAGTGCCACAGGCTGCGCAGCCAGTCGGGCAGCCAGGTCCAGTCGCCGCCCCTGCCGTCGCCCTGGGCCCAGTTCCGGTAGTAGCCCCCCCTGGTGGCGATCCAGCCCGTCCAGGAGACGAGGTACGTCACGAAGGTGACCACGACCGTCGCCACGAAGGCGGGCGCGACGTCCCGTCTCAAGACCGCCGCGTACGGCCGCAGCGCGCCCGCCGTCCGGCGCGCGCCCACGTCCCACACCACCGTCATCAGGCCGAACGCCGCCAGGATGTACAGGCCGTTCCACTTGGTGCCGAAGGCCAGCCCCAGGCACACGCCGGCCGCGATCCGCCACGGCCGCCACCCGAGCCGCAGCCCCTGGGCGACACCGGCGTCCGGGCGCAGCACGCCCTCCTCGGCGTCGTACGGCAGCGCCGCCGCGAGCCGGCGCCGGGACCGGTCGCGGTCGACCAGCAGGCAGCCGAACGCGGCCAGCACGAAGAACATCAGCACCTGGTCGAGCAGTGCCGTGCGGCTCATCACGAAGTGCAGGCCGTCGACGGCGAGCAGCGCGCCCGCCAGACACCCCAGGAACGTCGAGCGGAAGAGGCGGCG
Source organism: Streptomyces enissocaesilis (assembly GCF_039533765.1). Lineage (NCBI taxonomy): Bacteria > Bacillati > Actinomycetota > Actinomycetes > Kitasatosporales > Streptomycetaceae > Streptomyces > Streptomyces enissocaesilis. The sequence goes on along the minus strand of NZ_BAAAUD010000039.1, from coordinate 157,826 downwards.
CCCGATCCGGCAGAGCATCAGGACCGAGAGGGTTCCGAGTACGCACACCATGAAGCGCCAGCCGAAGGGCGTGAACCCGAAGAGCTGCTCACCGATCCCGATGATCCACTTGCCGACCGGCGGATGCACCACGTAGCCGGGATCGTCCGGGACCGGGACCGCCGACGGGTCGGCGAGGATCTTCTTGTCGACGTCCTTGGGCCACTGGCCCTCGTACCCCTGGTGGATGAGCGCCCAGGCGTCCTTGGCGTAGTACGTCTCGTCGAATATCACCGCCTCGGGGCTGCCCAGGTGCCAGAACCGCAGCAGCCCGGCGACGAGCGCGACCAGCATCGGCCCGCCCCACGCGGCCCACCGCACCAGGTGTCCCGCGAGTACGGGCGGCACCCCGAGCACCCGCCAGACCTGGGGGCCGGGCCTGCTGTACGGCGGCACGAGCCGCATCCGCAGCCCGACGTGGCGGCCGGGGCCGGGTGCGTAGCCGAATCGGCGCAGCCGCTGCTGCCATGGAGGCGGCTGTTCCCCGGGGGCCCGGCCCTGCTGGGCTTCTGACGCGGTACTGGTCACCGCGCCATCGTAGGGAACACATCTGTGCGCGTCGTCCGTGCGCCCTGGGAGGATGGTCCCTGTGACTGGAACGACTGGAACGACTGGAACGACTCGAACGACCGGAACGCTCGTCCTCGCGGGGACTCCCATCGGCGACGTGGCCGACGCGCCGCCCCGCCTCGCCGCCGAACTGGCGACGGCCGACGTCGTGGCCGCCGAGGACACCCGCCGGCTGCGCCGCCTGACGCAGGCGCTCGGCGTGCAGACGACGGGGCGTGTCGTGTCGTACTTCGAGGGCAACGAGTCCGCCCGTACGCCCGAACTCGTCGAGGCGCTGGAGGACGGCAAGCGGGTCCTGCTGGTCACCGACGCGGGCATGCCGTCGGTCTCCGACCCCGGCTACCGGCTGGTCGCCGCGGCCGTCGAGAAGGACATCGAGGTCACGGCCGTGCCGGGCCCGTCGGCCGTACTGACCGCCCTGGCCCTGTCCGGCCTGCCCGTCGACCGCTTCTGCTTCGAGGGCTTCCTGCCGCGCAAGGCGGGCGAGCGCCTCGGCAGGCTGCGGGAGGTGGCGGAGGAGAAGCGCACGATGGTGTTCTTCGAGGCGCCGCACCGCCTCGACGACACCCTCGCCGCGATGGCCGAGGTCTTCGGCGCCGAGCGCAGGGCCGCCGTGTGCCGCGAGCTGACCAAGACGTACGAGGAAGTGAAGCGCGGCCCGCTGAAGACGCTCGCCGCATGGGCGGCCGAAGGGGTGCGGGGGGAGATCACCGTCGTGGTGGAAGGTGCCCCCGACGCCGGACCGCAGGATCTGGACCCGGCGGAACTGGTGCGCAGGGTGCGGGTGCGCGAGGAGGCGGGGGAGCGGCGCAAGGAGGCGATCGCGGCGGTCGCCGCCGAGGCGGGCCTGCCCAAACGCGAGGTGTTCGATGCCGTCGTCGCGGCAAAGAACGCGGCACGGACGGGCTCCGCGGACGGCAAAGGACTATCGTGAACAGTTGAAGCGCAGACCGCGCACCGGGCCTTTTCCCATGGAAAGGCCAAGTCCGCTCCATCATTCGACAGGCCCCGATGCGCTCCCGCCGAAACAGGCGTCCACTGGACCAGTGGAAAGGAGCTGGCATGAGCGAGATCGCAGACCCCGCCGGCGCAGGAACCGTCGTTCACGAGGCCTACGCCTTCGCCTGCATGAGGTGCGGCCACGGGTGGGAGCAGTCGTTCGAAATACATCACCACGTCGACGGCACGGGCCACGCATTCGTGACCTACACGGCTGACGGCGAGCGAGTTCCTTCGCCGCTTTCCCGTCCCACCTGCCTGAACTGCGGCGGACACGTCGTGCGCATCATGAAGGCCGGTCAGGTCTCCTCGATCAGGGAAATGCTGCGGGCCGCCGTGGTGGGCGCCCCCATGGGCGGTCCGGTGGTGGGAATGCCGGGGCCGGCACCGGACCGCGACGACGCCCCGGGTCCGGTACGGGTGAAGCGCCACCGGCAGCTGTCGGATCTGCTGCACCCGTTCCACCACCGGAAGTAGCCGGAAGCGGGCGGCCGCCGCACCGGGCCGCCGGACCGGGCCGCCGCGCCACGGGCACGGCGCGTGGTTTTCGTACGATCGTGACCATGAGCCCCAAGGACGCACTTCCGCCGCTGCCCGAGCCCCTCCGGGGAGAGGTCGCCGATTCGCACACCCACCTGGACATGCAGGACGGCACGGTCGAGGAGGCACTGGAGAAGGCCGCCTCGGTCGGTGTCACGACCGTCGTCCAGGTGGGCTGCGACGTGAAGGGCTCGCGCTGGGCGGCCGAGACCGCGGCGGCGCACGAGAACGTCCACGCCGCCGTGGCCCTGCACCCCAACGAAGCCCCCCGCATCGTCCTGGGGGACCCTGGGGGAGGCCGGTCGCGGCAGGGCGCGCGGACCGCGGGCGGGGACGAGGCGCTCGACGACGCGCTCACCGAGATCGACCGGCTGGCGGCCCTGCCGTACGTACGGGGCGTCGGCGAGACCGGTCTCGACTACTTCCGTACGGGCCCCGAGGGCATGGCCGCCCAGGAGCGGTCCTTCCGCGCCCACATCGAGATCGCCAAACGGCGCGGCAAGGCGCTCGTCATCCACGACCGCGAGGCGCACGAGGACGTGCTGCGCGTCCTGGAGGAGGAGGGCGCCCCCGAGCGGACCGTCTTCCACTGCTACTCCGGCGACGCCGCGATGGCCGAAGTCTGCGCCCGCAAGGGCTACTTCATGTCCTTCGCGGGGAACATGACCTTCAAGAACGCCCAGCCCCTGCGGGACGCGCTCGCCGTCGCGCCGCTGGAACTGGTGCTCGTCGAGACGGACGCGCCGTTCCTGACCCCCGCGCCCTACCGCGGACGGCCCAACGCCCCGTACCTCATTCCGGTCACCGTGCGCGCCATGGCGGCGGTCAAGGGGGTCGAGGAGGACGTGCTGGCCGCGGCGCTCGCCGCGAACACGGCCCGCGCGTTCGACTACTGACGGTAGCAGCCACGACGCTCCGTGGTCGGATTGCCTTGGAGAGTGACCGCGGCTCCGCTAGTGTCCCGGCCCGCAGCGTCATCGGGGCGGACCGGACTTCTGGAGCGTCGTGGGCAATTCGCAGGGCAGTCACCGGGCGGTGCGCGACAGCGGCCGCCGTACGGCGGAGTACGGCGGGCCGCCGCCGGAGGTGCCGTCGTACGGGCTCCGGGTGGTGCGGCTGCCGCGCCAGAGCCCCGGCGCGTCCGCCCCGTCGGCTCCACCGGCCCCGTCGGCGGGGCCCGAGGTGCCCGGCGTGCCCGGCGCCGGGGGCGGCAGGGCGGAGGCCCGGCGCGCCGCCAGGCGCCGCAAGGGCGCCGAGCGCCCGGAGGCGCTGCGCCGTCTCGTGCCGCAGGCGCTGGTCGTCGCGTTCCTGGCCGGCGGCACCTCGGCGTTCGTCGCCCACGACAAGGCGGTGAGGCTGAGCGTCGACGGCGTGCCCCGCACGATGCACACCTTCGCCGACGACGTCACCGAGCTGCTGGAGGAGCAGGGCGTCGAGGTGGGGGCGCACGACCTCGTCGCGCCCGCGCCCGGCGCGGCACTGGCGAGCGGAGACGAGGTGGTGGTCCGGTACGGCCGCCCCGTGGTCCTGACCCTGGACGGGCAGCGGCGCCGGGTGTGGACCACCGCCCGTACGGTCGGGGGCGCACTGCGCCAGCTCGGGGTGCGCGCGGAGGGGGCGTACCTCTCCGCCTCGCGCTCCCTGGAGATCGGACGGGCCGGCCTCGCACTGGACGTACGCACCGAGCGGGCCGTGACGTTCATGGCGGACGGGCGCGAGCGCACCGTCCGCACGAACGCCGCGACCGTGCGGGAGGCGGTCGAGGAGGCCGGCATCACCCTGCGCGGCCAGGACACCACCTCCGTGCCGCCCGACAGCTTCCCGCGCGACGGGCAGACGGTCACCGTGATGCGGATCAGAGGGACGAAGGAAGTGCGCGAGGAGATCATTCCGTTCGCCGTCGAGAGGACGGCCGACCCGTCGCTCTTCAAGGGCACCGAAGCCGTCGTGCAGGCCGGGCAGTACGGCTCCAGGAAGATCACGTACTCCGTCCGGATCGTCAACGGGGTCCGGCAGAAACCGCGAAGGATCGCCGAGGAGATCGCGCGGGAGCCGGTCACCCGGCGCGTGAAGGTCGGCACCAGGGAGCGGCCCGCCTCCGTGTCCGGGGCCGACGGGCTGGACTGGGACGGGCTCGCCCGCTGCGAGTCCGGGGGCCGGCCCGGCGCGGTGGACTCCACGGGCCATTACGGCGGCCTCTACCAGTTCGACACGCAGACCTGGCAGGCACTGGGCGGCCGCGGGCGGCCGCAGGACGCGAGCGCGGGCGAGCAGACGTTCCGGGCGAAGAAGCTGTACGTGCAGCGGGGGGCCAGTCCTTGGCCGCACTGCGGGGGCAGGCTGCGGGGCTGAGGCGGGGGCGGTGCCGTCGTGGGGCGGTGCGGCCGCCGTTCTTCGCGGGGGCTCCGGGGCCGGTGCCGCGCCGGGGCGTCTCCCCGGGCGTCGAAGGTTCGGGACGGTTGTCCGCGACGCGCAGAGTCGTGTTCGACGCCCTGCGGGGAGCGCCCCGGCGCGTCCCCTCCCGGCACCCCGGTGTGCGCAGCGCCGCGGGGGCGGACCACGCGGGGCAAGGCGGGTGCCGGGGGCCTTTACGCTTGAGCGGTGAGCAGCACTGAGCCTTCTGAGACGCCTCCCGAGCCCCTGCACGACCTGCTGGGCCCCGCCGACATCCGGGAACTGGCGGCGTCGCTCGGCGTACGCCCGACCAAGCAGCGCGGCCAGAACTTCGTCATCGATGCCAATACCGTCCGCCGGATCGTGCGGACGGCCGGTGTGCGGGGCGACGACGTGGTGGTCGAGGTCGGTCCCGGTCTCGGCTCACTGACTCTCGCGCTGCTGGAGGCCGCGGAGCGGGTGGTCGCCGTGGAGATCGACGACGTGCTCGCCTCCGCGCTGCCGGCGACGATCGCGGCGCGGATGCCGGAGCGGGCCGAGCGGTTCGCCCTGGTGCACTCCGACGCCATGCAGGTGACGGAGTTGCCGGGGCCCGCTCCCACGGCGCTGGTCGCGAATCTCCCGTACAACGTCGCGGTCCCCGTGCTGCTCACCATGCTGGAGCGCTTCCCGAGCATCGAGCGGACGCTGGTCATGGTCCAGGCGGAGGTCGCGGACCGGCTCGCGGCCCGGCCGGGCAACAAGGTGTACGGCGTTCCGTCGGTGAAGGCCTGCTGGTACGCCGACGTCAAGCGGGCCGGGTCGATCGGGCGGAACGTCTTCTGGCCCGCCCCGAACGTGGACTCCGGGCTGGTGTCGCTCGTGCGGAGAAACGAGCCGGTCAGGACCTCGGCTTCGAGGGCGGAGGTCTTCGCCGTGGTCGACGCGGCCTTCGCGCAGCGCCGCAAGACGCTGCGGGCCGCGCTTGCGGGCTGGGCGGGATCGGCTCCGGCGGCGGAGGCGGCGCTGGTCGCGGCCGGGGTCTCGCCGCAGGCCCGGGGCGAGTCGCTGACGGTGGAGGAGTTCGCCCGTATCGCGGAGCACAAGGGAGCGGCGGCATGACGGTCACGGTCCGGGTACCCGCGAAGGTCAACGTCCAGCTGGCGGTGGGCGGGGCGCGCCCCGACGGCTTCCACGACCTCGCGAACGTCTTCCTGGCGGTCGGGCTGTACGACGAGGTCACGGTCACCCCGTCCGACTCGCTGCGCGTCACCTGCTCGGGGCCGGACGCGGACCAGGTCCCCCTGGACCGCACGAACCTGGCCGCGCGGGCGGCGATCGCGCTGGCCGCGCGGCATCGCCTCTCGCCCGACGTGCACATTCACATCGACAAGGACATCCCCGTCGCGGGCGGCATGGCGGGGGGCAGCGCGGACGGCGCGGGCGCGCTGCTGGCGTGCGACAGGCTGTGGGGTACGGGGTCCTCCCTGCCCGAATTGCTGGACATCTGCGCGGAGCTGGGGAGTGATGTGCCGTTCAGCCTGGTGGGCGGGGCGGCGCTGGGGACGGGACGGGGCGAGAACCTGTCCCCCCTCGACGTCGGCGGTGCTTTCCACTGGGTGTTCGCGGTGGCGGACGGCGGGCTGTCGACCCCGGCGGTGTACGGCGAGTTCGACCGCCTGACGGCGGGCACGGAAGTCCCGCCCCCGGTGGCGTCCCCGGCGCTCCTGGACGCCCTGCGCACGGGCGACGCGACGGCCCTGGCGGGCGCCCTGGTGAACGACCTCCAGCCCGCCGCCCTGTCCCTGCGCCCCTCCCTCGCCGCCACCCTGGCCGCGGGCACGGAGGCGGGCGCCCTGGCGGCCCTGGTCTCGGGCTCGGGGCCGACGACGGCGTTCCTGACGAAGGACGCGGAGTCGGCGGAGTCGGTGGCCGCGGCCCTCACCGCCTCGGGCACCTGCCGCACGGCACGGGTGGCCCGGTCCCCGGCGCCGGGCGCGACGGTGACCGGCGCCTGAGCAGCCCGCGACCGGGCAGTCGTCGGCGAGGCGGCGGGGGCGACTACGCTTGAGCGTCTGTCCCTTTCCCGTCCCTGGAGTGCGCACCCGTGGCCGTCAACCTTGTCAATGTCGAGGCCGTCAGCAAGGTCTACGGCACCCGTGCCCTGCTCGACGGCGTGTCCCTCGGCGTCTCGGAGGGCGACCGGATCGGTGTCGTCGGCCGCAACGGCGACGGCAAGACGACCCTCATCCGCATGCTGGCCAAGCTGGAGGAGGCCGACGCCGGCCGCATCACGCACAGCGGCGGCCTGCGTCTGGGCGTCCTCACGCAGCACGATTCGCTCGACCCCGCCGCGACCGTCCGCCACGAGATCATCGGCGACCTCGCCGACCACGAGTGGGCGGGCAACGCCAAGATCCGCGACGTACTGACCGGTCTCTTCGGCGGGCTGAGCCTGCCGGGCTTCGAGCACGGGCTGGAGACGGTCATCGGTCCGCTCTCCGGCGGTGAGCGCCGGCGCATCGCCCTCGCCAAGCTGCTCATCGACGAGCAGGACCTGCTGGTCCTCGACGAGCCGACCAACCACCTCGACGTCGAGGGCATCGCCTGGCTCGCCAAGCACCTCCAGGCCCGCCGCTCCGCGCTCGTCTGCGTGACCCACGACCGCTGGTTCCTCGACCAGGTCTGCACCCGCATGTGGGACGTGCAGCGCGGCGCCGTCCACGAGTACGAGGGCGGTTACTCCGACTACGTCTTCGCGCGCGCCGAGCGCGAGCGCATCGCGGCGACCGAGGAGACCAAGCGCCAGAACCTGGTCCGCAAGGAGCTGGCGTGGCTGCGCCGCGGCGCCCCCGCCCGTACGTCGAAGCCGCGCTTCCGCGTCGAGGCGGCCAACGAGCTGATCGCCGACGTGCCGCCGCCGCGCGACACCTCCGAACTGATGAAGTTCGCCAACTCGCGGCTCGGCAAGACCGTCTTCGACCTCGAGGACGTCACCGTCCAGGCCGGGCCCAAGACGCTGCTCGAGCACCTGACGTGGCAGCTCGGTCCCGGCGACCGCGTCGGCCTCGTCGGCGTGAACGGCGCGGGCAAGACGTCACTGCTGCGGGTGCTGGCCGAGGCCGCGCGCACGCAGGGCGACGCCCAGCCCGCCGAGGGCAAGGTCGTCGTGGGCAGGACCGTGAAGCTCGCGTACCTCTCCCAGGAGGTCGGCGAGCTCGACCCCGGCCTGCGGGTCCTGGAGGCCGTCCAGCGCGTACGCGACCGGGTGGACCTGGGCAAGGGCCGCGAGATGACGGCGGGGCAGCTGTGCGAGCAGTTCGGGTTCACCAAGGAGAAGCAGTGGACTCCGGTCGGCGACCTGTCCGGTGGTGAGCGGCGGCGGCTGCAGATCCTGCGGCTGCTGATGGACGAGCCGAACGTGCTGTTTCTCGACGAGCCGACCAACGACCTCGACATCGAGACGCTCACGCAGCTCGAGGACCTGCTCGACGGCTGGCCCGGATCGATGATCGTCATCTCCCACGACCGTTTCTTCATCGAGCGGACCACGGACAAGGTGTACGCGCTGCTGGGCGACCGGACGCTGCGGAACCTGCCGCGCGGCCTCGACGAGTACCTGGAGCGCAGGCGGCAGATGATCGAGGCCGCGGGCCCGGCGCCCGCTGCCGCCGCCGCGCCCGTCAAGAAGAAGGCGTCCGGCGACGCCCGCGCGGCCCAGAAGGAGATGCAGAAGATCGAGCGGCAGCTCGGCAAGCTCTCCGACAAGGAGACGAAGCTGCACGCCCAAATCGCGGACAACGCCACCGACTTCGAGAAGGTCGCCCTGTTCGACGCCGAACTGCGGGAGCTCGTCACCGCGCGCGACGAGCTGGAGATGCGGTGGATGGAACTCGCGGAGGACGCGTAGTACCTGGGGGGGCCGGATAACGAGCGCGTCACGGGCCGGTCCTCCCTTGGGAACAGGGGCGGACCGGACCCCCGTCGGGAGGGGTTCGGGTGATACAAAGAAGCCCCGCTCGACTGACGTAGATCTGCGGGGCTCAAGTCCGATTCGCTCCGTTCCGGAGGGATTACGCCGCCGGAATTGCGGGGGAGGCCGAACGGGCGGCGGTCTCGTGTGAAGAGGTAAGCGCTGATGTCTCAGCCGCCCAACCAGCCGCCGCAGGGCGGCTTCGGAGCCCCCCAGGACCCCCGGCAGCAGCCGCCCCAGCCCCCGGCCCAGCCGCCGCAGGCGCCCCCGGTACCGCCCGGTCCGCCGGGCGCCCCGCCGCAGCAGCCCCCGGCCCAGCCCGGGTACGGCTATCCGCAGGCCCCGCCGCAGCAGGCCCCGCAGCCGGGGTACGGCTACCCGGGCCAGCAGCCCGGCCAGCCGGGACCGTACGGCCAGCAGCCCGGACCGTACGGCCAGCCGCAGCCCGCCGGACCGTACGGGCAGCCGCAGCCCGGACCGTACGGCCAGCAGCAGCCGGGTCCCTACGGCGGCTACCCCGGCGCACCCGCCCCGGGCAACGGCGGGAGCGGCGGCCCCTTCAAGGGCAAGCCCGCGGTCATCATCGGCGCGGCCCTCGCCGCGGTCCTCGTCGTCGGCGGTGGCGTCTACCTCGCCACCAGTGGTGACGGCGGCGGCAGGAAGAAGCCCGTCGCGGGCGGGAGCAAGGACGCCGGGACGGGCGGCCCGCCCTCCGGGGACACCGGCTCCGCCGACGGCGGCTCCGCCGGCGGCCGCGACGCCGACGACGACCTCAACGGCGGGCGCCAGTCGGGCGAGGCCAAGGTCATGTGGCTCCAGAAGAACGACGTGGACCTGCCGCGCAACGGCGCGGACGTGTTCGGCCCGTGGTTCACCGACAACGGCCTCGTCGTCAAGGCCATGTACAAGAAGGTCGCGGCCTACAACACCAGCGACGGCAAGGAGAAGTGGAGCCTTCCGCTCTCCACGCAGCTCTGCGCGGCGCCCAGCAGGACCGCCGACGACGGCAAGATCGTCTTCGGTGTCAAGAGCGACACCACCGAGCGGGCCAAGTGCAGCAAGCTCCAGATGGTCGACCTCGAGACCGGCAAGGCGGGCTGGACGGCCGAGGTCAAGAAGGAGGGGGCGTTCGACATGCTCTCCGACATCACGATCGCGATCAGCGGCGACACCGTCACCGCCGGCCGCACCGGCCACTCCACCGCCTTCAGCATGACGGACGGCAAGAAGCTCTGGGGCAAGCTGCCCGGTGAGTGCCAGCCGTACGCCTTCACCAGCAGCGCCAAGCTGATCGCCGCCGCGGCCTGCTCCACCGGTGAGGCCGCCAAGAACCACCAGCGCATCCAGGAGCACGACTCCGCCACCGGCAAGGTGAAGTGGTCGTACCCGCTGGCCCCGGGCTGGGAGGTCGACCGGGTCTACTCCGTCTCCCCGCTCGTCGTGTCCGCGACGCACCGCGAGAAGAAGAGCTGGAGCGTCATCTCCCTGACGGACAGCGGCAAGCTGCGTTCGGAGATCGACGGCGGCAAGGACAAGTTCCAGCCGCGGTGCGGCGGCACGTTCGTCGTCTTCGGCAAGAACCTCGAAGGCTGCACCGGCGTCGCCGCGGACGAGGAGACCTTCTACATGGTGACCGCGGACAAGACGAGCGGCCTCAACCGCACCAACGAGGTCGTCGCGTTCAGCCTCGACACCGGCAAGCCCAAGTGGCGTTCCTCCCCGGGCGCCGACCGCACGATGACGCCGCTGCGGGTGGAGGGCGGTGACCTCGTGGTCCACATCGACGGTTCGTACGACAGGGGCGGCGCGGTCGCGACCGTCCCGGCGTCGGGCGGCAAGCCGAAGGTGGTGCTCCAGAACCCGAGGTCGACGGCCTCGATCGAGAACGCCTTCTTCGCTCCGGAGGTCGCCTACGAAGGCGGTCAGCTCTACATCGTCAACTCCCGCGTCAGCGCCGGCAACGACAAGGAGGAGAAGGAGCAGAAGACCATCATGGTCTTCGGCAAGTGACGGCACGTGACTGAGTTCCGGGTCCACGTTCCCGACGTCTTCAACCCCCCCTTCTCCAGAGGTACGTACGCCATGACGCAGCCACCGCCCCCGCCCCCGCCGCCCAACGAGCCCCCGCAGGGCGGGTTCGGAGCCCCGACCCCGCCGCCCCCGGAGGGCTTCGGCGCCCCGGCGCAGCCCGGGTACGGCTATCCGCAGACGCCGCCGGGACCGCCCGCCCAGCCCCAGCCCGGGTACGGCTACCCGGCCCAGCCCGGCCAGCAGCCCGGGTACGGCTACCCGGGTCAGCCGGGTCAGCCCGGCCCGTACGGCCAGCAGCCGCCCTACGGGCAGCAGCAGCCGCCGTACGGCTATCCCCAGGGCCCGCCCCCGCAGGGCCCGGGCGGCGGCAAGAAGATCAGCACCACGACGACGATCGTCGTCGCGGCGGTCGTCGCGGTGGCGCTGATCGTCGGCTTCGGCGTCTGGTACGCGTCCGGCAGCGACGAGGGCGGCAAGGACGACCCGGCCCGGAACTCCTCCGCGGGCGCGTCCGGCGGAGGCGGCGGCGACGGCAAGCCCGCGCCCGACGGCGCCGGCAAGGAGGAGAAGCCGGCCGACACCGACGCCCGGCTCCTCTTCCGGCTGCCCGCCCCGGAGGTGAAGGAGTCGGTCGCCGGTGTCAACGGCTCCTGGATCACCGACGACGCGTACGTCAAGAGCGGCCTCAACGAGGTCGTGGCCCACGACCTCGACAAGGGCACGGAGCTGTGGACGATCCCGCTCCCCGGCGAGGTCTGCGCGGCGTCGCCCCACGTCACCGAGGACGACAGGACCGCGATCCTCTTCGCGGGGCCGATGCCGGCGGGCAAGACGTACTCGCCCTGCACCGAGGTCGGGGTGATCGACCTCGCCGAGGGCGAACTGGTGTGGCAGAAGTCGGTCAAGGCGGGTGACCAGAAGATCACCTTCAGCGAGGTCACGGTCGGTGGCGACGCGGTCGGCGCCGGCGGTACCGGCGGCGGCGCCGCCTTCGACGTCGCCACCGGCAAGCTCCGCTGGCAGCCGGACGACAACGCCGAACAGTGCCGCGACGTCGGGTACGCGGGCGGCGAGGCGCTCGCCACGGTGCGCAGCTGCGGTTCGTTCAGCGCTCCCCAGCTCTCCGTCCAGTACCTGAACCCGAAGGACGGCACGCCGCTCGCCACGTACAAGATGCCCAGCGGCGTGGACCGGGCGAGCATCGTCTCCACCAAGCCGCTGGTCGCCGCCGCCGACGTCGGTGACACGGCGGGCGACGGCAGTGGTGTCACCGACTTCTTCTCGATCGACGAGAAGACCGGCAAGCTGCGTGCCAGGATCGCGGTCGACGCCCAGAAGTACGCGCCGAGGTGCCGGGACACCGAGGGGTGCACCAAGGTCGTCGTCGGCAACGGCAGGGTCTACGTGCCGACCGAGGAGCACGAGGGCAGTGGGGTGGGCGTCCGTACCAACGAGATCGTCTCCTTCGACCTCGCGACCGGCAAGCCCACCAGCGACCGGGCCGACGCGGGCGAGCGCTACGCGCTGCACCCGATCCGCATGGACGGCGGCAACATCATCGCGTACAAGTCGCCGCCCTACGACAAGGGCGGCCAGGTCGTGAGCCTCGACGGCGGCTCCATGAAGGAGACGCTGCTGCTGGAGATCCCGGTCGGTGACGCGGTCCGCGATGTGGTGACCAGCTTCGGGGTGGACTCCGCGCACTACCGCTACGCCGACGGCCGGCTGTTCATGGGGGCGCGCCTCATGAGCCAGCAGCGCGACGGGTTCAAGCGCTACCTGGCGGTCGGCTTCGGCACCGGCTGACGCGCCCGGCGCGCTCGACGGACAGGTCGCAACGGCCCCGGCAGTGGTTCGTCGCCACTGCCGGGGCCGTCCCTTGTCACACGCCGACCGGCAAGTAGTCCTGAATCGCGAGGAATTCGGCAATCCGGGGGGCTTCTTACCGGTAAGGGGCGCGCAACGTCGAACAAGCGTGTAGCTTGCCGGGTCAGGAGGCCGGGGGGCCAGTTTCAGGGGCAGGGGTGTGGGGGGATTTGTCGATGGGCGTGCGGCTCATGGTGGTCGACGACCACCGACTGCTCGCCGAGGCGCTCGCCTCGGCACTCAAACTGCGCGGGCACCGGGTGCTGGCGGCGACCGCTCCGACGTCCGGGGCGGCGGCGGAACTGGTCGTCAGCAGGGCGCCCGAAGTGTGCCTGTTCGGTACGGCGGCCCCCGCCGGACCGGGGGTCTTCGACCCGATCGTCCACATCAAGCGCGAACGGCCGCAGGTGGCCGTCCTCGTCCTCGGCCCGGTGCCCAGCCCGCGCGGCATCGCCGCGGCCTTCGCCGCCGGGGCATCCGGTTACGTACGCCACGACGAGCGCATCGAAGGCGTCGAGCGCGCCATGGTGAAGGCGCGGACGGGGGAGGCGGCGGTGGCGCCGCAGCTGCTCCAGGGCGCCTTCGCCGAGCTGCTCAACCCGGCGGCGCAGCCCGACGACGAGGGCCGGCGGCTGCTCCGGATGCTGACGCCGCGCGAGGCCGAGGTCCTGGTGCGGGTGGCGGACGGCGAGAACACCCGGCTGATCGCGGCCGGCATGGGCATCGCGCCGAGCACCGCCCGTACGCACGTCCAGCGGGTCCTGATGAAGCTCGGCGTCGGCTCGCGGCTGGAGGCTGCGGCCCTGGCGGCACGGACGGGGCTGCTGGACCGGGCGGCGGCGGACGCCGCGCGGGCGGGGCCGGACTCCCTCGTGTGAAGTCCGGCCCCGCCCGGGTGAGTCGTACGGACTACGCGTGGATCACCCGGCGGTCCCGGTGGGCGCGGTGGATTCGGCGGACTGCGCGGGTTCGGCCGGCGGCGGGACGATCGGGCGCAGCTTGAGCCAGACGAGGAAGAAGAGGCCGAGCGCCAGCATGGCCAGCCCCGTCCACAGGTTGATGTTGATGCCCTGCGCCTTCCTCAGGTCCGCGTCGGACGCGGTGATCCCGGCGATCGTGACGATCACGCCGTAGACGGCGAACAGGCCGCCGATGATGCGCCGGATGTCGAAGAGGCGTGCCGCGGTCGCGGACTTGCTCTCCAGGTCGGAGACCTCGCGATGCAGGTCGGACATTTTCCTGGCCTCCGATCAGAAGGAGTAGGGGACGTAGCAGAGGGCGGCGATGACGATCGCGCCCCAGCCGAGCAGGGCGGGCTTGCGGTACCAGGCGTCGTCGCCCTCGGCGGGCGGCTCCTCCAGGCCCGGCGAGCGGGTGCCGTACACCAGGCCCGCCAGTTCGGCCTCCGGCTTCGGCGCGGTGAAGAGCGTGACGACGACCATGACTACGGCGCCGGCGACGAAACCGACGATCGCGGAGACGAAGTTGGCGCCCTGGTCGGACGGGATGCCGATGATCCCCTGCTTGTAGATCCAGAAGTAGTTGACCATCGCGGCGCCGGTGCCCGCCACCAGGCCCCAGACACCGGACTTCATCGAGGCGCGCTTCCAGAACATGCCGATGATGAAGACCACGAACATCGGGACGTTGAAGAAGGAGAAGAGCGTCTGGAGGTAACTCATGATGTTGGAGAAGCTGGCGGCGATGAAGGCGGTGCCGATGGAGGCCAGGACGCCGATCGCCGTGATCAGCCGGCCGAAGCGCAGGTAGTACGCGTCGTCGCGGCCGGGCTTCACGTACTTCGCCCAGATGTCGCTGGTGAAGACGGTGTTGAACGAGGACACGTTCGCCGCCATGCCCGCCATGAACGCGGCCAGCAGACCGGTCACCGCGATCCCCAGCACACCGTTGGGCAGCAGCTCCTGCATGAGGAGCGGGATCGCGTCGTTGTACGTCAGGTCGGAGCCGGCGGTGCCGATCTTCGGTACGAGCACGGCGGCGACCAGGCCCGGGATCATCACCAGGAACACGATGAAGATCTTGGGGAAGGCGGCGATCAGCGGGGTGCGCTTGGCGGCGGAGAGGTTCTTCGCGGACAGGGCGCGCTGGACCTCGGCGAAGTTGGTGGTCCAGTAGCCGAAGGAGAGCACGAAGCCGAGGCCGAGGATGATCGTGAGCCAGTTGGCGCCCAGCGGGTTGGCGTCACCTATGCCCGTACCGCCCCAGGCGGTGAGGAAGTCGCCGCCGTGGCTCTTCTCCAGTGACCCGGTCAGGCCGTCCCAGCCGCCGACCCGCTTCAGGCCGAGGACGGTGAGCGGGATCAGGGCCGCGAGGATCACGAAGAACTGGAGCACCTCGTTGTAGATCGCCGAGGAGAGGCCGCCGACCGTGATGTACGCGAGCACGAAGAAGCCGGCCACGACGATCGACACCCACTGCGGCCAGCCGAGCAGTGCCTCGACGACGATCGACAGGGCGTAGAGGTTCACGCCCGCGATGAGGACGGCGGCGAAGGCGAAGAGGACCGAGCTCAGCAGGTGCGCCGACCTGTCGAAGCGCTGGAGCAGGAACTCGGGGACCGAGCGGACCTTGGAGCCGTAGTAGAAGGGCATCATCACCAGGCCGAGGAAGACCATGGCGGGGATGGCGCCGACCCAGTACCAGTGGACGACGGCCACGCCGTACTGCGCGCCGGTGGCGGCCATGCCGAGGATCTCGGTCGCGCCGAGATTCGCGGCGACGAACGCCAGGCCGGTGACCCAGGCCGGCAGTGACCGGCCCGAGAGGAAGAAGTCGAGGCTGGTCTTCACGCTGGCCCGGGCGGCGAACCCGATGCCGAGGACCACGGCGAAGTAGATCGCCAGAATCGTGTAGTCGAGCCCGTTGGTGGGGAGCCGTAGCCCTTCGGCCAGGTAGTGCATGGAGACCTGCTTCGTCTTCGTCGAGCGAACGGATCGGAACGGAACCTACGTGTCCGGCTGGCGAAACTGAATACTTCTGATGGTGTTCTTTGTTCGATCGTGATGGAACGGGCGGGTGGGAGTCGGTGCGGGCCGGGTGCGGACTGTTGACTGCGCTGTTCGCTCATGGTTTGTTGTGTTCGGTTATGTTCGGTGGGTGTGATGAGGAGCCTGCGTGTGAAGAAGACGTCGACCCGGCTGGCCGACGGCCGGGAGCTGCTCTACTACGACTCCCGTGACGACGCCGTGCGCGATGCCGTCGATCAGCGGCCCCTCGACCCGATCGCGACCACCTCGCAGGTCCGCCGCGACCCGCTGCTCGGGGACTCCGTCGCCGTCGCCTCGCACCGCCAGGGCCGCACCTACCACCCGCCCGCCGACGAATGCCCGCTCTGCCCGTCGCGCGACGGGCGGCACAGCGAGATCCCGGCCGCCGAGTACGACGTGGCCGTCTTCGAGAACCGCTTCCCCTCACTGGCCGGGGACGCGGGACGCTGCGAGGTGGTCTGCTTCACCTCCGACCACGACGCGTCCTTCGCCGCCCTCACCGGGGAACAGGCCGGCCTCGTCCTGGAGGCATGGACCGACCGGACGGCGGAACTGGCCGGGCTGCCGCACGTGCGGCAGGTGTTCTGCTTCGAGAACCGGGGCGCGGAGATCGGCGTCACCCTCGGCCATCCGCACGGCCAGATCTACGCCTACCCCTTCGTCACCCCGCGCACGGCCCTGATGCTGCGCTCGACGGCCGCGCACCTGGCCCGGACCGGCCGGAACCTCTTCGACGACATCGTGGCGCGCGAGCGCGCCGAGGGCACCCGGGTGGTGCTGGAGGGCGAGCACTGGGTGGCCTTCGTGCCGTACGCCGCGCACTGGCCGTACGAGGTGCACCTCTACCCGAAGCGGCGCGTGCCCGACCTGCGGGCGCTCGACGACGGCGCGCGCACAGAGTTCCCACAGATCTATCTGGAACTGTTGCGCAGGTTCGACCGGATCTTCGGCCCCGGCGAGCCGCCGACGCCGTACATCTCCGCCTGGCACCAGGCGCCGTTCGGCGACGTGGGCGACGTGGACGGCGCGGAGGGGCTCGACCGACACGAGTTCGGGCTCCACCTCGAGCTTTTCACCATCCGACGTACTTCGGGCAAGCTGAAGTTTCTCGCGGGTTCCGAATCCGGCATGAATGTGTTCATCAACGATGTGCCGCCGGAGGCCGCGGCAGCGCGACTGCGAGAGGTAGCGAGCGAGTGAAGCAGAAGTACCTGGTCACGGGTGGTGCGGGATATGTGGGCAGCGTGGTCGCGGCCCATCTTCTGGAAGCCGGTCACGAGGTGACCGTCCTCGACGACCTCTCCACCGGCTTCCGGGAGGGCGTCCCGGACGGCGCCGCCTTCATCGAGGGCCGCATCCAGGACGCCGCGCGCTGGCTGGACCCGTCCTACGACGGCGTCCTGCACTTCGCCGCGTTCTCGCAGGTCGGCGAGTCCGTCGTCGACCCCGAGAAGTACTGGACCAACAACGTCGGCGGGACGACGGCGCTGCTCGCCGCGATGCGCGGCGCGGGCGTGCGCAAGCTCGTCTTCTCCTCGACGGCGGCGACGTACGGGGAGCCGGTCTCCACGCCCGTCACGGAGGCGGCGGCGACCGCGCCGACCAATCCGTACGGCGCCTCCAAGCTCGCCGTCGACCACATGATCGGCGGCGAGTGCGCCGCCCACGGGCTGGCCGCGGTCTCGCTGCGCTACTTCAACGTCGCGGGCGCCTACGGGGCGTACGGGGAGCGGCACGAACCGGAGTCCCACCTCATCCCGCTCGTCCTCCAGGTCGCGCAGGGCCGGCGCGAGGCGATCTCGGTGTACGGCGACGACTACCCGACCCCCGACGGCACCTGCGTCCGCGACTACATCCACGTCGCCGACCTCGCCGAGGCGCACCTGCTGGCGCTGGGCGCGGCCGAGCCGGGGTCCCACCTGATCTGCAACCTCGGCAACGGCAACGGCTTCTCGGTCCGCGAGGTCGTGGAGACCGTACGCAAGGTCACGGGACACCCCGTCCCCGAGGTCATGGCGCCCCGCCGGGCCGGTGACCCGGCGGTGCTCGTCGCGTCCGCCGAGGCGGCGCGCGAGAAGCTCGGCTGGATCCCGTCCCGCGCGGACCTCGCGGGCATCGTCGCGGACGCGTGGGCGTTCGCCCGCCGGGAGGAGCAGGACGTATGACCGCCACCGCCACCACGACCACCGCCACCGGAGCCACTCCCACGGCCACCGTCACCGAGGCCGTCACCGAGACCTTCGCCGAGCTGTACGGCGCCGGGCCCGACGGGGTCTGGGCGGCCCCCGGCCGCGTCAACCTCATCGGCGAGTACACCGACTTCAACGACGGCTTCGTGATGCCGCTCGCGCTGCCGCACACGGCGGTCGCCGCGGTCGCCCGCCGCGACGACGGCGTACTGCGCCTGCATTCGGCGGACGTCGACGGCGGTGTCGTCCAGCTCCGCGTCGACGAACTGGCCCCGCTGTCGGACGGCGGCTGGGCGGCGTACCCGGCGGGCGTGGTGTGGGCGCTGCGCGAGGCCGGGCACCGGGTGCCCGGCGCCGACCTCCACCTGACGTCGAGCGTCCCCACCGGCGCTGGCCTGTCCTCGTCGGCGGCGCTGGAGGTCGTCACCGCGCTCGCCCTCGACGACCTGTACGCACTCGGGCTCAGCCGCCCGGAGCTGGCGCGCATCGCGCAGCGCGCGGAGAACGACTTCGTCGGCGTGCCCTGCGGGATCATGGACCAGACGGCGTCGGCGTGCGCGGTCGAGGGCCACGTGCTGCACCTCGACTGCCGTTCGCTGTCGATCCGGCAGGTCCCCTTCGACCTCGCCGCGCACGGCCTGTCGCTGCTGGTCGTCGACACCCGGGTGAAGCACGCCCTCGGCGACGGCGCGTACGCCGCGCGGCGGGCGGGGTGCGAGGAGGGCGCGCGGGTGCTCGGGGTGAGCCACCTGCGGGACGTGCCGTACGCGGACCTGGACGAGGCGCTGGGGCGGCTGGAGGACGAGACGGTACGCCGCTACGTCCGGCACATCGTGTCGGACGACCACCGGGTCGTACGAATCGCGCGGCTGCTGACGGAGGGTGACGTGCGGGCGGTCGGGCCGCTGCTGACGGAGGGCCACGCCTCGCTCCGCGAGGACCTGCGGGTGTCGTGCGACGAGCTGGACCTGGTCGTGGAGTCGGCGGTCGCGGCGGGGGCGCTGGGGGCGCGGATGACGGGGGGCGGGTTCGGCGGCTCGGCGATAGTCCTGGTGGAGTCGTCGGCGGCGGACGAGGTCACCCGGTCCGTCGAGGCGGCCTTCGCGGCGCGGGGGTTCGCCCCGCCCCGGGTCTTCCCGGCGGTCCCGTCCCGGGGGGCGCACCGCGTGGCCTGAGCCGGCCGCCGCGCTTCCTGTCGTCTTCCATTGCCTTCTGTCTCCCTGCTGAACGGGAGACGCACCTCAACCCTCCCGGCCGGCCAGTTCTGCGAATCGCCTCCGGCTTTCCGTCCCCCGCCGTACGCTGAAACAGAGCGCCGGTGGGGGCCGGTGCTTGATCAGGGGGCGAGACAGTCGGGTACGCCGTCCGGGACGGGCAGGGGCAGACGCGCGGCGGCGGCCGTGCGTCCGGACCGTCCGCTTCCCCGGGCGTCGTACCCGCATGTGGTCCGCCTCCCCCGGGGGTCCAGGGGGGACACTTCGGTCCAACGCGGCATGGGGGCGTCTGTGGCTCGTATCCGGGTACTGGTGGTGGACGACCACCGCATCTTCGCCGAGTCGCTCGCCGCGGCCCTCGCCGCCGAGCCCGACGTGGACGTCTCCGCGGCCGGCAGCGGCCCGGCCGCGCTGCGCTGCCTGGAGCGGGCGGCGGCGGAGGGCCACGGGTTCGACGTCATGCTCGTCGACGCCGACCTCGGCGCCACCACCGCGGTGACGGCCCGCGCCGTGTGCGTGCCGGAGCCGGTCGAGGACACGCCGGTGGACGGCATCTCCCTGGTGGCGGGCGTCCGTACCGGCCGGCCGTCCGTCCGTACGGTCGTGCTCGCCGAGAAGGACGACCCGCACCGCGCCGCCCTCGCCCTCCAGGCCGGGGCCTCGGGCTGGGTCGCCAAGGACTGTTCGCTGCAACGCCTGCTGGCCGTCATCCGCGGCGTACTGCGCGACGAGACGCATCTGCCGGCCGCGCTCCTGACGGGCGTACTGCGGGAGTTGACCGCCGCCCGCAAGCACCGCACCGAGAGCGAGCGGCTCGTCGAGTCGCTGACGCCGCGCGAGCGCGAGGTGCTGCGGTGCATGGT
This sequence comes from Streptomyces enissocaesilis, assembly GCF_039533765.1. Taxonomy (NCBI): domain Bacteria; kingdom Bacillati; phylum Actinomycetota; class Actinomycetes; order Kitasatosporales; family Streptomycetaceae; genus Streptomyces; species Streptomyces enissocaesilis. The sequence continues at coordinate 138,161 of NZ_BAAAUD010000039.1, read as the reverse complement.
GGCCGGGCTGGGCCGCAAGGCGGTGGCGGAACGTCTCTTCCTCTCCCCGCACACCGTGCGCACGCACATGCAGAACGTGCTGGGGAAGCTGGGGGTGCACTCGACGCTCGCCGCGGTCGCGCTGGCGCGCCGGGCGGGGGTCGGACCGGTGGACCTAGCCGGGGATGTTGTCGAACGGGGCGGTCAACTGGCGTAGCAGGCCGGCCAGTTCGCCGCGCTGCGCGCGCGAGAGCTCGCTGAGGATGGCCCGCTCCTGCGCGAGCAGGCCGGCGAGCGCCTGGTCGGCCCGGTCGCGCCCCTCCGCGGTGAGCCGCACCAGTACGCCGCGGCGGTCGCTCGGATCGGGCAGCCGTTCGACGAGGCCCTTCTTGGCGAGCCGGTCGATGCGGTTGGTCATGGTGCCGGAGGTGACCAGGGTCTGGGTCAGCAGCTGGCCCGGCGAGAGCTGGTACGGGTCGCCGGCGCGCCGCAGCGACGTCAGCACGTCGAACTCCCACGGCTCCAGCTGGTGCTCGGAGAAGGCTGTGCGGCGGGCGCGGTCGAGGTGGCGGGCCAGCCTGGAGACACGGCTGAGGACCTCGAGTGGTTCCACGTCGAGGTCGGGGCGCTCGCGGCGCCATGCAGCGACCAGTCGGTCGACCTCGTCCTCCATGGCGATCAGTGTAGTTGGTCTGTCGACATGAAGTCTCTTGGGGTCGAGAATCTTGACATCGAGAGAAAAGGTCCGTGAGGCTGCCGCCATGACCGTACGACCGACCTGGGACCCGGACCAGTACCTCCGGCACGCCGGCCACCGCACCCGGCCCTTCCTCGACCTCCTCGCCCGCGTCGGCCCCGGGCCCGATGCCGGTCCCGGCGCCGGGACCGGCCGTATCGCCGACCTCGGCTGCGGCGCGGGCGACGTCACCGCGCTGCTGGCGGCCCGTCGGCCCGCCGCCCGCGTGACGGGTTACGACAACTCCCCGCAGATGCTGGAGCGGGCCCGGCGGCATACGGGGCCGCGCCTCGACTTCGTCCACGCCGACGCCGCCACCTGGGAGCCCGGGACCGGAACGTACGACCTGATCGTCTCGAACGCCCTCCTCCAGTGGGTCCCGGACCACGCCGACCGCTTCCCGGTCTGGCTGGACGCCCTCACCCCCGGCGGCACCTTCGCCTTCCAGGTCCCCGGCAACTTCACCGCCCCCAGCCACACGATCCTGGCGGCCCTGCGCGCATCACCGCGCTGGCGCTCCCGCCTGGGCGGGGCGGGCGACCGCGCGGCGGCGGTCCTGGAACCCGAGGCCTACCTCACCCGTCTCGTCGCGCTGGGCTGCGAGGCCGACGTGTGGGAGACGACGTACCTTCAGATCCTCCACGGCGAGGACCCGGTCCTGGACTGGATGAAGGGCACGGCCCTGCGTCCGGTCCTCACCGCCCTCGCCGACGACCCCGGGGCGAGCGGGGCGTTCGTCGCGGAGTACGCCCAGGCCCTGCGCGCCGCCTACCCGGCGGGCCCGCACGGCACGGTCTTTCCGTTCCGGCGCGTCTTCGCCGTCGCCCGGAAGGCGGGACGCCCGCGCTGACCTGCGACTGCTTTTCCCCGTTTGCGGACAATTGGGGCCCGTGCAAACCTGGTTGTACCGCCTCAAAAAGGAGATGATCCCATGATTATGGATCGCACTTCCCACACCGAGACGGCCGCTCTGACCGCCGAGGTCGAGGGGTTGCTGGACTCAGCCGAGCCCGAGGGTTTCTTCCGCGACACGCGTGAGTGCCAAGGTGGACTCGCCCTTCTGGGCGGATTCAAGTCGTCGCCGCCCACCCCCCGTCCGAAGAAGGAAACCCGTTAATGGCGGATGCGTTGGCTGAACAGACGGGAGCGGGAGCAGTCCCGCTGAGCGCTGTGATCGCCGATGCCGCGAGCGGAGTCGTCCTCGCCCTCCGGGGCGAGGGCGACACCTATGCGCTCTCCCGCATCCTGCGGCAGGGCGACCCGCTGGCGTCGGCCGCGATCCGGGTGCTGGGTGCCGACGTGCTCGCGCCGTACGCGCTGGACCACCGGGCAGCACCGGGTGGTGCGGACGACGAGGCAGTGGTGCGGGAGGCATTGACGGCGTATCCGCCGGGACCCGGCGCGTCGGAGGTGTCGGTGTGGAGCTACCGGGGACTGGCCGAGGCTTCGCACGCCTTCCTGTCCGGTGGCGCGGGCCGCTGGCCGCAGGCGCCGCGGGCCGGATCGGCCTGGGTGACCGACGCCCCCTGGCCGAAGCTCTCCCACCGCACGTCACAGCTGGCCGCGCTCGCACTCCCCGGGATCGCGACGGACCTGACCGACCGGCTGGCGTCGCGCACCGACGACCTGGCCCGTGGTTTCGTCCGAGCGGTACGCCGCAGGGACTGGCTCCAAGCCGCCGGCCTGGGCCGCTGGCTGGCCCGGCTGCCGCACGTGCCGCCGACCCTGGGCCTGGACAACGGACTGGCGTTCGTACGGCAGATGAGCAGCGGCGACGCCCGGGTGGCGCTCCACCTCATGGCCGCGCAGCAGTTCTACGGACGGGGCGGGTGACCGGCGCCACGGCCGCCCCGGCGTCACTGCTCGACCGCATTGTCGGCGACGGCCTGGGGTGGCTGGACGAGGCGCGCCCGTATTTCCGCCTGCCGCCGAACGTCACGACGGATGCCGACCCCGATCTGACCCTCAAGCCCCTCGTGGAACTGGCCGAACTGACGCACCTGATCAAAACGTCGCATCCCCTCCCCGGCCTGCGCTCGGTGGCGGACGGGCTGTTCGCTTTCGCCTGGAGCGAGACCCGCGACGGGAAACTGTTCACCGAGCTGATCCGCGGAGAGCCGCACGCCACGTACCCGGTGGAGATCTACGGGGTGTTCGCGCAGGCCGGGCTGCGCGACCGCGCCGTGGACGAGCTGTTGGCAACGACGACGCGGCTGCGCGGCTGGCGGGTGGCGCGCGAGGATCACACCCGTACGCTCAGTGTCCTCAACGCGGAGCGACGGATCGGCCTGCCGCCCCACGCCGACTTCGGGGCCGTACTGGAACTGACCAATCTCGGTCTGCTGCCGGAGCCGTGGACGCTGGACCGCAAGGCGGCGTACGGCCTGACCCACGACGTCTTCCACCTCACCGACTGGGGCCGCGCCCGCGGGAGGCTGTCCCGGCCGTTCGCCCACTACCTGCGACTGTGGCTCCCCGCCTGGCTGGAGAACTGGCTCGATGAGCAGCTGTGGGATCTCGCTGGGGAGTTGCTGGCCGTGACGGCCTGCCTGCCCGCCGCTCCGTACGATCCGGTGGCCTGGCAGCGGCTGGCCGAAGCGCAGGTGCCGGACGGCAGCGTGCCCGCGGCGGGCGCCGCACCGCCCGCGGGCGACCGTGCCGGGGCGTTCGCGGCCTGCTACCACGCCACTCTGGTGACCGTCTTCGCCGGGACCCTCGCCCGCATCGCCCTGGACGAGAAGGTCTCCGCGCCGGACGAGGCCGTGACGGCGACCGCCGGGCGGCACACCCACGAAGACGAGGTGGCTCCATGACCGTCACCACCGCAGCCGCTTCTCCCGCGCTGCTGCACGGCGTCGGCGACCGGGCTCTGACCTGGCTCGACAACCACCGTGAGCACTTCCGGCTGACCCCTGAGGACCGGGCCACCGGCAAAGGGGTCATCGAACGGCTCAAGCCCATAGGGGAGTTGGCGATCAACATGCGGGTGCTCTTCCGGGAGGGCGTGGCCGGCTCGCGCCAGCACACCCGCGCCGGACATCTGCTGGACTTCGCCTGGCGGGAACTGCTGGACGGCGGCAACGTGCTGGCCGCCCTCCAGCACGAAGAACCGTTCTCGCCCGTGCCCCTGGAAATCTATTCGGCCTTCCACGAACTGGGTTTCCGCCACCCGGGGCTGGAGTCGGCCGTGGAGGCCGGCCGCCGCACCCTCACCTGGTCGGCGGTGGAGGTGCTGCCCAACCGGCGGCTCGGCGTGATCAACTCCGAGCGCCAGACGGGTCTGGTGCCGAGCGAAGACTTCGACGGGGCCCTGAGCCGCACCTGGCTGGGCCGGCTGCCCGAACCGTGGACCGTGCAGTACCACATCGCGTACGACATCACCCACACCGTCTTCCACCTCACCAACTGGGGCGAGAAGCCGGACGGCATCCCCCCGGACATCGCCTCCTATCTCGCGCTGTACCTGCCCGCCTGGATCGAGGACTGGGCGGACCTCGAACACTGGGACCTGCTCGGCGAACTCCTCGTCGTCGACACGTGCCTGCCGCGGCCCGTACTCGACGCGGAGATCTGGGAGCGGTACGCCGCCGCGCAGTGCGACAGCGGGGCGATGCCCCTTCACCACGGCATGCCGGACGGCGACGCGGCGGAGGTCTTCGACATCGTCCACCACCCCACCATGGTCGCCGCGTTCGCCTCCGCGATGGCCGTCTCCCGTGCGATGTCCACCGCGCGATGAGCACGCTCGCACCCGCCGCCAGGACGCCCGTCACCCCGCTCGCGGTCCGCCTCGCGGACGCGCTCACCGCGATCGACGGCCCGGACGCCGTGCTCGCCGTCACCCGCCGGGGCCGGCGGACCACCGTCACCGGCGGCACCGGACCCGCCCCGGCCGTGCCGCGTCACGCGTTGCGCTACGAACTCGGTTCGATCACCAAGACCTTCACCGTGCTGCTCCTCGCCCGCCTCGCGCGCTCCGGCGTTCTGAACCTCGACGACCCGCTCGCCGCCCACCTGCCCCATCTGCCCCTGCGCCACCCCGACTCACGCCGCATCACCCTGCGCCACCTGGCCACCCACACCGCGGGACTGCCCCGCATCCCCAGTGGCCTGAGGCCCCGTGCCCTGCTGCGTCCGCACGTCGACGGCTACACCACGTACGACACCGAACACATCCTGCGCGCCTTCGCCCGCACCCGGCCCCGCCACCGCCCCGGCACCCGCTGGCACTACTCCAACTTCGGGGTGGCGCTGCTCGGCCACGCCATGGCCCATGCCGCCGGCACCGACTGCCCCACCCTGCTCACCCGCCACGTGACGCACCCCCTCGGCCTGACCGGCACCACTCTCGGCCCCGGCGACCCCGCGACCACCGCGACCGGCCACCGCGCGGACGGCACCACCCCGGTCCCCGGCGTCGACATGGGCCCCTTCCGCGCCGCCGGCGCCGTCCGCTCCACCTCCGCCGACCTGCTCACGTACCTCGAAGCGCACCTCGACCCCGAGCGAGCGCCCCTGCCCCTGCGCCTGCCCCTGGGCGACGTCCAGATCCCGCAGCTGCGCCGCGGCCTCCACCACCGCAACACCCACACACTGACCTGGTACCACCACCCGGCCCCCGGCGGGCCGCTGCTCTTCCACAGCGGAGAGACCTTCGGCCAGCAGGCGTTCCTCGGCTTCCACCCGGCCTCCGCGACCGGCGTCGCCGCCCTCGTCACCCGCTCGGGCCGCAGATCCCGCCTGGTGCACACCGCCTACGAGCTGCTGTACGCCCTTGCCGCCGACCCCGCGCCCTGAGCGCACGCCCAGCCCGTCACAGCCCCGCCTCCGCGCTCGCCCGCGGTGGCGGGGTCAGAGCTGATGGAGGGCGTCCAGCGTGATGTCGATGTCGATCGTGTACGGGACACCGGTCGTGACCCGGTCGTGGTGGATGCCGGACACGGCGTACGCCTTGGACAGAGGGTCGAGTTCGTGTTTATGCCAACGCCCTGGTGCCTGGGCTGTTGCAGACGCCGAGCTATGCGCTCGCGCTCCATCAGGCGCAGGATGTACGCGCGGAAGCAGGCGTGATCGAGGACAAGGTCGATGCCCGAATCAAAAGGCAGGCCATCTTGGAGCGCTCACCCGCACTCCATCTGTGGGTGGTGCTCGATGACGCTGTACTTCGACGGCCCGTCGGCGGTAATGACGTGATGGCCGAGCAGATCGAGCACTTGCGCACCATGGCCCAGCGCCCCAACGTGGACGTCCAGGTGCTCCAGTTCGCTGCGGGCGCCCATGCCGCAGGGTCCGGAGGTCACTTCGTGATCCTCGGCCGGGATGACGAAGGGGACCCGCTCAACAGCATGAACGTGGTCTACCTCGAACTCCACAAACGCGGCCTCTACCTCGATGCCCCCAGCGAAGTACAGAGCTACAAACTCATGTTTGATTACCTGCGATCCCAAGCAGCCGATACCTCGGTCAGCCTCGACCTGCTGGCCGCAGCACGACAGGAGCTCCCTCGATGAACAAAGCACCAACCGCCGCTCAGCTCGCGGCTGCGGGCTGGTTCAAGAGCAGCTACAGCGCGGCCGACAACGAGTGCGTCGAGATCGCGCATGCTCGGTCGTGGGTCGGAGTCCGTGACTCCAAGGCAACGCAAGGCACCGTGCTCGCCGTCACCGCCGCCGCCTTCGCCGCGTTCCTCGGCGGGGTCAAGGGCGACGGGCCGGACCGTACCGTCTGACGCGAACGCCTCCGGAGACGGACCACGTGAGCGGGCCGCCCCTGACAGAGGGGCGGCCCGCTCACCCGGCTGCGGCGTCAGCTCTTGCGGTGGCCTATCAGGCGGGGCTTCGCCTCCAGGTTCTCCAGGCCGTGCCAGCACAGGTTCACCAGGTGCGCCGCGACCTCCGCCTTCTTCGGCTTGCGGACGTCCAGCCACCACTGGCCCGTCAGCGCCACCATGCCGACCAGGGCCTGGGCGTACAGCGGGGCCAGCTTGGGGTCGAAGCCGCGGGCCTTGAACTCCAGGCCCAGGATGTCCTCCACCTGGGTGGCGATGTCGCTGATCAGGGAGGCGAACGAGCCCGTGGACTGGGCCACCGGCGAGTCCCGGACCAGGATGCGGAAACCGTCCGTGTACGTCTCGATGTAGTCGAGCAGGGCGAACGCGGCCTGTTCGAGGAGCTCGCGCGGGTGGCCCGCCGTCAGCGCGCCGGTGACCATGTCGAGCAGGCGGCTCATCTCCCGGTCGACCACCACGGCGTACAGGCCCTCCTTGCCGCCGAAGTGCTCGTACACCACCGGCTTGGAGACGCCCGCCTTCGCCGCGATCTCCTCCACCGACGTGCCCTCGAACCCCTTCTCGGCGAAGAGGGTGCGACCGATGTCCAGCAGCTGTTCGCGGCGCTCCTTGCCGGTCATGCGGACGCGGCGGGCACGCCGGCTCGGAGTGGGCCTGCTCTTCTCGCTGTTCGTACTGCTGCCGTCGATCGCCACGTCACCCATCATGCCGCTTCGGAGGGCCCGGTCCTGCGTCGGGAGTCGATACGGTCCGCGCTCGGCCACCGGACGTCGTACGCCCAGCCGGCCTGCTCGAACCAGCGGATCAGGCGGGCGCTGGAGTCCACCTGTCCCCTCATCACACCGTGCCGGGCCGATGTCGGATCGGCGTGGTGCAGGTTGTGCCAGGACTCGCCGCAGGACAGCACGGCCAGCCACCAGACGTTGCCGGACCTGTCACGCGACTTGAAGGGGCGCTTGCCCACCGCGTGGCAGATGGAGTTGATCGACCAGGTGACGTGGTGCAGGAGGGCGACGCGGACCAGCGAGCCCCAGAAGAACGCCGTGAACGCGCCCCACCACGACATCGTGACCAGACCGCCCACCAGCGGGGGGACGGCCAGGGACAGGATCGTCCAGTAGACGAAGTCGCGGGAGATGCGGCGGATCGCCGGGTCCTTGATCAGGTCCGGTGCGTACTTGTCCTGCGGCGTCTGCTCCTCGTCGAACATCCACCCGATGTGCGCCCACCACAGGCCCTTCATCAGGGCGGGCAGGGTCTCGCCGAAACGCCAGGGGGAGTGGGGGTCGCCCTCGGCGTCCGAGAACTTGTGGTGCTTGCGGTGGTCGGCCACCCACCGGACCAGGGGACCCTCCACCGCCATGGAGCCCATGACCGCCAGGGCGATGCGCAGCGGACGCTTCGCCTTGAAGGAACCATGGGTGAAGTAACGGTGGAAACCGATGGTGATGCCGTGGCAGCCCAGGTAGTACATGAAGACCAGCAGGCCCAGGTCGAGCCAGCTCACACCCCATCCCCACGCGAGCGGCACGGCCGCCAGGAGGGCGACGAAGGGAACGGTGATGAAGAGGAGAAGTGCGAGCTGCTCGATGGAGCGCTTGGACTCCCCACCGCGCGTGGCGGAGGGGGCCGAGGTGCCGGCCGTCGCTCCGCTGGCGTCTTCGAGCACGTCGGAACGTGTGGTCATGGAGTCCCCTGGGGGTGAGGGAAGTGACTGATGCGTTGGCTACGGATGCGTAACCTACGGCATCGTAAGTATGGCAGCGCTTTATCTCGCGGCAAGAGGCCGAGGAGCACAGGTTCAACCGCGCCGCATATCCTGGGCCTCGTCGGACAGCGTGGTCCACAAAACCTCCAGACGTGCTGAAACACTGCAAGGAGCCGCACCTGTGAGCAGTGCCGACCAGAACTCCACCACCAGCGCGGAGCTGCGCGCCGACATTCGCCGCCTCGGCGACCTGCTGGGCGAGACGCTCGTACGGCAGGAAGGTCCCGAACTTCTCGAGTTGGTCGAGCGGGTGCGCGCCCTGACGCGCACCGACGGCGAAGCCGCCGCCGAGCTGCTCGGCGACACCGACCTGGAGACCGCCGCCCGGCTGGTGCGCGCCTTCTCCATCTACTTCCATCTTGCCAACGTCACCGAGCAGGTGCACCGCGGCCGCGAGATGCGCGCCAAGCGCGCCGAGGAGGGCGGGCTCCTCGCCCGTACGGCGGACCGGCTCAAGGACGCCGACCCCGAGCACCTGCGCCACACCGTCAGGAACCTCAACGTCAGGCCCGTCTTCACGGCGCACCCGACCGAGGCGGCGCGCCGGTCCGTACTGAACAAGCTGCGCCGCGTCGCCGAGCTCCTCGAAACCCCCGTCATCGCCTCCGACCGGCGCCGCCACGACCTCCGTCTGGCCGAGTCGATCGACCTCATCTGGCAGACGGACGAGCTCCGCGTCGTACGCCCCGAGCCCGCCGACGAGGCGCGCAACGCCATCTACTACCTCGACGAGCTGCACGTCGGAGCGGTGGGCGACGTCCTGGAGGACCTCGCCGCCGAACTGGGACGCGTCGGCATCGAGCTGCCCGCGGAGACCAGGCCGCTGACCTTCGGCACCTGGATCGGCGGCGACCGCGACGGCAACCCGAACGTGACGCCGGCCGTCACCTGGGACGTGCTGATCCTCCAGCACGAGCACGGCATCAACGACGCCCTGGCGCTCGTCGACGAGCTGCGCGGCCAGCTGTCGAACTCCATCCGCCACACCGGCGTCACCGAGGAGCTGCTGACCTCCCTCCAGGCCGACCTGGCGCGGCTGCCCATCAGCCCCCGCTACAAGCGCCTGAACGCCGAGGAGCCCTACCGGCTCAAGGCCACCTGCATCCGGCAGAAGCTCCTCAACACGCGCGAGCGCCTCGCCGAGGGCAGCCCGCACCGGCCCGGCATCGACTACCTCGGCACCGGCGAGCTGATCGCCGACCTCGCGCTCATCCAGACGTCGCTGCGCGAGCACCGCGGCGGCCTCTTCGCCGACGGCCGCATGGACCGCACGATCCGCACCCTCGCCGCGTTCGGGCTCCAGCTCGCCACCATGGACGTGCGCGAGCACGCCGACGCGCACCACCACGCCCTCGGGCAGCTCTTCGACCGGCTCGGCGAGGAGTCCTGGCGGTACGCCGACATGCCGCGCGACTACCGTCAGAAGCTCCTCGCGAAGGAGCTCAGGTCGAGGCGCCCGCTGGCCCCGACGCCCGCGCCGCTGGACGCCGCCGGGGAGAAGACCCTCGGCGTGTTCACCACGGTCAGGGAAGCCCTGGAGCGGTTCGGGCCCGAGGTCATCGAGTCGTACATCATCTCGATGTGCCAGGGCGCCGACGACGTCTTCGCCGCCGCGGTACTGGCCCGCGAGGCGGGTCTGATCGACCTGCACTCGGGCTGGGCGAAGATCGGCATCGTGCCGCTCCTGGAGACCACGGACGAGCTGCGCGCGGCCGACGTGATCCTCGACGAGATGCTCGCGGACCCCTCGTACCGCCGGCTCGTGTCCCTGCGCGGCGACGTGCAGGAAGTCATGCTCGGGTACTCCGACTCGTCGAAGTTCGGCGGCATCACGACCTCGCAGTGGGAGATCCACCGCGCCCAGCGCCGCCTGCGCGACGTCGCCCACCGGTACGGCGTGCGCCTGCGCCTCTTCCACGGCCGCGGCGGCACCGTCGGCCGCGGCGGCGGCCCCTCGCACGACGCGATCCTCGCGCAGCCGTGGGGAACGCTGGAGGGCGAGATCAAGGTGACCGAGCAGGGCGAGGTCATCTCCGACAAGTACCTGGTGCCGTCCCTGGCCCGGGAGAACCTGGAGCTGACGGTCGCCGCCACGCTCCAGGCGTCCGCGCTGCACACCGCGCCCCGCCAGTCCGACGAGGCGCTCGCCCGCTGGGACGCGGCGATGGACACGGTCTCCGAGGCCGCCCACACGGCGTACCGCAAGCTCGTCGAGGACCCGGACCTGCCGGCGTACTTCTTCGCCGCGACACCGGTGGACCAGCTCGCGGACCTGCACCTGGGCTCGCGCCCCTCGCGCCGCCCGGACAGCGGGGCGGGCCTCGACGGCCTGCGCGCCATTCCGTGGGTCTTCGGCTGGACGCAGTCACGGCAGATCGTGCCCGGCTGGTACGGCGTCGGGTCCGGCCTGAAGGCGCTGCGCGAGACGGGCCTGGACACGGTCCTGGAGGAGATGCAGGAGAACTGGCACTTCTTCCGGAACTTTCTCTCCAACGTCGAGATGACGCTGGCGAAGACCGACCTGCGCATCGCCCAGCACTACGTCGACACGCTCGTCCCGGACAACCTGAAGCACGTCTTCGAGACGATCCGCGCCGAGCACGAGCTCACGGTGGCGGAGGTCCTGCGGATCACGGGCGAGGAGCAGCTGCTCGGCTCCAACCCGGTGCTCCACCAGACGTTCGCCATCCGCGACGCCTACCTGGATCCGATCTCCTACCTCCAGGTCTCGCTGCTGGCCCGCCAGCGCGCGGCGGCCGAGCGGGGCGAGGAGCCCGATCCGCTGCTGTCGCGGGCGCTGCTGCTCACGGTCAACGGCGTCGCGGCGGGCCTGCGCAACACGGGCTGACCCCGGCGGGACGTACGAGACGCACGAGAAAGGCGGTGGTCCGGGAGGACCACCGCCTTTCTCGTGCCGGTCAGCGCCGGCGCCAGTGCTACTGGGCCTGCGCCTGGGCCTTGCGGCGGCGCATCACCAGGTAGCCGCCGGCGGCGACCAGGGCCGCGGCGGCGGCGGCGAGAGCGCCGACGGGCGCGCCCGAACCGGTCTCGGCGAGGTCACCGGAGGCATCGCCCTGGCCGGACGGGGCCGGGGACGCCGGGGCGGGCGCCGCCGGAGAGGCGCTGCTGTCCGGCTGCTCGCCGTCGCCGGCCGGGGTGGGCTCGGCGGACGGCTCCTCGGCGGGCTCGTCGCCGGGCTTGTCGCCGGGCTTGCTGCCCGGCTCGTCACCGGGCTTGCTGCCCGGCTCGTCGCCGGGCTTGCTGCCCGGCTCGTCGCCGGGCTTGTCACCGGGCTCGTCACCGGGCTTGCCGCCCGGCTCCTCGCCCGGCTCCTCGCCCGGCTTCTCGTCGGGCTTACCGGGCTTCTCCGGCTTGCCTTCGCCCGGCTTGTCCTCGGTCGCGCAGTCGGTCTTGAAGACCTTGTGCTTGGCCTTGCCGTTCTCGCCCTCGAAGTTCCAGAACAGCTTGTACTGGCCGTCCGGCAGGACCATGTCCTCGGTGCGCTCGTGGCCGGAGCCGTCGAGCGTCAGCGAACCGGACTTGACGGTCTCGCCCTTGGGGGCGGTGTTGTTCGCCCAGGCCTCGATGTGCCAGTCGACCTTCTGGGCCGCGTCGAAGCCGAAGGCGTCGAGGTAGAAGGAGCAGACCTTGGGCTCGTTCTTGCGAAGCTCCTCGCCGGTCGTGCTGTCGTGGATCTTCACCGTGCCGTTGTCGCCCTTGGGCGTGGCGTGGGCGGAAGGTGCCAGGAGCAAGGAGGCGGTCACAGCCGTCACCAGAGCGCCGGAAGGAATGAGGGTGCGCATAGGGGCAGTCCAACGTGAGAGAAGTGGGTGCCGTGGGGGGCGGCTCAGCCTCCTGCGGCCTCCGCGCCCAGTCAAGGACGATCTTGGCCCATTCGTCCCATGCGCCGTGACTTGACCCAAAGGTCTCGGATAACGATCAGGCGTACGCCGTTCCGGAACGGGGCCGCACGGCTCGGGAACGACCCAGGGGCGGGCCTGGAAACGGCCCAGGGACGGGCTCGGGAACGGCCCCGGGCCCGGCTCAGAGCGCGAAGAACGACGCGAGCAGCAGTGCCCCGCCGGCCGTCCCCGCTCCCCACGCGACGCGGGTCAGCCGCAGGCCGCCGCCGATGACCAGGCCCGCGAGCAGCAGGGCGCCGCCCAGCGGGGTCCAGGCGTGGAGGATGCCGGGGGCTTCGGCGCGTACCGCTTCGGACGTGCCGGGCTTCAGGACGACCGGCAGGGCAGCGCCCTTCTCCACCGCGACCGACCTGGCGATGGTCACGCGCGAGTGGCGGGGCGCGGGGCCCTCGGGGACGTACGCCCCCGTACAGGTCTCGGCGCCGCAGCCGACGACCGTCAGCGTGCCGTGCTCGCGCCCCTTCGCCAGCATGGCGTGCTGGGCCGTCTCCCAGGAGGAGCGGACACCGGCGACGAGCAGCAGCAGCACGATGCCGGCCGTCGCCGCCCGCCGGACGTACAGAAGGGCGTGGATCCGCTTCGAGGCCATGGAGCGCGATCCTTGGCCATACAGCCACGCTCGGTCAACCTCTGCCCCATGATCCTCGGAGGTTGTCCTCAGGAGTTGTACGTACTCCGCACACGCTCCAGGCCCTCGGTGACCAGGCACTCCACCGCGTCCGCCGCCCGGTCCACGAAGTACCCCAGCTCCTTGCGCTCCGTCGAGGAGAAGTCCTTCAGCACGAAGTCGGCCACCTGCATGCGTCCCGGCGGCCGGCCGATGCCGAAGCGCACCCGGTGGTAGTCGGGGCCCATCGACTTGGTCATCGACTTGAGACCGTTGTGGCCGTTGTCGCCACCGCCCAGCTTCACGCGCAGCATGCCGTAGTCGATGTCCAGCTCGTCATGGATCGCGACGATGTGCGCCGTCGGCACCTTGTAGAAGTCGCGCAACGCCGTGACCGGGCCGCCGGACAGGTTCATGTACGACAGCGGCTTGGCCAGCACCACACGGCGGTCGGCCGGTCCCGGCGCACCCATGCGGCCCTCGACGACCTGGGCCCGCGCCTTGTGCGCCTTGAACTTCGCCCGCATCCGCTCGGCGAGCAGGTCGACGACCATGAAGCCGACGTTGTGCCGGTTGGCCGCGTAGTCGGGACCCGGATTGCCCAGACCCACGATCAGCCAGGGATCGGCTGCGTCCGTCATCTGCATGTCTCCTTCATACGCCCTCGTACACCCTCATACGCCAGCCGCCGTCCCGCGCACAGAGGCGCGGGACTGCGGCTGGACGGCGAACAGCGAGGCTCAGGCCTCGGAGCTCTCGGCACCCTCGGCGGGCGCCTCCTCGGCCTGCGGGGCCAGGACCTGGATGACGATCGCGTCCGGGTCGGTCTCCAGGGTGGTGCCCTCGGGCAGCGGAACGTCCTTGGCGTGGATCGTGGCACCGGCCTCGAGGCCCGCGATGGAGACCGTGACGGACTCGGGGATGTGCGTGGCCTCGGTCTCGACCGACAGCGTGTTCAGCACGTTCTCGAGCAGGTTGCCGCCCGGGGCCAGCTCGCCCTCGGTGTGGACGGCGACCTCGACCGTGACCTTCTCGCCCAGCTTGACCGCGAGCAGGTCGACGTGGGTGATGGTGCGCTTGATGGCGTCACGCTGGACGGCCTTCGGGATGACCAGCTCGGACTTGCCGTCGACGTCGAGGCGCAGCAGCGCGTTGCTGGTCTTGAGCGCCATCATGAGCTCGTGGCCCGGCAGGGTGACGTGGACCGGGTCGGCGCCGTGGCCGTAGATGACGCCGGGAACCTTGTTGGCACGACGGGTCTGACGGGCAGCACCCTTGCCGAACTCGGTACGTACTTCGGCGGCGAGCTTGATCTCGGCCATGGCTGCACTCCTCGTGGGTGACGAAAAACGGAAGGGTCACCCGGCCACGAAACGGCCTGCTACGAAGAGCGCGTCGATAACGGATCCGCCGTACCCCATGAGTACGGCCTCCCTCGCCGAGCAACTCGGGGAGTCTACCCGGCGGGGAGGCCGCACCAGAAATCGATCTTCGGATCAGCCTCGCGGCCGGACGGTCACGCCTGCTCCTCGAAGAGGCTCGTGACCGACCCGTCCTCGAAGACCTCGCGCACCGCGCGCGCGATCGTCGGCGCGATCGAAAGCACCGTGATCTTGTCCAGCTCCAGTTCGCCCGGCGTCGGCAGCGTGTCTGTGAACACGAACTCGCTCACCTTGGAGTTCTTCAGACGGTCGGCGGCGGGACCCGACAGGATGCCGTGCGTGGCCGTCACGATGACGTCCTCCGCGCCGTTCTCGAACAGCGCCTCCGCGGCGGCGCAGATCGTGCCACCCGTGTCGATCATGTCGTCGACCAGGACGCAGATGCGGCCCTCGACGTCACCCACGACCTCGTGGACCGTCACCTGGTTGGCGACGTCCTTGTCGCGGCGCTTGTGGACGATCGCCAGCGGCGCGTCCAGGCGGTCGCACCAGCGGTCGGCGACCCGCACCCGGCCGGCGTCGGGCGACACGATCGTCAGCTTCGAACGGTCGACCTTCGCGCCCACGTAGTCCGCGAGGACCGGCAGCGCGAACAGGTGGTCGACCGGGCCGTCGAAGAAGCCCTGGATCTGGTCGGTGTGCAGATCGACCGTGACGATGCGGTCCGCACCCGCCGTCTTCATCAGGTCGGCGATCAGACGGGCCGAGATCGGCTCGCGACCGCGGTGCTTCTTGTCCTGGCGGGCGTAGCCGTAGGACGGCACGACCACGGTGATGCTCCGCGCGGAAGCCCGCTTCAGAGCGTCCAGCATGATCAGCTGTTCCATGATCCACTTGTTGATCGGAGCCGTGTGGCTCTGGATCAGGAAGCAGTCGGCACCGCGCGCCGACTGCTGGTAGCGGACGTAGATCTCACCATTGGCGAAGTCGAAAGCCTTCGTCGGCACGAGGTCGACGCCCAGCTGGTGCGCGACCTCCTCGGCCAGCTCGGGGTGGGCGCGGCCGGAGAAGAGCATCAGCTTCTTCTCGCTGGTCGTCTTGATCCCGGTCACAGCACTGTCTCCTCGGACGTGAATCATTGCTGCTGCGCCCACACGCCTTTGAATCGCATGCGAGCCAGCCGAATTGTGTGCACCTATCACGGTACGCCGTGAAGGACGCACCTGTTTCCGGTCAGCTTTCGCCGTCGGCCGTCACGGCCGCCGACTGAGCCGCCTGCGCGGCAGCGCTTCCCGGACGCTTGCGAGCCACCCAACCCTCGATATTCCGCTGCTGGCCGCGGGCGACAGCGAGGGAACCGGGCGGCACATCCTTGGTGATGACGGAGCCCGCCGCGGTGTACGCGCCGTCCCCGATCGTGACAGGAGCCACAAACATGTTGTCCGAGCCCGTCCGGCAGTGCGAACCGATCGTGGTGTGGTGCTTGGACTCGCCGTCGTAGTTCACGAAGACGCTCGCGGCGCCGATGTTCGTGTACTCGCCGATGGTCGCGTCACCGACGTACGACAGGTGCGGCACCTTCGTGCCCTCGCCGATGACGGCGTTCTTCATCTCCACGTACGCACCGGCCTTGGACTTCGCGCCGAGCCTGGTACCGGGCCGCAGATAGGCGTACGGGCCCACGTTCGCCCCCTCGCCGACCTCCGCGCGCTCCGCCACCGTGTTGTCCACCCGGGCGCCCGCGCCGACGGCCGTGTCCGTCAGGCGGGAGTTCGGCCCCACCTCGCAGCCCTCGCCGAGGTGGGTCGCGCCGAGCAGCTGCGTACCCGGGTGCACGGTCGCGTCCTGGCCGAACGTCACCGTCACGTCGATGAACGTCGACGCGGGATCGACGACCGTCACACCACCGAGCATCGCGCGCTCCAGCAGCCGGGCGTTCAGCAGCCCGCGCGCCTGCGCCAGCTGCACGCGGTTGTTGATGCCCAGGATCTCCCGGTGGTCGGCGGCGACCGCCGCACCCACCCGATGACCGGCCTCGCGCAGGATCCCGAGGACGTCGGTCAGGTACTCCTCGCCCTGGCTGTTGTCGGTGCGGACCTTGCCCAGCGCGTCCGCGAGCAGCCGGCCGTCGAAGGCGAACACCCCGGAGTTGATCTCGCCGATCGCCCGCTGTGCCTCGGTGGCGTCCTTGTGCTCGACGATCGCGGTGACGGCGCCGCTGACGTCGTCCCGGACGATCCGCCCGTACCCCGTCGAGTCGGGGACCTCGGCGGTCAGCACGGTGCAGGCGTTGCCGTCGGCGGCGTGCGTGCGCGTGAGACCGGCCAGCGTGTCGCCGGTCAGCAGGGGGGTGTCGCCGCAGACGACGACGACGGTCCCGTCGATCCCGGCGCCGAGCCGCTCAAGGCCCATGCGCACCGCGTGCCCGGTGCCCTTCTGCTGCTCCTGCACGGCGGTCACGGCCCCGGCGTCGATCTCACCGAGGTGCGCCGTGACCTGCTCGCGGGCGTGGCCGACGACGACGACGAGGTGCTCGGGGCCGAGCTCCCGGGAGGCTGCGACGACATGGCCGACGAGCGAGCGCCCGCTGATCTCGTGCAGGACCTTCGGGGTGGCCGACTTCATGCGGGTGCCTTCACCCGCTGCGAGGACGACGACGGCGGCAGGGCGGGAGGCGCTCACGGTGATGCCCTTCGGCTTCGGGTGGTGGACACCCGCAGGATACCGGGGGGCCTCGGGGCCGAAACGCGCGCGGGTCCTGACCAGTGTGGTCAGGACCCGGATGGAAGTGCTCCCCTGCCAGGACTCGAACCCGGACATAAGGCACCAAAAGCCTCAGTGCTGCCAATTACACCACAGGGGAATACGGCTGACTAAACCCGACATCGCGTCAGGTTGTCGTCGTGGCTGCAAACACTATGCCGTAACAGCGGCCTCCGGTGCGACGGGCATGCGGCCCGTTCCGTGCTCGTCCGGTCTCCGGATATTGGGTGGCGGCCGCCCGTAGGGTGGACGGCATGACCGTGACGGGGGCAGATCAGGACGCCCCGGGTATGACCGCCCGGCGCTACTGGTGGTGGGACAGGCGGCGCAGTGTCGTCCTGGATGTGGGGCTGGCGCTGGTTTCGGCGCTCGAATGCGCGTTGGAGGGTGTGAGGTTCGCGGGGAGTGCGGGACTGCCGGTCCCGGTGGGGGCGGGGTTCGGGCTGGTCGCGGGCTCGGTGCTGGTGGTGCGGCGGCGGTGGCCGATCGCGGTGGTGCTGGTGGCGATCGCCGTGACGCCGGCCGAGATGGCGTTCCTGATGGGCATCGTGTCGCTGTACACGCTGGCGGCGTCGGAGGTGCCGCGCCGGATCATCACGGTGCTGGCGGGGATGTCGCTGGCCGGGACGCTGATCGTGACGTTCGTACGGACCCAGCAGGACGTGGCGAACGCGGCGGACGGGGACTTCGACCCCGGCCCCTGGTACGTGCCGCTGGCCTCGCTGTTCCTGTCGCTGGGGCTGACCGGGCCGCCGGTGCTGTACGGGCTCTATATAGGGGCCCGGCGGCGTTTGATGGAGAGCCTGCGGGAGCGCGCGGACTCGCTGGAGCGGGAGCTGTCGCTGCTGGCCGACCGGGCGGAGGAGCGGGCGGAGTGGGCGCGTACCGAGGAGCGGACGCGGATCGCGCGGGAGATGCACGACGTGGTCGCGCACCGGGTGAGCCTGATGGTGGTGCACGCGGCGGCGCTTCAGGCGGTGGCGCTGAAGGACCCGGCGAAGGCGGTCAAGAACGCGGCGCTGGTCGGTGACATGGGGCGGCAGGCGCTGACCGAGCTGCGGGAGATGCTCGGGGTGCTGCGTTCGGGGGACCGGGCGAGGCCGGTGGCGTCGGAGGTTCCGCTGGCGTCGGTCGCCGCGGCCGCCGCGGCGATCGCCGCCGCGGAGGCGGAGGACGGACCGTGCCTGGCCGATCTGGAGGCGCTGGTGGGGCAGTCGCGGCAGGCCGGGATGGTGGTGGAGTTCTCGGCGGAGGGTGCGCCGGTCGGGTGCGGGGCGCTGGTGGAGCAGACGGCGTACCGCGTGGTGCAGGAGGCCCTGACGAACGTGCACAAGCACGCGGCGGGGGCGAAGACGCGGGTGCGGCTCGCGTACCGGGGGTCGGAGATCGCCCTGCAGGTGGAGAACGGCCCGTCGGACGCCGGTACGGCCGACGCGGGGCTGCCGAGCGGCGGCAACGGGCTGGTGGGGATGCGGGAGCGGGTGACGGCGCTGGGGGGCGTGTTCGTGTCGGGGCCGACGGACGCGGGGGGCTTCCGGGTGTCGGCGGTGCTGCCGGCGCGCCCGCGCGAGGCGTAGCCGGCTGCGGGACGGGGGCGGCCGCCGGCACCGGCTCCGCTCCGGACCGCGGTGCCCGGATGCGGGGCGGGGGTGGCGCTGCTGGGGCTCCCCCTGCGGCGCCCCTTCGCGCCGTGACACTGCCGCCCCCCGTGCCGTGTCGCGGTGCCGGGAGGGGCCGTGCCGGGGTGCTCCCCGCGGGGCGCCGGACGCAACCACCCCGGACACACCGGCGTACCCGGACGTTCGGCGTCCGAGGAGTCTCCCCGGCCCGGCACCGGCCCCGAAGCCCCCGTACCCCGCGGGGCGCCGTACTGCCTCCCCGGCGGACCTCTACGCCGGGGCCAGCCGGCTCGGCCGGGTGCCGGTCACCAGGGCGGCCAGGGCCTGGTCGAGGTCAGGGCCCAGGTACCAGTCGCCGGTGTGGTCGAGGCTGTAGACACGGCCCTGCGCGTCGATCGCGAGTACCGCCTGGCCGGCGTCCCCGCCGCCGCTGAGCTCCGTACCGAGCGGGCAGACCTCCGTACCGAGCGCACGGCCGAGGTCGGCGAGGGTGCGGGCGTGGTGGAGGCCGCCCAGCGGGTCGAAACGTACCGGTGTCGGGGCGATCTGCCGGCCGGACCCCGGTGCGGCGATGTGCAGCCCGCCGAACTCGGCCCAGGCCTCGACGGCGGCGGGGAAGACGCTGTGCCGGTGGCCCGCCGGTGAGGTGTGGGCGCGCAGGGTGTCGGCCCAGTGCTCCGCCTGCCGCATGTCCCAGCGCCCCGGCTGCCAGCCTGCTGCACGCAGGGCGGCGTCCACGGCCACCGGGAAGCGGGTGGTGCCGGTGTGGGAGCGGGGGGCGGCGGGGTGGGGAATGGGGCCCGGCATCGGCTGTGGGTCAACCCTTCTCGGTGGGGGACACGGTGGGGTCTACGGTGCGTACGCCGAAATGGGCGAGCATCGGCGTGCAGGAGCGGCACGGCGGGGCGTAGCTGCCGTGCAGCGGGTCGCCGTCCTCACGGATGCGCCGTGCGGTGAGTTTGGCGTGCTTGAGGGAGCGGCGGGCTTCGCCGGTGGTGAGGGGTTTGCGGGAGGCGCGCTTGGAGCGCGAGCCTTCCACGGCGGTGATGTGCCGGGAAAGCAGGATCGCTTCCGGGCAGCGGCCGGTGAAGCGTTCCCGCTGGCCGCTGGTGAGGGTGTCGAGGAAGTCCTGGACGAGCGGGTGCAGCCGGGGCGGCCGGTCGGCCCGGCCCGCGGTGCACGTGAGGGTGTCGGCGCCGCGCACGGAGAGTGCGGCGGCGACCGTCGGCAGGATGCCGTCGCGGCGGTGGCTGAGGACTGGCGCGCGGGTGGGCTCGTCGCTGCTCCAGCTCAGGCGCGGGTCTCCGGCCGTCGTGGTCGCCGGAGGTGCGCTGGTCGCGGTGGTCGCCGTGGTGGTCGTGGCCGTGCCTGTCGGTGTCGTCGTGGCGGTTGTCTGTGCCGTGTGCATGGTGGTGCTCCCCTCCGTGCCCGCGGCGGTAGCCGCTGGTGTGCACGCCCCCGCGTTGCTGGGACAGCCTGCCAAATGTGTCCGGTGATGCGGAAGCTGGGTCGGTGAATCGTGTACAGGTGTCGCCGGGCGGTGACCCGCGTGTGACGGTTCGTTACGCAAGGCGAGGGGCAGGACCCCCTGTTGTCCCACCGCATAGGCTGTGCCGAACCAGCCAGCAGCAGCAGGGGGCAACCGCCATGACGACAGGTCGGCTCGGGCAGCAAGCCGCGCCACCGAACGCGGCCTACGCCGGGCAGGTCGTGCATTTTCCGGACCCGGTCCGGGCCTCTCGTCACCCGCACGGTGTACGGGTCGACGAGGACGGCTTCCCGGTTTTCTCGCCGTACGCGCGTGCCGCCGCGGAGATCGCCGAGCCCCCGGAGGGCTTCGGCGTCGACGAACTGCGGCTCACGGACTACGTGTCCGCCAACGCGGCGCTGGCCGCCGCCGGGCACGCCCTGTGGGACACCATTCCGGCGGTCGCCACCCCGCACGGCTGGACCTGGCACCACGTGGCGGGCACCCGGCGCATGGAGCTCGTACCGGTCGAGGTGAAGGCGTTGCTGCGGCACCACGGCGGACTCACGACGGCCGCCGTCGACCAGGACAAGCGCGGCACGCGTCCGTTGCAGGAGACGCGGCCGGCCCATTTCGGGCTGCCGAGGGGTTCCGTGGCGGTGAGCGAGCAGCAGATCCTGGGCGTCGAGGAGGACCTCGGCTACCGGCTTCCGGGCGCCTACCGGTCCTTCCTGAAGGCGGCGGGCGGCTGCGCGCCGGTGGGTACGGCGCTCGACGCGGAGCTGGGGCTGCTGGTCGACCAGCCGTTCTTCACGGTGCGGGACGAGGCCGCGGTGAACGATCTGGTGTACGTCAACAAGTGTCTGCGCGACCACATGACCAAGGACTACCTGGGTGTCGCCTTCGTCCAGGGCGGTCTGCTGGCCGTGAAGGTGCGGGGCGAGGGAGCCGGGTCGGTGTGGTTCGTCGCGTACGACGACGCGCGGGACCGCGACGGGCTGACGGTGCACGAGCGGGTGGAGCGGCTTCTGCTGCCCTGCGGTGAGGACTTCGACGCTTTTCTCCAGCGGCTGGCGGGCAATCCGCCGGAGCTGGAGACCGTGGCGAATCTGATGGTCGACGGCGGCTTCGCGCGCGCCGTCCCGGTTTCGGACGAGGGGTGACGGTCCGGTGGTGACCTTCGCGCAGGCGCAGGAGCGCGCGGAAGAGTGGGTCAACGGGGACGTGCCGGCGCCGTCGCACCGTGAGGTGCGGGTGCGGGAGTTCGAACTCGGTTTCGTGGTGTGGGCGGAGGACCGTGAGAACGGCCCCGCGTCGGACGGCGGGCGGCAGCGCCTGGTCATCGCCCGCGACGGCGGTGAGGCCACGCTGTGGCCCGGCCTGCCGGTGGGCGAGGTGATCCGCCGCTACGAGGAGGAGTACGGGACGCCGGAGGTGTCACCGGCGGCGGACGCGGGGCCGGCTCCGGCGCAGCGGGTGGACCTGGAACAGACGTCGTTCCTGCTGACACCGCCGGAGTGGCTCCAGGAGGCGGCGGACAGCCTGGGTGTCCCGGACCTTCCTGCGCCGGATCCGTCTGCCGGTTCACCGGTGGGCCCGCCGGCGGGGCCGTCCGTGGCGGGCGGTGCGGGTTCGCCCTCCGCGGGGGCGGTTCTGCCCCCGGAGGCGGGCCCGGGTTCCGCCGGTACGGGTGGCGACGGGCCGGCGCCGGGCGCGGGTTGGGCCGGTGCGGACGGGAGCGCTTCGCAGGCCGGGCGGGGGACCGGGGCGGTCTCCTGGCCCAGTGCCGGTGCGGAGCGGGCGGACTACGAGCCCACCGCTTCCGACGGAGTGCCCGCGGCGCCTGTCGGGGCGACCCCCTGGTCCGGGACCGACACCACCCCGGCCCTGGGCTCCGACGACGCGTCCGTGCCGCTGCCGGCCACGGTTTTCGCGCCGCCGCTCTCCGGTTCCGACGAGGACGACTTCCCGCCGCCCGGTGTGGCGCCGGAGGCCAGGACGGCGCTGATGTCGGGCGGCAGCCGGTTGCCCTCGACCGCGGTGGCTCCCGCCGTGCCCGGTGAGATTCCGCAGCCGCCCGGGGCGCCCGGGACGCCCGCGCGCGCCGCCGGGCCCGGTCCCGGCGCCGAGGAGATCGCCGACGCTACGACCAGCAAGGCTCCCGTGTCGCCGCCCGGTGCGTGGGGGAGCGGTCCGACGGCTCCGCCGCCGCCGGCGCCCCCGGCTCCGCCGGAGGGGCCCAACGAGCCCGGTGTCCCGGCGGGCGGGTACGTACCGACCCAGCTCGTTTCGGCGCTCGGCCCCGACGGGCCGCGGCCGCCCGGTCCGCCGGCTCCGCCCGGCCCGCCCGCGCCGCCGTCCGGTGACGGTGTCCACCACGCGGCGACGATGCTCGCCCACCCGAGCCAGGGCCGGGGCATGCCGGGTGCCGCTCCGCAGCCCCCGGGCCCGCCCGGCCCGCCCGGCCCGCCCGGTCTTTCCGGTCCGCCCGCGCCGCCGTCCGGCGGGGGCGTGCACCACGCGGCGACGATGCTCGCCGACCGGAGCCAGGGTGGCGGCATGCCCGGCGCTCCGCAGCCACCCGGTCCGCCCGGCGGCGATGTGCACCACGCGGCGACCATGCTGTCCGGCCCCCCGCCGGGCGCTCCGCAGCCGCCCGGCCCTCCGGGCCCGCCCGGTCCGCCCGGGATGCCGCCGGGCGCCGCGCCGCAGCCACCCGTGCCCATGCCGCAGCCCCCGGCCTACGGCTACCCGCAGCCGGGGCCGACCGGGCTGCCGACGGTCGGCCCCGGCTACCAGGCCGTACTGCGCTACCGCGCCCAGGACGGCAGCGAGCAGCAGCTCATCCGCCGCTCCGCGCCCGGCACCCCGCACCCGGAGTGGCAGATCCTGCACGAGCTGCGCGCCATGAACGTGCCGCCGCAGCAGGTGCTGGAGCTGCACACGGAGCTTGAGTCGTGCGAGCTGCCCGGCGGTTACTGCGCCCGCATGATCCGTGAGACCTGGCCCCAGGTGCGGATCACGAGCGTGGCGCCGTACGGGAAGGACCACGCAGGCCGTCAGCAGGGCATGCGGCATCTCCTCACCCACCAGGGCGAGTTGCACCAGGTCGCGGACGGCCCGGCGCGTCCCGCGCCGGTGCGGGCGCCGCTGCCGCCGCCGGGGCAGCTGATGCAGGCGCCGCCGATTCCGCCCGAGGGCGTGGCGCACGAGCTGATGGGCGCCTTCGGGCCGCAGGGCGTCTTCCGCTTCGACGGGGCGGCGGTGTCGCGCCAGGGCGTGCCGGACCTCGTGGCGCACACGCTCGTGGTGGCGGGTCTGCCGGTCGATTTCGGGCCGTTCTTCTGGGCGCAGGCGGTGCCGGGCCGGCCGGTGCCCACGCTCGCGGAGCTCGCCGCGCAGCGCGGGGTGCAGCCGGCCGCGGACGCGGGCTCGTACCTCGTCATGGGCAGCGACTTCGGCCGGGCCCTCTGCGTCCAGTACGGCACGGCGAACATCGTGGCCGTACCGGTGGAGGCGGGTCCCGGCGGCCAGCCCGTGCCGCCGCAGTTCGTGAACACCGGCCTGCCGGAGTTCACGCGCTCGCTGGCGCTGCTCGGCCACATGTGGCGGCTGCGTTTCGGGCTCACGCCCGAGCAGGCGGGCCGCTGGACGGTCGACTTCCAGGCGCGGCTGGCGGCGCTGGACCCGGTGGCGCTGGCGTCGCCGGAGAGCTGGTGGTCGGTGCTGCTGGAACAGATGTGGGACGGCCTGCTCTGACGGCTTCCCGAGGGCGTACCGGGGCGCCCGGTCTGCGAGGGGCCGGGCACCCCGGCCGGTCTCCGCACGGCGGACGCCTTCGCCCGGTACGGGCAACGGGTACCGGTACGGGCAACGGGTACGGGTACGGGTACGGGTAGGAGCCGGCGCGGGACGGCGGCCGGAAATCCCTTCCACGCGTCCGTCCGGGGCCACTCCGATTCCGGCTTCCGGTGCCCATGGGCGCATCCTTGAGCGGGACGGCCGGGCGGAGTGTCGTGTTTTGCGCCATCCACCCCATCCGTCAGGATTGCGCAGAATCGCGTTGCGGGTCGGAGAGAGGCTTCAAGGATGAGTGCATCGGTTTCACCGTCACCTCACGGCTTCGTCGCCGTACGGGGCCGCGGCTACCGTCCGGAACAGGTGGAGCGGTACGCGGCCGGACTCTCCCAGGACCGCGACGCCGCGTGGGAGCGTGCCGCGTGCCTCACCGTCCTCACCAAGGAGATGGAGGCCGAGGCGGCGCGGATGCGCGAGCAGGCGGACGGGCTCGCTCCCCAGACGTACGAGGCTCTCGGCAGGCGCGCCCAGCACCTCCTCGCGGTGGTCGAGGAGGAGGCGGCGGAACTGACGGCCGCGGCCCACGACCGGGCCCAGGAGACGCACGACGCGGCCGTGGCGGAGGTCGCCGCCGTCCGCGAAGCGGCCCGTGAGTACGCGGAGACGGTGCTGGCGGACGCCGAGGCCCACGCCCAGGAGATCCTCGCCGGTGCCCAGCGCGCCGCCGAGGAGATCAGGGCCGATACCCGCCGGGACGTGAAGGAGTGGCGGAGCGAGGCCGTCGCGGCACTGAGGGAGATGCGGCAGCGTACGGCCGGCCTGCTCGCCGACCAGGAGAAGAAGCACGCGGAGCGCTGGGAGAAGGCCGAGCGCGAACACGCCGGACGCGAGGCGGAACTGGCTGCCCGCGAGGCCGAACGGACGGCCCGCGCCGAGAACGGCCTCGCGGACGCGAAGCGGGTCTTCGCCGAGGCGCAGGAGGCTGCCCGCCACGGCCAGGAGGACGCGGAGGCGCGCGCCGCCGAACTGCTCGTCGAGGCACGGGTGCGCGAGGAGCGCGTCGCACGCGAGACGGAGCGCATCCTGCGCGAGCACGACGACGCCCGCGAGGAGGTGCAGGCCCACATGGCCCACGTACGCACCAGCCTGGCCGCCCTGACCGGTCGCGCCGCGGCGGAGGGCTGAGCGCCGGAGGAGCGCGGCGGGCCGCCGTCCCGCGCCTCAGGCGGCCGGGCGGCGGTGGGCCGGCAGGGCGCAGGCCGGTGTACCGCCCGGCATCCGCCCGCGGTTGTTCGCGACGAGCCGGTACACGCCGTGGGCGAGCCACCGCAGGGGCGGCAGCGTGAGCAGCGCCCCCGGCACGGCCCACCCCCTGCCCGCGTTCAGCAGCAGCCTGGCGACGCCCTGCGCGCCGCCGTGCACCGCTCCGGCGGGCGTGACCCACAGGACCTCGTACGCGGCCCGCTGCCGGGTGACGCCGAGGGAGTCCAGATCCGCGAACTGCCACGGGGTGATCTCGCAACGGGGCCGCAGGAGGCGTTCGGCGAAGTGCACCGAGCTGGTGCAGAAGGCGCAGTCGCCGTCGTAGACGAGCACAGGTTCGGTCCGCATGGCTCCATGGTGCCGCGCCCGGCGGATCGCGGGAGGGCTGCCTCGGCGGCCCTGGCAGGTGACCGGCGGGAGCCCGGACGAATCTTCTCGCCGAACGCAACCGGTATCCGGTTCGAAGGCCGGGGGGCGGTGGCCACGGTGTGGACGCTGGACGGGCTGCTCTCCGCGTACGCCCGACGCGACGGGCGCGAGGTACGGCGTACGCCGCTGTGACCGGGAAGGGCCCGCATCCGGTGCTCCCGAGGATGCGGGCCCTTCGGTCGTTCGGCGGGGGCGGCTCTGCCTTACGCGGCGGAGCCGGCCTTGCGGCGGCGTACGACGAACATCGCGCCGGCGCCGGCCAGCACGGCCGCGCCGCCCACGAGGGCGATCTGCGGCACGGCGGAGGAAGAACCGGTGTTGGCGAGGCTGCCGCTCACCGGCTGGTGGGACACACCGCCCTGCGGCGTCGGGATCACGGCGGCCGGTGTGGCGCTGGGCGTGGCGGTGGTGGCGGGGGCGGGGGTGGCCGACGGCGCGGGCGTGGCGTCCGGGGTCTTGCCGGGGGTGCCGGCCGCGATCTCGAACTCGTACGTGGCGGGGTCCGGAGTCCCGCCGCAGGACTCGTCGTCGTTGGAGTAGTCACCGGAGGCGAAGGCCATGCCCTGGCCCGCCGGGGCCTTCGCGTCGATCTTGAGGCGCAGCTTGATGTCGCTGTGGGCGCCGGCCTCCAGGGGGCTGATGGGGTCGATGTACGAGGTGTCGTCGACGGGCTTCCAGGTCGTGGAGGACGCGGAGGACCACTGCAGTTTCAGCAGGTCGCCGATGTCCTCGAGGCCGCTCTTGTCGGTCGCGTGGACGTCGGCGTACGGGTAGACCTCGTCCATGGTCTTCTCGGTGCCGTTGGTCAGGCGGAGCCGGAAGTCGACCCAGTCGCCCGCGACGACCTTGGAGGGCAGACCGGTCACCACGGTGGTGAGATCGGGCTCCGGGACGCACTCCTCGCCCTCGTTCCCCTCCTCGTCCTCTTCTTCCCTGGCCTCGGCGAGGGCCTCGTCGGCGGCCGTCTTGTCTTCGAGGGCCTTCTTCACGGCCTGCTTCAGCAGCTCGTACTGCCGAACGGCGGCGACCCGCGCGTCGTCCCGCGCGTCGAGGGCGGTCTCGGCTTCGGCGTCGGCGGCGGTCTTCGCCCCGGCGGCGGCCTTGGCCGCGGCCTCGGCGTCGGTGACGGCCTTCTCCGCCGCTTCCTTCTCCTCCGGGGTGGCGGTCGCCGGGAGTTCGTCGAGCTTGTCCTCGGCGTCGGCGAGCGCCTTGTCGGCGGCGGCCTTGGCGGCTTCGGCCTCCTTGGCGGCCTTCACGGCGGCGGTGGCCGCCACGGCGAGGGGGGTGGTGTCGGCGAGCGCCGCCTCCAGGTCCTCCTTGCCCTCCTTCTCGGCCAGTACGGCGTCGTCGTACGCCTTCTGCGCCTCGGCGGCGGCCTTCTCCAGCTGGGCGATGCCGGGCTTGCTCAGCTGCTCCTGCGCGGCCGGCCTGGTGTCGGCGAACGCGGGGGTGGCGGAGAGCAGCGCGACGGGCGTCGTCACGGCGGCGACAGCGGCTGTGGCGAGAATGCGGCGGAATCTCACAGGCGACCTTCTCCGGGTCCGGAAGTACAGAGACAGAAACAGAAACAGTCGCCGTAGGGGGACTTCACGCTGCGCGACTTCGTCGAAGAGTAGAACTGACAAAAGAGCCGAGGAAAGCCGGAATTGGCGAATCCGGGGAGTGGCACTTACGCGCGGGGCGGCCAAAACGGATATTCGCGGATGGTTGTCCACGATTTCTGTGATTTCTCTGTGGGGCATGTCACGGAACTGGTGCGCGGTGCGGGAAAGGCGCGTTCTCGGGAGACCCGCACTTCGCGTCACCCGGACGTACTTCGGTGTCCGGGTGAGGAAGCCGTCAGTCCGTCCGGACGGGGACGGGGGCTGTCAGCCGGCCGGTGTCTCCTCGGTCTCGGTGATGACGGGGAAGCGCCGCGGCGCCACGAAGACGAGTGCGAGCAGGGCCAGGCCCGCCGCGATCGCCGCTCCCACGTAGACGTGGTCGACGGCCGTGTCCACCGCCCGCCGGAGGTACTCGGCGGCCTCCGCCGTGAGTGAGCCCGGGTCGCCCAGGGCGTGCGAGACGGAGTCGAGATCGCCGGGGAGGCCGTCCCGTATCCCTTCGGGAGCGGCGGCGAGCCGGGACGCGAGCGTGGCGTTGGCGATCGCGCCGAAGAGGGCCGCGCCGACGGACTGGCCGACCTGGCGGCAGAAGAGTACGGACGCGGTCGTCGTCCCGCGCTCCGCGTACCCGACCGTCGACTGGACGCCGACGATCAGCGGCAGCTGGAAGAGGCCCAGCGCCGCGCCGAGCAGCAGCATGATCAGGGCCGGCTGCCAGGCCGCGCCCGGGAAGGGGAGGAGCGGGAAGGCGAGCAGGACGAGCGCCGCGCAGGTGATGCCGATGATCGCGGTGAGGCGGAAGCCGATGCGGTTGTACGCGTGCTGGCTCAGGGCGGCGGAGAGCGGCCAGCTCAGGGTCATGACCGACAGGACGAAGCCGGCGGCGATCGGCCCGAGGCCCAGGACCGACTGGGCGTAGGTGGGGAGGAAGACCGTCGGGGCGACCATCAGGAGGCCCAGCGAGCCGAGGGCCAGGTTGACGGCGGCGATGGTGCGCCTGCGCCACACCCAGCCGGGGATGATCGGTTCGGCGGCGCGGCGTTCGATGACGACGGTGGCGGCGGCGAGGAGCGCGCTCGCGCCGAAGAGGGCGAGGGACGGGGCGGAGAGCCAGGGCCAGGCGACGCCCCCCTGGACGAGGGCGAAGAGCAGCAGGCCGCCGCAGGCGAACACGGCCAGTGCGCCGGCCCAGTCGATGCGGGGGCGGGTGGCCGGCCTGTTCTTCGTACGGGCGGGTTCGTGCAGGTGGCGGACGACGAGCCAGAGGGCGACCGCGCCGACCGGCAGGTTGATGAGGAAGATCCAGCGCCAGTCGGCGTACGCGGCGAGCAGTCCGCCGAGTCCCGGGCCCGCGACGGCCGACACCGCCCACACGGTGGACAGTCTCGCCTGGATCTTCGGGCGTTCCTTGAGGGGGTAGAGGTCGGCGGCGATCGTCTGGACCGTGCCCTGGATGGCGCCGCCGCCGAGGCCCTGGACGATGCGGAAGGCGATCAGGCTGCCCATGTCCCAGGCGGCGGCGCAGAGCAGGGAGCCGAGGAGGAAGAGGGCTATGCCGGTGATCAGGACGGGCTTGCGGCCGAAGGTGTCGGAGAGCTTGCCGTACACGGGGAGGGTGACGGTGACGGCGAGGAGGTAACCGGAGAAGAGCCAGGAGAAGACGGCGAAGCCGCCGAGGTCGCCGACGATCTGGGGGACGGCGGTGGAGACGATCGTGCCGTCGAGGGCGGCGAGGGCCATGCCGAGCATGAGCGCGGCGACGACGGGGCCGCGGCGGGGGTCCGGGACGGTTCCCGGCGGGCGGCCGGCGGTGTCCGGGCGGCCGGGAACCGCGCTGGTGCCGCCCGTGCTTCCGGTGCCGCCCGTGCTTCCCGGGCCGCTCGCACTGCCTGCACTGCCCGTACCACCCGTACCACCCGTGCTGCCCGCACTGCTTCCGGCGCCGCTCACCAAGATCCCTTCACCGTGCACGTACCTGGTCCCCGACACCTTCTCACTCGCAGGTCACGCAGGGGGAGGGTGCAGAGGGCCCGGAGACGGGGTCCACCTGCGGGTGGAGAGCCCCTAGGGGGTTCTCCTTACTTCTGGCCAGAGGACGTTCGTCCCGGTGGAGGACGAGGAGAACGCGCCCGTTCTTTAGCTTGGTCTTACTGCTCGACCAGCCGCGGCGGGGGGACAACAGCACCTCGGGGGTGGGGTTTTCCTCAGGTGAATACGGCGTTGCACACCACTGTGCGGAGGGCTCGGGGCCGCCAGACTCGAAGTACTTGATCACCGGCGGGCGGCACGCCCCGCGCGCCTCATGCGGCCTACGGCATACGGCACACGACTTACGGCCCAAGCGACATAGGAGACTTACCGTGACAACGGCTATGACCATTCCCAGGCATGGAGGCGCCGGCGGGCGTACGGCCGTCGCCGCGAGGTCGCGGCAGGTCGTCAAGGCGTACGGGGCGGGGGAAACCCGGGTCGTCGCGCTCGACCACGTCGATGTGGACATCAACCGGGGGCAGTTCACCGCGATCATGGGCCCGTCCGGCTCCGGCAAGTCCACACTGATGCACTGTCTCGCGGGCCTGGACACCGTGACCTCGGGCGAGATCTACCTCGACGAAACCGAGATCACCCAGCTCAAGGACAAGAAGCTCACGCAGCTGCGCCGGGACCGGATCGGCTTCATCTTCCAGGCATTCAACCTGCTGCCGACGCTCAACGCGCTGGAGAACATCACGCTGCCGATGGACATCGCGGGCCGCAGGCCGGACGCGGCGTGGCTGAACCAGGTGGTGGAGACGGTCGGCCTCGCGGACCGCCTCAAGCACCGGCCGACGCAGCTCTCGGGCGGTCAGCAGCAGCGGGTGGCGGTGGCGCGGGCCCTGGCCGCACGCCCCGAGATCATCTTCGGTGACGAGCCGACCGGGAACCTCGACTCCCGGGCGGGCGCCGAGGTGCTGTCCTTCCTGCGGAAGTCCGTCGACGAGCTGGGCCAGACCATCGTGATGGTCACCCACGACCCGGTCGCCGCCTCCTACGCGGACCGGGTGCTGTATCTCGCGGACGGCCGGATCGTCGACGAGATGTTCTCGCCGACCGCCGACCAGGTCCTCGACCGCATGAAGGACTTCGACGCACGCGGGCGGACGTCATGACCGTGGTCAAGACCTCCCTGCGCAACTTCGTCGCGCACAAGGGCCGGATGGCCCTCTCCGCCGTCGCGGTCCTGCTCTCGGTGGCGTTCGTGTGCGGCACGCTCGTCTTCACCGACACCGTCAACACGACCTTCGACAAGCTCTTCGCCTCCACCGCGGCCGACGTCACCGTCAGCCCCGAGTCGGCCGGGAGCGACGGCCAGGGGCCCCGGACCGGCAGACCCGAGACGCTCCCCGCGTCCGCGGTCCGGCAGGTGGCGAAGGCGGACGGCGTGAAGTCCGCCGAGGGCGCCGTCGCCAGCACGTCGGTGACCGTCGTCAACGGCGACAACAAGAGGATGGGCTCCGACGACGGCGCCCCGACGGTCGCCGGCAACTGGACACGCGGCGACCTCAAGTCGATGGAGATCACCTCCGGACACGCCCCGCGCGGGCCCACCGAGGTGATGGTCGACGCCGACACCGCCGACAAGCACGGCCTGAGCCTCGGCGACGAACTGCGCACCATAGCCGTCACCGGCGACATCAGCGCCAGGATCTCCGGCATCGCCTCCTTCAAGGTGACCAACCCGGGCGCGACCGTCGTCTACTTCGACACCGCGACCTCGCAGCGGAAGCTGCTGGGCAAGCCGGACGTCTACACGCACATCGCCGTCACCGCCGAACAGGGCGTCAGCGACAAGCGGTTGAAGCAGCACGTCGCGGGTGCGCTCGGCGGGGCCGACGGCCCGTACAAGCTCCAGACCGCGAAGGAGACCGCGGACTCGGGCCGCGAGGAGATCGGCTCCATGCTCGACGTGATGAAGTACGCGATGCTCGGCTTCGCCGGAATCGCCTTCCTCGTCGGCATCTTCCTCATCGTCAACACCTTCTCGATGCTCGTCGCCCAGCGCACCCGCGAGATCGGCCTGATGCGGGCCATCGGCTCCAGCCGCCGGCAGATCAACAGGTCCGTGCTGGTGGAGGCGTTGCTGCTGGGCACCTTCGGTTCGATCCTCGGCGTCGGAGCCGGTGTCGGCCTCGCCGTCGGCCTGATGCAGCTCATGGGCGCCGTCGGCCTGGAACTGTCCACCGAGGACCTGACCGTGGCCTGGACGACCCCGGCCGTCGGGCTCGCGCTCGGCATCGTCGTCACCGTCGTCGCCGCCTACATCCCGGCCCGGCGGGCCGGCAAGGTCTCCCCGATGGCCGCGCTGCGCGACGCAGGGACCCCCGCGGACGGCAGGGCCGGCTGGATACGGGCCGGACTCGGCCTGGCCCTCTCCGGTGCGGGCGGCACGCTGCTCTACCTGACGACGCGGGCGGACAAGGCGAGTGAGGGTTCGCTGTTCCTCGGCGGCGGCGTCGTCCTCACCCTCATCGGTTTCATCGTCGTGGGCCCGCTCCTCGCGGGCGTCGTGGTCAGGGCGATCAGCGCCGTCGTGCTGCGGATGTTCGGCCCCGTCGGCCGGATGGCCGAGCGCAACGCGCTGCGCAATCCCCGGCGTACGGGAGCGACGGGCGCGGCCCTGATGATCGGCCTCGCGCTGGTCGCCTGCCTCTCGGTCGTCGGGTCCTCGATGGTCGCCTCGGCCACGGAGGAGCTGGACAAGTCGGTCGGCGCGGACTTCATCATCCAGAGCGGTCCCAGCGGGCCGATCGTGCCCGGGGCCGAGAAGGCGCTGCGCGCCGCTCCCGACATCGAGCACGTCACCAGCTACAAGATGATCGAGGTCGAGCTGACCTCTCCCGACGGGAAGACGGAGACCGAGGAGCTGGCCGCCGCCGATCCGACGTACGCCGAGGACCTGCGGCGCGAGACCGTCGCCGGTGAGCTGGGTGCGGCGTACGGCAAGAACGCCATGTCGGTCGGCGACGACTACGCGAACCGGCACGGAATCAGGGTCGGCGACACGATGACCGTCGCGTTCAAGGGCGGCGAGACCGCGAAGCTCCGGATCGCGGCGATCACCTCGGACGAGACGAACGTCGACAAGGGCGCGATGTACACCAACGTCACGACCGCCGCGCAGTACCTGCCGGCCGATCGGGTGCCGCCGAACCTGATCATGTTCGCGAAGGCGGTGGACGGCAAGGAGGACGCGGCGTACGCCGGGCTCAAGGACGCGCTGGCCGCGTACCCGCAGTTCACGGTGCAGA
The DNA here is from genome assembly GCF_039533765.1 of Streptomyces enissocaesilis. Lineage (NCBI taxonomy): Bacteria > Bacillati > Actinomycetota > Actinomycetes > Kitasatosporales > Streptomycetaceae > Streptomyces > Streptomyces enissocaesilis. The sequence goes on along the minus strand of NZ_BAAAUD010000039.1, from coordinate 105,746 downwards.
ACCAGACCGACTTCAAGCAGGACCTGAAGGACGAGGTCGGCCAGCTGCTCAACATCGTCTACGGCCTGCTGGCCCTCGCGATCATCGTCGCGGTGCTCGGTGTGGTGAACACCCTCGCCCTGTCGGTCGTCGAGCGGACCAGGGAGATCGGCCTGATGCGGGCCATCGGCCTCTCCCGGCGCCAGCTGCGCCGCATGATCCGCCTGGAGTCGGTGGTGATCGCTCTCTTCGGCGCCCTGCTCGGCCTCGGGCTCGGTATGGGCTGGGGCACCTCGGCCCAGAAGCTGCTGGCACTGGAGGGGCTCGGCGTCCTGGAGATCCCGTGGACCACGATCGTCGCGGTCTTCGTCGCGTCGGCCTTCGTGGGACTGCTCGCCGCCCTGGTCCCGGCCTTCCGGGCGGGCCGGATGAACGTACTGGACGCGATCGCCACGGAGTAACGGAGTGGCGGGGGCGGGGCGGGGGCGGTGCGGTGACGGGCCCGGTCCCGGGGGTGTTCCTTGCGGACACCCCCGGGACCGGGCCGCTGTCCTGGTCAGGCCGCCATGATCTGTACGTCGTACTGCGGGATCGACTTGTCGCGGGTGACGAGCGTCAGTTCTTCCATCTGCGCCTGGGCGATGAGCACGCGGTCGAAGGGGTCCCGGTGGTGCGATGGCAACCGGCCGGCGCGCACCCCGTGGGCCGCGGTGATGGGCAGCGGCATGAACTGCAGGTCCCTGACTCGTTCGGCCAGGTTCTCAGTGCCATCGAGCTTGCCGAGGGAATGCTTGATCGCGATCTCCCATGGCGTCGCCGCGCTGATGTACACGTCAGGTTCGGTGCGCAGTAGGTCTTTGAGAGCCGGGGACAGCTCAGGCGAGGCGTTGAGCCACCAGAGGACGACGTGCGTGTCGAGGAGCAGCTTCATCCGCGCATTCCGAAGGCTTCGGCGATGTCGTCGGGCAGTTCGTCGAAATCGTCGTGGATGTGGATCTGACCCTTGAGGGCGCCGTAATCGGTCCGGTCGACCTTGGGGCGCAGCGGCACCACCTTGGCGATGGGCTGGCCGGCCCGGCTGATCACGATCTCCTCACCGGTCTCGACCTGCTGCAGTATCCGCGAGAAGTGCGTCTTCGCCTCGTGGACGTTGTACTGCCGGGCTGCTTCCATGACTGCCTCACAGGGAGCCGGGGGACTAACAGCGGACTAGCTTCGGGTTCAGCGTAGCGCCGACACCGCCGTCCGAGCCACAGCGTTCCCTCGCGCGGGTGGCGTACCGGCGTCGTAGGCTGGAGCCCCCGGCCCGTGAGACGTGTCGGGCCCTTCGCGTTGTCCACCTCGTCACTTCGTCACTTCGTTACCTGGACGGAAGCCCTTCATGAGCCTGCACGGTCTGCTGGATGCCGTAGTACGAGACCCGGCGCTCGTCGAAGCGGTGAAGGCCGCCACCGACGGCAACCGCACGCACATCGACCTGGTCGGCCCGCCCGCCGCGCGTCCCTTCGCGGTGGCCGCGCTGGCCCGCGAGACCGGGCGCACCGTGCTCGCGGTGACCGCGACCGGCCGCGAGGCCGAGGACCTGGCCGCCGCGCTGCGCACACTGCTGCCGGAGGAGGGGATCGTCGACTACCCGTCGTGGGAGACGCTGCCGCACGAGCGCCTGTCGCCGCGCAGCGACACGATGGGCCGTCGTCTCGCCGTCCTGCGCCGCCTCGCGCACCCCCACGCCGACGACCCGTCCGCCGGCCCGGTGAGCGTGATCGTGGCTCCCGTACGGTCCGTACTCCAGCCGCAGGTCAAGGGGCTGGGCGACCTGGAGCCGGTGGCGCTGCGGAGCGGGCAGGGCGCCGACCTGGGGGACGTGACCGCCGCGCTCGCGGCAGCGGCGTACTCCCGGGTCGAACTGGTCGAGAAGCGCGGCGAGTTCGCGGTGCGCGGCGGCATCCTCGATGTCTTCCCGCCGACCGAGGAGCACCCGCTGCGCGTGGAGTTCTGGGGCGACGACGTCGAGGAGATCCGTTACTTCAAGGTCGCCGACCAGCGCTCCCTGGAGGTGGCCGAGCACGGCCTGTGGGCCCCGCCCTGCCGCGAGCTGCTGCTGACCGACAGCGTGCGCGAGCGTGCGGCGGCCCTCGCCGAGGAACACCCCGAGCTGGGCGAACTGCTCGGCAAGCTCGCCGAGGGCATCGCCGTGGAGGGCATGGAGTCCCTCGCCCCGGTCCTCGTGGACGAGATGGAGCTGCTGCTCGACGTCCTGCCCAAGGGGTCGATGGCGCTGGTCTGCGACCCGGAGCGGGTGCGGACCAGGGCGGCGGACCTGGTGGCGACGTCGCAGGAGTTCCTCCAGGCGTCCTGGGCGGCCACGGCGGGTGGCGGCGACGCCCCGATCGACGTGGGCGCGGCCTCGCTGCGCGGGATCGCCGACGTACGGGAACGGGCCCGTGAGCTGGACATGCTGTGGTGGTCCGTGGCGCCGTTCGCCGCCGACGAGGAGCTGTCCGACGACACGCTCAAGCTGGGCATGCACGCCCCGGAGGCGTACCGCGGCGACACGGCGAGGGCGCTCGCCGACACGAAGGGCTGGCTGGCCGACGGCTGGCGCACCGTCTACATCACGGAGGGCCACGGTCCCGCGGCCCGCACCGTGGAGGTCCTCGGCGGCGAGGGCATCCCGGCCCGCCTGGAGGCGGACCTGGCCGGGATCGAGCCGTCGGTCGTCCATGTGGCGTGCGGCTCGATCGACCACGGCTTCGTCGACTCCGGCCTCAAGCTGGCCGTACTGACCGAGACCGACCTCACCGGCCAGCGCACCGCCAGCAAGGAGCTGGGCCGCATGCCGGCCCGCCGCCGCAAGACCATCGACCCGCTGACGCTCCAGGCCGGCGACTTCATCGTCCACGAGCAGCACGGCGTGGGCCGCTACATCGAGATGGTCCAGCGGACGGTCCAGGGCGCGACCCGCGAGTACCTGCTCGTCGAGTACGCCCCCGCCAAGCGCGGCCAGCCCGGCGACCGCCTCTACATCCCCACCGACCAGCTGGAGCAGGTCACCAAGTACGTCGGCGGCGAGGCCCCCACCCTCCACCGGCTCGGCGGCGCGGACTGGACGAAGACCAAGGCGCGCGCGAAGAAGGCGGTCAAGGAGATCGCCGCCGACCTGATCAAGCTGTACTCGGCGCGCATGGCGGCCCCCGGCCACACCTTCGGCCCGGACACCCCGTGGCAGCGGGAGCTGGAGGACGCCTTCCCGTACGTCGAGACGCCCGACCAGCTGTCCACCATCGCCGAGGTGAAGGAGGACATGGAGAAGTCGGTCCCCATGGACCGCCTGGTCTGCGGCGACGTCGGCTACGGCAAGACCGAGATCGCGGTCCGCGCGGCCTTCAAGGCGGTCCAGGACGGCAAGCAGGTCGCCGTCCTCGTGCCCACCACCCTGCTGGTGCAGCAGCACTTCGGGACGTTCTCCGAGCGGTACGCCCAGTTCCCGGTCGTGGTGAAGGCCCTTTCGCGCTTCCAGTCGGACACCGAGGCGAAGGCGACCCTCGAAGGTCTCAAGGAGGGCTCGGTCGACATCGTCATCGGCACGCACCGGCTCTTCTCCTCCGAGACGAAGTTCAAGGACCTGGGCCTGGTCGTCGTCGACGAGGAGCAGCGCTTCGGCGTCGAGCACAAGGAGCAGCTGAAGAAGCTGCGCGCCAACGTCGACGTCCTGACGATGTCCGCGACCCCCATCCCCCGTACGCTCGAAATGGCGGTCACCGGCATCCGCGAGATGTCGACGATCACGACGCCCCCGGAGGAGCGCCACCCGGTCCTGACCTTCGTCGGCCCGTACGAGGAGAAGCAGATCGGCGCCGCGATCCGCCGCGAACTCCTGCGCGAGGGGCAGGTCTTCTACATCCACAACCGGGTCGAGTCGATCGACCGGGCGGCCGCCAAGCTGCGCGAGATCGTCCCGGAGGCGCGGATCGCCACGGCGCACGGGCAGATGGGCGAGAGCCGGCTGGAGCAGGTGGTCGTCGACTTCTGGGAGAAGAAGTTCGACGTTCTCGTCTCGACGACGATCGTCGAGTCCGGCATCGACATCTCCAACGCCAACACCCTGATCGTCGAGCGCGGCGACAACTTCGGCCTCTCCCAGCTCCACCAGCTGCGCGGCCGGGTGGGCCGTGGCCGCGACCGCGGGTACGCGTACTTCCTCTACCCGCCCGAGAAGCCGCTGACCGAGACCGCGCACGAACGCCTGGCGACGATCGCCCAGCACACCGAGATGGGCGCGGGCATGTACGTCGCCATGAAGGACCTCGAAATCCGGGGCGCGGGCAACCTGCTGGGCGGCGAGCAGTCCGGCCACATCGCGGGCGTCGGCTTCGACCTGTACATCCGCATGGTCGGCGAGGCCGTGGCGGACTACCGGGCGGTGGTGGACGGCCGGACCGAGGAGGAGCCCCCGCTGGAGGTCAAGATCGAGCTCCCGGTGGACGCCCACGTTCCGCACGACTACGCCCCCGGCGAGCAGCTGCGTCTCCAGGCGTACCGGGCGATCGCCTCGGTGAACTCCGAGGACGACATCAGGGCCGTCCGCGAAGAACTCACCGACCGGTACGGCAAGCTCCCCGAGCCGGTGGAGAACCTGCTCCTGGTCGCGGGTCTGCGCATGCTGGCCCGGGCGTGCGGCGTCGCGGACATCACCCTGGCCGGCCCCAACATCCGCTTCGGCCCGGTGGAACTGCGCGAATCCCAGGAGCTGCGCCTCAAGCGCCTCTACCCCCGCACGGTCCTGAAACCGGCCACCCACCAGATCCTGGTCCCCCGCCCCACCACGGGACAGATCGGCGGCAAGCCGGTGGTGGGCCGCGAACTGCTCGCCTGGACGGGGGAGTTCCTGACGACGATCCTGGGGTCGTAACCGGATCAGTGGCCGGCCGTGCCGGGCGTCGGCCGTGCCCGGACCGGCCGTGCCCGGGGTTGCGGGCACGGCCGTCGCGCGGCCGCCCGCGGGGCCGTCAGAGCGCGTCGAGGTCGAGCGCCTCGGCCATCACGCGGTATCCGGCGTCGCTCGGGTGCAGGTGGTCGCCCGAGTCGTTGGCCGGGAGCATGCGGTCCCGGTCGGCGGGGTCGGCCAGGGCGACCACCGCGTCGTACTCACCGGACGTACGGATCCAGCGGTTGACCGCATCGCGCTTCTTCTCGTTCGCCTCGCTGGAGTGGGCCGAGCCCTCGACGGGTGTCAGCGTCGCGCCGATCAGCTTGATGCCCTTGGCGTGCGCCTGGCGGATCCTTCTGGGCCGAGGTGCCGAGCTCCGGTCTGCTGCATTCGGAGACCACGCCGGGCATCGGCAAGGTCTAGGTTCGTGGCATTCTGAGAGCATTGATCCGGACCCGTCAGGACGGAATGCCGTGATACGTACGCTCAGGACAGCCCTCCCCGTCGCGGCGCTCGCCGCCGCCCTCGCCGTCACCGGCTGCGTCCCCGACGCGGAAAGCGACGGCGGGCAGGGCCGTGCGACCGGTGACAGCGGTACGAATCCGCTGCGCAACCCCGACGGTACGGAGCCGGGCCTGGCCCCGGTCGCCTCCGGGACGGACAGGGCCTCGGCCCGGCAGCTGATCGGCGAGGTGTCCACCAGGGGCCGCGGGCCGAAGACGGGTTACGACCGCGACGAGTTCGGCTACGCCTGGATGGACACGGCGGACGGCGTGCCACTGGCGCGCAACGGTTGCGACACCCGCAACGACCTCCTGGCCAGGGACGGGAAAGACCTCCGGTACCGCTCCGGCTCCGACTGCGTGGTCGTGGCGATGACACTGGACGACCCCTACACCGGCACCACGGTCGAATGGCGGAAGCAGAAGGCCACCGCCGTGCAGATCGACCATGTCGTCCCGCTGTCCTACGGCTGGCAGATGGGCGGGTCGCGGTGGTCCGAGGACAAGCGCGAGCGGCTCGCCAACGACCCGCTCAACCTCATCCCGGTCGACGGGCCCACCAACGGTTCCAAGAGCGACTCCGGTCCGGCGTCCTGGCTGCCGCCGAACAAGCAGATCCGCTGCTCGTACGCGGTGCGGTTCGCGCAGGTGGCTCTGAAGTACGAGATGCCGGTGACGGCGGCGGACAAGAGCGCGATGCTCGCGCAGTGCGGGGAGTAAGAGGGGCAGGGGGCGGCCACCCGGTCGACCGGGTGCCCGCCTGGCTGAGCCTGCCGACGGCGATCGCGGCCTTCGCCGTCGTCGGCGAGATGCCCGAGGGGCACGTCTCCACCGACATCGCCATGGCCTGTGTCCTGCTCCTCGGAGCGGCGAGCGCGGTGCACTTCCTGGTCTTCGACATCAAGCACTACGCGCGGCCCGCCGCCACGGGCCGGGAGACCACCCTTCCGCGGGCCCCGTACGGTCCGTACACCCCGCAGGTCGCCCAGGCCCCGCTGCATGCGCAGGCCCCGCGGCCCCCGTACGTCCCGCAGGCCGCCCCGCCGCGGTACGGCTGCCCCGGCCCGTACGCGAGCACCCCGGCGGTCGACCCGGCCCCGATCCCGGCACCTGCTCCGATCCCCCAGCCCCAGGCACAGCCCCAGCAGTCCCACCTCCAGCAGACTCCCCACCGCATGGACCAGGTCCGCGCCGAGCTCGACGAGCTCAGCGACCTCCTGCGCAAGGGCCAGCGGGGTGACCAGCCCCGGCTGCGGGGCGCCCGAGAGCTGGAACCGGGAACGCCCGCGGGGTCAGCGCGCCCGCAGGAAGGCGGAGGTCGCGACCCGGCCCACCATCGTGAGCCGGCTGTCACCGCCCGCCAGGTGCTGGTCCAGCGCGTCCTTGACCCCGGGCCAGCGCCCGTCGCCGTAGTCGTCGAGCACGACGACGCCGTCCCGCGCGGCGATCAGTTCCACCCACTCCAGGTCGGCGAGGACGCCGTCGAAGGAGTGGTCGCCGTCGACGACGATCACTCCGTACTCCCGGTCGGAGACCTCCGCCCGGACCTCCGGATCCCCGGAGAAGCCCTGCCGGATGCGTGCCCCGGTGCCGGGACGGCCGCCGCCGAGCGCCAGGTTGGCCCGTACGACGTCCTCGCGCACCGGAGTCCCCGTCGGCTCCTCGTAGTCGGAGGTCCCCGGCTGGAGCTGGGAGCCCGTCAGCGGATCGACGATCGTCAGCGCCGCCTCGATGCCCGCGCGGTGCAGCATGCGCATCAGGGCGGCCGCGAACAACCCGTGCAGCGTGCCGATTTCGAGCACTTCGAGTACGTCGCCGTCCCTGCCCCCCGGCCGCGCGAGCAGCGGGACGGTGGCGAGCTTGCCGCACACGTTGGACGTACCGCCCGCCATCCGGCCGACGCCCAGCGCCTCCAGGGCCACCACGTTGCGGTAGGCGACGGTGACGTTGCGGCGGGCGCGCTCACCCGCGTCCGTCACGGCGCGGACCTCACGCACGAGCGTGTCGATCTGCTCGGGCGCCGGCATCCGGTGCTGGCCGCGCCCGGTGCGGTCGAGCAGCATGCCGACGCCGTGCTGTTTGCGCCGGAGTTCGGAGATCTCGTCGCGCAGCCCGGCGGTGTGACGCGAGATGCGCTGGTCGACGAGTGCGGCGACGGGGCCGAGGGCCCACCTCGTCAGCCGGTTGCTCAGCGGGGATGGCACGGGGTTCGCCTCCGGCTTCGGTCCTGGGAGTGGGGGCAGGCGGCCGACCGTACGCCGTGGCTCATGCCGTGCGGGCCACGAGCCGGTGGTCCTCGGATGAAGTCTTCGTGTGGCTCCTGCGCCGGGCCCGTACGCGCCCGAGCACGCCCGCCGCGACGAGAACGAGCAGCGACAGCCCGCCCGCGAATCCTCCGGCCCGCAGTCCGGGAGGAGTGAACCGGCAGCTCACGGCGGCCGGCGTGGAGCGGCCGTCCAGGGGTACGGCGACCAGGCCCAGGTAGGAGCCGGCGGGCCGGGCCCTCGCGCCGTCCGTGCCGCAGCTCCAGCCGGCGATGCGGGGCATGGCGAAGACGGCCGTTCCGGCGGCGCCGGGCGGCAGGACGGCCCGTACACCGCTGTCGGTGACGCGCACCGAGGACGCGCCGCCCGCCCTGAGGCCGTCCACGGCGGCGGCCAGCCGGCCCCGGTCCAGGCAGCCGACGCTCTCGCGCGGCAGCCCGCCGGCCCGGTCGCCCTTCAGCGCGATCGTGACGCGGCCGTCGTCCGGGGCGGCGCCGAGCGGCTGCATCGCGGCGCGCCGCGCGGGCAGGCCGCCGCGCAGGTCGGTCTCCGTACCGCCGGGTCCGAGCCGGGCCGTACCGAAGAAGTCGGGGGCCCAGAGGAAGACCTCGCTGCGGGCCGGGCAGACGGCGGTCAGGGTCCCGCCGCGCAGCGCGGTGGGCGGGAGGGTGTAGACGCGGGAGCCGAGGAGCTTCTCCTGGTTGCGGAAGGGGGAGGCGCCGAAGCGCGGCTCGGGGCCGGGCGGGCGCACGGTGACCAGCCGCGGCACGGTGGCGCGGACCACCTTCACCTCGCGGTCGTCGGGCCGCGACCAGCCCTGGTGCGGGTCGCGCGGCATGCGCACGCGCGCGCCGACGGAGAAGACCGCGTCGGTCACCGGGTTGTCGACGCTCTGGACGGAGCGGCCGTTGGACGTCCAGCCGGCGCCGAGCGCGGCGAGGGTGCGGGTGAGGACGTCGGGCGTGTGGCTGCTGTAGTACGCCGCGCCCTGGCCGCCCACGGCCAACGGGTCGTTGGCGGTGGTCTGTTCGCGCCCGGGTTCGGTCCGGTGGGCGGGCCACCCGTCGGCGTCCGCCACCGCGTCCGCCTGGGCCCGCTGCCGGTCGCCCCAGGGCGCGTAGTCGTCGAGGTGTGCCAGCCGCCGCCGGTCGGCGTGCGCGGTGGTCACGGCGGCCTGCGCCACCTGCGCGCCGGCCAGCAGCAGCGCGGCGGCCACCGCGAGCACCCGCCCGTAGGCCGGCCCCCGCCCCGCGCCCGGCCCCGTGCCCTTTTCCGGACTCCGTCCCGCGCCCCGCACCGGCCCCCGCCCGGCCCCCCGGCCCCCGCCCGCCGGACGGGCCCACTGCTCCGCGCGCCGTGCCAGCACGACCGCGCCCACCGTCGCCGCCACCCCGGCCACGGTGAGCGGATACGTCCAGGAGGTGATCCGCGGACTGGTCGCCGCGCCCAGGGCCACGACCGCGACCACGCCCACCCCGCCGAGCAGCGCCCGCCGCCCCGGCCAGCCGTACGAGAGCGACACCCAGGCCGCCATCACCAGGATCCCGGCCAGGACGAACGTCTGCCGGTACGGGCTGCCGTTCGGCGTCGCGAAGACGTGCCACACCAGGTGCGTCGGTCCCCACTGCACCGACACCGCCACCACGGCCGAGAGCAGCGTCCACGCCCACCTCTCGCGCCCCGGCACCGCCCGGTTCAGGAGCAGCGTGGCGGCGAGCAGCAGCGCGCCGGTGCCGAGGAAGACGGCGGGCGTGAAGAAGCTGTACGTCGCCGGGAGCGCGCGGGCGAGCACATCGCCCCAGCCGGCGGGCTCGAACTCCCGCGTCCAGCCCGGGTACGCGTGGGTCGACCCGAGGAGGACGACGGCCAGCACGGGCGCCGCCAGACCTGTGCCGAGAAGGGTGGTGAGGGCGGCGCGCAGCAGGACGCGCAGCCGCTCCCGCACGGGCGCGGCGGCGGCGTCGGTCAGCAGCCGCAGCAGCAGGACGAGTCCGGCCCCGAGCGTCGCCATGTACGCCGTGTAGAAGTTCGCGGTCCAGGCGAGGGCCACGACCAGCGGCCCCAGGACGCGCCGGCGCCCCGCGCGCGCCCACTCGCCCACCAGGCACAGCAGCGGGAACGCGACGAGCCCGTCCATCCACATCGGGTTGTAGACGGCCTCGGTGACCGCCCACCCGCACAGCGCGTACGACGAACCGAGCACCCCCGCGGCCCACCACCGGTCCCCGCCCCCGCGCAGGGCGAGCAGCAGCACGGTCATCGCGGCCGCCGCCGCGGCCATCTTCAACAGGGTGATCAGGTAGACGGCGAGGTCGATCTCGTCGCGCGGGAAGAGCCCGACGAGGGGCGCGAAGGGGCTGCCGAGGTACGTGCCGATGTCGGGCAGGAAGCTCGTGCCGTACCCGGACTGCCAGTTGACCAGCACCCCGCCGTCCGCGCGCCCGTGCAGCAGGTCCCACAGGCGGGTGTGGTACGGCACGAACTGGTTGCCGAGGTCATTGACGCTGCGCGTGCGCGGCCCGAAGGGGAAGGAGCGGGCGAGCACGTCACCGGCGCACACCGCCGCCACCGTGATCAGCGCGGACAGCGCCGCCGCGCGGCCTCTGGCCGCTTCCGTAATCGACATGATGATCCTTCTACTGCGCCCGTCGGCGAACAAGCCAGCATGTGACGGAAAAAGAGATCTCCATGACATCGGGAACGGTCAAATTCCCGCAGAAAGCGGCGAGTTCACCTCTTGGTTGCCGGAACGTCACGTGAAGAGTCGGACTCCGCCACGTCCGGGGGCTGTTCTTCGCTGAACATCCGACTTCGCCCGCTTCACCTGTGCGAAAACACCGGGAGAGCCGTGCTCATCTCACTTGTCGTTCCGTGCTTCAACGAAGAGGAGATCATCCGCCGCTTCCACGAGCGCGTGACGGAAGAACTCGGCAGCCTCGGCCACCCCGTCGAGCTGGTCTACGTCGACGACGGAAGCAAGGACCGCACGCTCGCCGTCCTCCGGGAGATCGCGGAATCCGATCCGCGCACGCGCTATGTCTCCTTCAGCCGGAACTTCGGCAAGGAGGCGGCGATGCTGGCCGGCCTGCGCAACGCCTCGGGCGAGGCCGTCGTCATCATGGACGCCGACCTCCAGCACCCGCCCGAGCTGGTCCGCCGCATGGTGGCGCTGCACGAGCAGGGCTTCGACCAGGTCGTCGCCCGCCGCACGAGGAAGGGCGACAGGGTCACGCGTACGCTTACCGCTCGTGCGTACTACCGGATCATCAACCGCCTGGTCGACGTCGAGCTCGTCGACGGCGTCGGTGACTTCCGCATGCTGTCGCGCCGCAGCGTCGACGCCGTGCTCGGACTCACCGAGTACAACCGCTTCTCCAAAGGCCTTTTCGCCTGGGTCGGATTCAGCACCGTCACCTTCGAGTACGAGAACGCCGTGCGCGAGGAGGGCCGCTCGAAATGGACCTTCTCGAAACTGCTCAACTACGGACTCGACGGTCTGCTCTCCTTCAACGACAAGCCACTGCGGGCCGCGCTCTATCTCGGCCTGCTGCTGCTCACCGTCGCCATGGCGTATTCGGCGTGGATCGTCGGTGTCACCCTCGTGAACGGAGTGGAAACCCCCGGCTACGTGACGCTGCTCGTCGCCGTCACCGCGCTCGCCGGGGTCCAGATGCTGATGATCGGCGTCGTCGGCGAATACGTCGGCCGCATCTATTACGAGGTGAAGCGCCGCCCGCACTTCCTGGTGAAGGACACGAATGTGGAGACGGCGCCCGCCCACCCCCGCAGCCGGGAGCTCGTCCACCGATGATCCGTCGCCAGCTGGTCAGGTTCGCCCTGGTGGGTGTGGTCAACACCGGGACGTACTACGCCTGTTACCTGCTGCTCCTGCCGTGGCTGCCGTACATCGCCGCGCACGTCCTGGCCGCCGTCATCAGCATGACCGGGTCCTTCTTCCTCAACTGCCGCTTCACCTACAACACGCGCCCCACCTGGCGGACGTTCCTGCTCTTCCCGCTCACCAACGCCGCCAACTTCGTCATCACGACCAGCGGCGTCTACCTCCTCGTGGACGTCCTGCATCTCCCCAGCACGTACGCCCCGCTGATCGCCGCGTCCGCCGCGATCCCCATCACCTTCGTCGTCTCCCGCACGATCATGCTCGGCGGCCCCTCCCGGAATTCCCGGGGCGGCGCATCCACGAACACGAACGAATCGTTGGGCGAATCAGTGGCCCGGACCACTCCGACTGCCTAACATCGATCACCGCAAGGTCGTTCGTCGCACTTTCGCCGCCATGCCGCACGATCACCGCCGGGAGGCACCCTTTGCACCGCCGCCGTCGCACCGCGCTCTCCCTCTCCACCGCGCTCCTGGTCGCGGCGCCGTCCCTCGCCGCCTGCGGAAACGAGGCGCATCCAGGGGCCGCGGCCGTCGTGGGCGGCGGTCGTATCGAGGTCTCCGCCCTCCAGTCGCAGGTCGAGGACGTACGCCGGGCCCAGCAGTCCTCGCCGCAGTCCGCCCAGCTCGTCGGCGCGACCGGGCAGCTCGGGCGCGCCAAGCTCTACGACCTCATCGTGGACCGGATCGTGGAGCGGGCCGCGGACGACGCCGGTGCGCGCGTGAGCCGCAAGGAGATCCAGACCGCGCGGGGGGAGGCGGCCGGGCAGGCCGGCGGCGAGGAGCAGCTCGCCGCGATGTACCTCCAGCAGCGCGGCGTCGCCCCCGACCAGATCGACGACGCCGTCCGCAGGGACGTCCTGGTCGGCAAGCTCGCCGAGAGGATCGGCGCGACGAACACCCCCGAGGGCCAGCAGAAGGTGAACGAGGCGTTCGTCGCCGCGTCGAAGAAGCTCGACATCGACGTCAACCCGCGTTACGGCACGTGGGACGACCAGAAGATGGAGCTCGGCGACTACAAGGCTCCGTGGATCACCCAGGTCACCCAGGAGGCGACCGCCCCCGAGGCGCAGCCGGCGGGCGCCTAGCCCCGCGCCCGACCGGCGGCCCCGCGCCCGACCGGCGGTCCCGCGCCCGACCGGCGGACCCCGGGGCCGCCCCCTGGTCCGGGGCCGCTCCCGGGCCGTCACACCGCCGGGGTACGTTCGAGGGGTGACCAGCGAAGCATCCGCCCCCGCGCCCGCCGCCCCCGGCCGTATCGTCCTCCTCACCGCCAGCCACCGGGTTGCTCCAGGACTCCTCTCCTGGCCCGCCTGGCAGACGCTGCGCGACGCCGACCTGGTGGTGTGCGCCGACGCGGACCACCCGCAGCTGCCGTACCTGCGCGAGGCGGGCGTCACCGTGGAGCACGCGGCCCCGACCGCCCAGGAGCTGCTCGACGCGTGCGGGGGCGACCGCACCGTGGTCGTCGTGCCGTCCGGCGAGGGAGACCGGGCCCTGACCGACGGCCTGGCCGGGCTGGCCGGGTCCGGCAGGGTCCAGATGCCCGACCTGGAGCTGCTGCCCGGCTCGTACGACCTGCCGGGCGCCCGCCTCCTCGACCTGGTCCAGGTCATGGACCGCATCCGCCTCGCATGCCCGTGGTCCTCGCGCCAGACCCACAAGGGCCTCGCGAAGTACGGCATCGAGGAGGCGTACGAACTCGTCGAGGCGATCGAGGACGGCGACCGCGACGAACTCCGCGAGGAGCTCGGCGACGTACTCCTCCAGGTCGTCTTCCACGCGCGCATCGCCCAGGAGGCCGAGGACGAGCCCTTCTCGATCGACGACGTCGCCGGCACGATCGTCGACAAGCTCGTCCACCGCCACCCGCACGTCTTCGGCGACGAGACCGCCGAGACCCCCGAAGACGTCAAGGCGCACTGGCTGCGTACGAAGGCGGTCGAGAAGCAGCGCGACTCGGTCACGGACGGCGTCCCCCTCGGCCAGCCCGGCCTGGCACTCGCCGCGAAACTCTCCTCGCGCGTACGCGGCGCCCACCTCGACGTACCGCTCCCGGCGGGCGAGGGCATCGGCTACGAACTGCTGGCCATGGCGGTACGGGCGGAGGCGTCCGGCGTCGACCCCGAAGCCGCGCTGCGCGCCGCGGCCCGCACCTACCGCGACGCGATCCGGTCGGCGGAGGGCCACACCGACTAGGCCGTTTCCGGGTACCGCAGTCCGCCTGGGCGGGTGCCGCCGCGGAACGGGGCGCCCGGCGTCCTGACGGGGCGCCCGGCTTCCTGCCCGTTCACCTGATGGCGCTCACACGGCCCCGCTCATACGGACGCGTTCAGATAGACGCGGGGAACGCGCGTACCGACGCGCGTGACGATCTCGTACGCGATCGTGGAGCTGGCCTGTGCCCAGTCCTGGGCGGTGGACTCCCCCCGGTCGCCGGGCCCGAACAGCACGGCCTCGCTGCCCACCGGGGGCTCGTCGCCGCCCAGGTCCACCACGAACATGTCCATGGCGACCCGCCCGGCGATCGTCCGCAACTTGCCGTCGACCAGCACCGGGCTGCTGCCCGAGGCGTGCCGCGGGACGCCGTCCGCGTAGCCGACCGGCATCAGGCCGAGGGTGGTCTCGCCGGGGGTGACGTAGTGATGGCCGTAGCTGACCCCGTGGCCGCCGGGGACGCGCTTGACGAGGGCCAGCGCGGCGCTGAACGACATCACCGGGCGCAGCCCGAAGTCCTCCGGGGCGCCCAGGTCCGGGCTGGCCGAGACGCCGTACATGGCGATGCCCGCGCGGACCATGTCGAAGTGGGTCTCGGGCAGGGTGAGGGTGGCCGCCGAGTTGGCGATGTGCCGCACCTCGGGCCGTACGCCCTGCTCCTCGGCGTACGCCGTCATCTCCCGGAAGAGGGCGAGCTGGGCGGCGATGGACGGGTGCCCCGGCACGTCGGCGCACGCGAAGTGCGAGAACAGCCCGGCGATCCGGACCAGCCCCTCGGCCTCCGCGCGCAGCGCCGCCGCGACGAGTGCGGCCCAGTCCTCGCCGGGCAGGCAGCCGACGCGGCCGAGCCCGGTGTCGGCCTTGAGGTGCACGCGCGCGGGGCGTCCCGCCGCCCGGGCGGCCTCGACGACCTCCCGCAGGGCCCACATGCCGCCCAGCGAGACGTCGATGTCGGCCTCGATCGCCTGCCGCCAGGGCCCGCCCGGCACCCACAGCCAGCACAGGATGCGGCCGGAGAGCCCGGCCGCGCGCAGTTCGAGAGCCTCCTCGGCCGTGGTCGTGCCGAGCCAGCTCGCGCCCGCGGCGAGGGCCTCACGGGCGCACGGCACCGCGCCGTGGCCGTACCCGTCGGACTTGACGACGGCCATCACGGCGGCGCCCCGGGCCCGGGCGCCCAGGACCCGCACATTGGCGCGCAGGGCGTCCAGATCGATCTCGGCGCGTGCGCGCACGGCAGCGGTCGGCGCAGCAGCTGTCTCACTCATCGCGTCCCCAGTCCCCTCAGGGGCCGCCGACAGTCCTGGGGCACCGCCCCCCACGATCCCTGGGGCGCGCTCAGGTACCGGGCCGCCGCCCCCACACGTATACCTTGTCGTTCTTCTTCGGCACGCTCCACGGCTTCTTCGCGTCACCGGGCTCCACGCCGGCGCGGCCCATGGAGCCGACGGCAGTGTAGAGGCTGCCGCAGCAGAGTAAAAGAACTGGCCGCGCCGGAGAACTGGCTGACGGCACAGGCTGGTTGTACGGGTCCGGCCGGCGGTTCCCGGGCCGTCGGCAGACGGTGCGACGGCCCTTGCGGGTGATGTGCCCCTCGCCCCCGCCGCGCCTCGGAACGGACCCGGACAGCATCCTGCTCCCCTTCCGCGCCCAGGTGGGCCGCCGGCGCACGGGACGGACAGGGGCCGGACCCGCTCGGCGCTCCGGTGGCTGAGGACGAAGGGATACGGTCGACGGCGTGCCGCACCACCAGAACACCCCCGAACCCGCGTCCGAGGGCCCCGCGCCCGAACTCTTCACCTGGGAGTTCGCCACCGATCCCTACCCGGCCTACGCCTGGCTGCGCGAGCACTCGCCCGTCCACCGGACGACGCTGCCCAGCGGGGTCGAGGCATGGCTGGTGACGCGGTACGCCGACGCGCGCCAGGCCCTCGCGGACCAGCGGCTCTCCAAGGACCCGGCCCACCACAGCGGCTCCGCGCACGCCAAGGGCAGGACCGGCATTCCGGGCGAGCGCAAGGCCGACCTGATGACGCACCTGCTGAACATCGACCCGCCGGACCACACGCGGCTGCGCCGCCTGGTGTCGAAGGCGTTCACCCCCCGGACGGTGGCCGAGTTCGCTCCGCGCGTACAGGAGCTGACGGACCGGCTGATCGACGCCTTCCTGGAGAAGGGGGAGGCCGACCTCATCCACGACTTCGCGTTCCCGCTCCCCATCTACGCGATCTGCGACCTGCTCGGCGTACCGCGCGAGGACCAGGACGACTTCCGCGACTGGGCCGGCATGATGATCCGCCACGGCGGCGGGCCGCGCGGCGGCGTCGCCCGGTCGGTGAAGAAGATGCGCGACTACCTCGCCGAGCTCATCCACCGCAAGCGGGAGGAGCCGGGCGACGACCTCATCTCGGGCCTCATCCGCGCCAGCGACCACGGCGAGCACCTCACCGAGAACGAGGCCGCCGCGATGGCCTTCATCCTGCTCTTCGCGGGCTTCGAGACGACGGTCAACCTCATCGGCAACGGCGTGTACGCGCTCCTGCGCAACCCGGAGCAGCGCGAGCGCCTCCAGCGCGCACTCGGCGAGGGGGACACGGAGCTGCTCGCCACGGGTGTCGAGGAGCTCCTGCGGTACGACGGCCCGGTGGAGCTGGCGACCTGGCGGTACGCCACCGAGGCGCTGACCCTGGGCGGCCGGGACATCGGGGCGGGCGACCCCGTGCTCGTCGTCCTCGCCGCGGCCGACCGGGACCCCGCACGCTTCGACGACCCGGACACGCTCGACCTCTCACGCCGCGACAACCAGCACCTCGGGTACGGGCACGGCATCCACTACTGCCTCGGTGCGCCGCTGGCCCGGCTGGAGGGGCAGACGGCGATCGCGACGCTGCTGCGACGCCTCCCCGATCTGCGGCTTGCGGCAGAACCCGACGATCTGCGGTGGCGCGGCGGCCTCATCATGCGCGGATTGCGCACCTTGCCCGTGCAGTTCGGGGCAGAACGGAAGTGACGGCGCGTCACGAGCGAGACCTTCATGTGATCTCCGCTGTATCGACTTGTGACAGACGTTCGAGTGCGGCTACGTTCACCGTCAACCTCAGCCGTCACTCGAAAGGCCACCGCATGCGCTCCGGGAACGGTAGACACCGCCGCCCCCGTCAGGCTCCAGCTCTCGTCGTCGCGGCAGGAGTCGCCGGATCGGCCATCGCCATCCCGCTGCTCGGCGCGACCGGCGCGAACGCTGCCGAAGCCACGACCTGGGACCGGGTGGCCGACTGTGAGAGCGGCGGCATGTGGAGCGCCGACCTCGGCAACGGCTACTACGGCGGACTCCAGTTCTCGCCGGAACTCTGGCAGCGCTTCGGCGGTACGGCGTACGCGCCGCGCGCCGACCTCGCCAGCCGCTCCCAGCAGATCCAGGTGGCCGAGAAGGTACTGGCGGGACAGGGGCCGCAGGCGTGGCCGAGCTGCGCGCTCATCTCGGGCCTGACGGAGGGTGAGGACGCCGCGCCGGGCGGCGGTGCGACCGCTGAGCCGGAAGCCGCGCCGAAGGCCGGCTCGAAGGCCGACGCGTCGGCCGAGGCGCCGGAGAGCACTACGGCCCCGAAGGCGTCCTCGGGCAAGAAGGCGGCCGGCGCCGGGAAGTCCGCCGGGCCGGCGGCGACCCCGCCGGCCGGCGCCGCCGACTCCGCGGAGGCCGAGACCGACGACGCCGCCGAGACGTCCGGCGCGCCCGCCCGTGAGGCCGCTGGGGCCGCCTCCGGGAAGGACGCTCCCCAGGGCAAGCACCGCGGCGTGAAGGCCCGGGAGGACGCGGGCGCCCTATCCGGCGATTCGGTCATAGATCGCGAATCGGGCCGCCATGCCTCGCGAGGTGACGGGCCGACACGCGACGCGGTCGGCACGTCCGGCGCCCAGGGGCGGGAGCGGGAGGCGGACGCCGGCGAGGGCAAGGGCGAGGACGCGGACCAGGGTTACACCGTCCGCACCGGCGACAACCTCTGGGCCATCGCCGACGCGCACGACGTGCGCGGCGGCTGGCCGGCGCTCTACGCCGCGAACGAGAAGGCCGTCGGGTCCGATCCGGACCTCATCGTCCCTGGCCAAAGCCTCGATCTGGACTGAAATCAGGGGCAGTTCGGGCCGGTATGTCCCCATTGGGGGCAGTGAGACATGGGTCTCTTTGCCTCACTTCACACGGTCGGCCCGAACGGACCGTCAGATTCGCCCCTGACCTGCGCGGATGGAGATCGGGCGGGGGCGCGAATGGGCGATATTTCCGTGATGCTCCTCTTTGAACATCGCGGGCTCATGTGTTTACGGTCGAACCGCTCGCCACCGCGGGCCCCGTCGACCGTCACGCCGAATCCTGCCGGCGGCCGGGGGGAACCGACGCGTAAAGCGCCGTAGGCAGGAGCGGGGGACCCAGGTAGGCGCCGGGCACCGGACGTCGGAAGACGGACGGAACCGGCTTGGGGTTAAGGCGCGCGACGCAGGTCGCGCGGCCGGGCACTCATTGGCCCGAACCCGACAGCTCACCTCGTAGGCGTCGGTGAGGAGATGTCGCATGCTGTTTTCCGGCAAGGCCAAGCACCGTCGTCCGTCCAAGGTCACCCGCATCGCCGCGTTCGCCGGCATCACCGGCGCCGCTGTCGCCGTCCCGCTGATGGGCGCGACGTCGGCCTCCGCCGCCTCCGTCGAGACCTGGGACGCTGTCGCCCAGTGCGAGTCCGGCGGCAACTGGTCCATCAACACGGGCAACGGTTACTACGGTGGCCTGCAGTTCTCCGCGTCCAGCTGGGCCGCCGCCGGCGGCACGCAGTACGCCCCCACCGCCGACAAGGCGTCCAAGGCCCAGCAGATAGCCACCGCCGAGAAGCTCCTCGACATGCAGGGCCCGGGCGCCTGGGCCTGCGCCGGTGCCGGCGGCCTGACCAACGACGGCGTCGACCCGGGTGTCGACACCTCCGGCTCCTCGCAGCCGCAGCAGCAGAAGGCCGCGCCCCAGCCGCAGCAGACGCAGGAGCAGGCCGCCCCGCGCGCCGCCGAGCAGCCCGCCTCGCGCAGCGAGGTCCGCTCCGCGCCGAAGGCCGAGACCGCGAAGCCCGCCGCCCCGAAGACCATCGAGAAGGGTGACGGCGAGTACGAGGTCAAGTCCGGCGACACGCTCGGCAAGATCGCCGAGGCGAAGAAGGTCAAGGGCGGCTGGGCGAAGCTCTACGAGCTGAACAAGGACATCGTCGACGACGCCGATGTCATCTACGTGGGCCAGCAGCTGCACCTCGGCTGACCCGCTTCCCCCCGGAACACCCCGGTCCGGCGCGCTTCCCCCGTGCGCGCCGGGCCGGGGTTTCCCCTTTCCCCTTACCGATCAGTAGTCCGGAACGCCCTCCCGCACATCCAAGAGTTACGTCCGCTATTGCGGGGATTCGTGCCTCTTCTTGTCCCAGCGGGCGGGCGAACGGCCGATCGATGCCCCCGAGCCGGTTAGGCTCTTGTCGCAAGGCCAAAGTGACCCTGCATCCCTAGCGTCACATCCCAGAAGGAGATGCTCGTGCCGTCCATCGACGTCGTCGTAGCCCGGGAAATCCTGGACTCCCGAGGCAATCCCACGGTCGAGGTCGAGGTCGGCCTCGACGACGGCAGCACCGGTCGTGCTGCTGTTCCGTCCGGTGCCTCCACCGGAGCGTTCGAGGCCATTGAGCTTCGCGACGGTGACCCGAACCGCTACCAGGGCAAGGGTGTCGAGAAGGCCGTCCTCGCCGTCATCGAGCAGATCGGCCCGGAGCTCGTCGGCTACGACGCCACCGAGCAGCGCCTGATCGACCAGGCCATGTTCGACCTGGACGCCACCGAGAACAAGGGCTCCCTCGGCGCCAACGCCATCCTCGGCGTCTCCCTCGCCGTCGCGCACGCCGCCTCCGAGGCGTCCGACCTCCCCCTCTTCCGCTACCTCGGCGGCCCGAACGCGCACCTGCTGCCCGTTCCGATGATGAACATCCTCAACGGTGGGTCGCACGCCGACTCCAACGTCGACATCCAGGAGTTCATGATCGCGCCGATCGGCGCCGAGTCGTTCTCCGAGGCCCTGCGCTGGGGCACGGAGGTCTACCACACCCTCAAGTCCGTCCTGAAGTCCAAGGGCCTCTCCACCGGCCTCGGCGACGAGGGCGGCTTCGCCCCGAACCTGGACTCCAACCGCGCCGCGCTCGACCTCATCCTGGAGGCGATCAAGCAGGCCGGTTACGTCCCCGGTGAGCAGATCGCGCTCGCGCTCGACGTCGCCGCCTCCGAGTTCTACAAGGACGGCAGTTACGAGTTCGAGGGCAAGTCCCGCTCGGCCGCCGAGATGACGGAGTACTACGAGGAGCTCGTGGCGGCGTACCCGCTCGTCTCCATCGAGGACCCGCTCTTCGAGGACGACTGGGCCGGCTGGAAGGTCCTCACCGACAAGCTGGGCACCAAGGTCCAGATCGTCGGCGACGACCTCTTCGTCACCAACCCGGAGCGCCTGGCGCGCGGCATCGAGGAAGGCGCCGCCAACTCGCTGCTCGTGAAGGTCAACCAGATCGGTTCGCTGACCGAGACCCTGGACGCCGTCGAGCTCGCGCAGCGCAACGGCTTCAAGTGCATGATGTCGCACCGCTCCGGCGAGACCGAGGACGTCACCATCGCCGACCTCGCCGTCGCCACCAACTGCGGCCAGATCAAGACCGGCGCCCCGGCCCGCTCCGAGCGCGTCGCCAAGTACAACCAGCTGCTGCGCATCGAGGAGATCCTCGACGACGCGGCGGTGTACGCCGGCCGCTCCGCCTTCCCGCGCTTCAAGGCGTGACCGCGAGGCGCACCGGCCACGCCGTAACAGCCGCGGCGTAACAGCACAGCCAGTCGTACGTACGTCCCCGGCCGCGGTCCCGTACCGTGTCCGGGGACGTACGTGCGTAACGGCAGGGGAGGCGGGAGACATGGCCGGGAAGGACCGGGACCGGTTCTCCACCGCGACCAGGCTGCGGGTGCTCGGCGAGCAGACCGCCGCCCGCGTCTACCGCTCGCAGACCCGCCGTCAGGCCCGCCGCTCCCGGCTCACCGGCCGGGCCGCGCTCCTCGTCCTGGTCCTGTGCTCGCTGATCGTGGCCCTCGCCTATCCGATGCGTCAGTACGTGTCGCAGCGCGGCGAGATCGCCGACCAGCAGCGCAAGATGCGGGAGGCGGGCCGGCGCGTCGAGGAGCTCCGCGACGAGAAGGCCCGGCTCAAGGACGACGCGTACATCGAGCGCCTCGCCCGCGAGCACCTCCACCTCGTACGGCCGGGGGAGACGGGCTTCACCGTCGTCGACCCCGGCGCCCGCGACAAGCGCCGCGACGACCGGGCGGGCACCGGCCGCCCCTGGTACACCAACCTCTGGGACGGTGTCGACCAGGCCGACCGCCCGGCCGGGTGACCGTCGGTCAGCAGCGCAGCAAGCCAGTCATCAGCAGTCACGACACACACGAAGGCACGAACGCACGCATGGACGCCGCACCCCCGACCACCCCGCGCACCGAGCCCACCGAGGCGGACATCGCCGCGTTCAAGCTGCAGCTGGGCCGCCCCCCGCGCGGACTGCGCGCCATCGCGCACCGCTGCCCGTGCGGACAGCCGGACGTGGTCGAGACGGCCCCGCGTCTGGAGGACGGCACGCCGTTCCCGACGCTGTACTACCTGACCTGCCCGCGCGCGGCCGGGGCGATCGGCACTCTGGAGGGCTCCGGCCTGATGAAGGAGATGCAGGACCGCCTCGCCGAGGACCCCGAGCTGGCCGCCGCCTACCGCGCCGCCCACGAGGACTACATCCGGCGCCGCGACGCGATCGAGGTGCTCCAGGGCTTCCCGAGCGCCGGCGGCATGCCGGACCGCGTGAAGTGCCTGCACGTCCTGGTCGGCCACGCGCTGGCGGCCGGCCCCGGGGTGAACCCGTTCGGCGACGAGGCGCTCGCGCTGCTGCCCGAGTGGTGGGCCAAGGGCCCGTGTGTGACGCCGTGCGCCGAGGGCGACACCGGCCAGGAGGACGCCAAGTGACCCGGGTGGCCGCCATCGACTGCGGTACGAACTCCATCCGCCTGCTCGTCGCCGACGCCGACCCCGCCACGGGCGAGCTGACCGACGTCGACCGCCGGATGCGGATCGTGCGGCTCGGCCAGGACGTCGACCGCACCGGGCGCCTGGCCCCCGAGGCGCTGGAGCGCACCTTCGCCGCCTGCCGCGAATACGCCGAGGCCATCGCGGCGCACGGTGCCGAGAAGGTCAGGTTCGTCGCCACCTCGGCCTCCCGCGACGCCGGGAACCGCGAGGACTTCGTGCGCGGCGTCCACGACATCCTGGGCGTGGAGCCCGAGGTGATCACCGGTGACCAGGAGGCCGAGTTCTCCTTCACCGGCGCGACCAAGGAGCTGACCGGCCGCGAGGACCTGGCCGGCCCCTACCTCGTCGTGGACATCGGCGGCGGCTCCACGGAGTTCGTCACCGGCGACGACCGGGTGCGGGCGGCCCGCTCCGTCGACATCGGCTGCGTACGGATGACCGAGCGCCACCTGGTACGGGACGGCGCCGTCACCGACCCGCCCACCCCCGGGCAGACCGCCGCGATCCGCGCCGACATCCGCGCCGCGCTCGACCTCGCCGAGGAGACGGTGCCGCTGCGCGAGGCGCACACCCTCGTCGGGCTCGCGGGTTCGGTGACGACCGTGGCCGGGATCGCGCTGGGCCTCGAGACGTACGACTCGGCAGCGATCCACCACTCCCGCATCCCGTACGAGCGGGTCGCGGAGATCACCGGCCGGCTGCTCTCCTCGACGCACGAGGAGCGGGCCGCGATCCCCGTCATGCACCCGGGCCGGGTGGACGTCATCGCGGCCGGCGCGCTCGTACTGCTGGAGATCATGGAGCGGACCGGGGCCCGGGAGGTCGTGGTCAGCGAGCACGACATCCTCGACGGGATCGGCTGGTCCATCGCCTGAGCCGGGCCCTGGCCTGGTCGACGACCCCTCCCGGAGAGGCGCTCCGGGAGGAGCCCCGCAGGCCCCCTCGGGGCCTCCCCGGCCTCTCCCCGGCGCCTTCCCGGGCCCGCCGCGGACATCGCGGAGGCCCCCCGCCGACGAACTTCGTGAAGTTCTTCACAAGGAATTGGGGGCAGGCGGCCCCCGATCGGGGGTCCGGGGCCCCGTCCGCCGCCCAACTCGGGTGCGCCACTCGCATTTCGGACGGTTCCGGGCGCGTTGCGCCGAGGTGAAACGGACCGGTGGTACAGCCCCCGAAAAGGCGCGAACCACAAGCTCACGAGGGGTTTTCAACGTCCCGTCACAGGCCGTGGTTCCCCTGTCGCACCATGACCTGTGTCACGTGGGCGGCGGAGTGTAGCAGAGGTGCCCCGGATGCTTGTGAAGGGGCTCACGAGCCACCCCCCTCGGAGGGGTGGATACTCGATGGCATGAGCACCACGGAGCGTCCCAGGATCCTCGTAGTAGGCGGTGGGTACGTAGGCCTGTACGCAGCTCGACGCATCCTCAAGAAGATGCGTTACGCGGAAGCGACCGTCACGGTCGTCGACCCGCGCTCGTACATGACGTACCAGCCCTTCCTCCCCGAAGCCGCCGCCGGCAGCATCTCGCCGAGGCACGTCGTCGTACCCCTGCGACGCGTCCTGCCCAAGGCCGAGGTGCTCACCGGTCGGGTCACCACCATCGATCAGGACCGCAAGGTCGCCACGGTCGCGCCGCTCGTCGGCGAGGCCTACGAGCTGCCCTTCGACTACCTGGTCGTCGCCCTCGGCGCGGTTTCCCGCACCTTCCCGATCCCCGGCCTGGCCGAGCAGGGCATCGGCATGAAGGGCGTGGAGGAGGCCATCGGCCTCCGCAACCACGTCCTGGAACAGCTGGACAAGGCCGACTCCACGACCGACGAGGACGTCCGCCGCAAGGCGCTGACCTTCGTCTTCGTGGGTGGCGGCTTCGCCGGCGCCGAGACCATCGGCGAGGTGGAGGACATGGCCCGCGACGCGGCCAAGTACTACACCAACGTCAAGCGCGAGGACATGCGCTTCCTGCTGGTCGACGTGGCCGACAAGATCCTCCCCGAGGTCGGGCCCGAGCTCGGCAAGTGGGGCAAGGAGCACCTCGAGGGCCGCGGCATCGAGGTCTACCTCAAGACCGGCATGGACTCCTGCGTGGACGGCCACGTGGTGCTGAACAACGGCCTGGAGGTCGACTCCAGCACCATCGTCTGGACCGCCGGCGTGAAGCCGAACCCGGCGCTGGCCCGCTACGGCCTGCCGCTCGGCCCGCGCGGTCACGTGGACACGTCCGAGAAGCTCCAGGTGCAGGGCACCGACTACATCTGGGCCGCCGGCGACAACGCCCAGGTCCCGGACATCGCCGCCCGCAAGGCCGGCGTCGAGAACGCCTGGTGCCCGCCGAACGCCCAGCACGCGCTGCGCCAGGCCAAGGTCCTCGGCGACAACGTCATCTCCGGGATGCGCGGCTTCCCGCAGAAGGACTACAGCCACGCCAACAAGGGTGCGGTCGCCGGTCTCGGCCTGCACAAGGGCGTCGCGATGATCGTCATGGGCAAGATGAAGATCAAGCTCAAGGGCCGTCTCGCCTGGTACATGCACCGTGGCTACCACGGTCTGGCCGTGCCCACCTGGAACCGCAAGATCCGCGTCGTCGCCGACTGGACCCTCGCGATGTTCCTCAAGCGCGAGGTCGTCTCGCTCGGCGCCATGGAGACTCCGCGCGAGGAGTTCTACGAGGCCGCCAAGCCGGCCCCGGCTCCGGCCGCCCAGGCGGGCGTGCCCGCCGGCGGCCAGAAGGCCAAGGCGTCCTGACGCACCGGCAGCCCCGGTGAAGCTGCGGTGGGCCGAGCTGCGGCCGGTCCGCAGGCAGCCGGGCAGCCGGCCAGTCGGGTAGTCAGTCAGTCAGTACAGCGCAGCCCGAAGGGGCCGCCCGCCATCCGTGGTGCGGGCGGCCCCTTCGGCGTACCGGCTTACGACGTTCGTACACGCGGAGCATGTAGAGGCCATCCGCTTTGCCGATCCCTTACCCGGGACCATGATGCGGCGGGGTGCGCAGCGGCGTTATTGAGGGAAGAACGTCGCCGAACAATCCGGGCTCCACCGTCACGGAGGTGTGCACCATGGCCGACGCCGCCCTGCGTCTGACCACGCTCGC
Organism: Streptomyces enissocaesilis; assembly: GCF_039533765.1. Taxonomy (NCBI): domain Bacteria; kingdom Bacillati; phylum Actinomycetota; class Actinomycetes; order Kitasatosporales; family Streptomycetaceae; genus Streptomyces; species Streptomyces enissocaesilis. Next base: position 80,751 of record NZ_BAAAUD010000039.1, on the reverse strand, counting down.
CGAGGAACTCCTCGGGTCTCCCCTGCCGATCCGCATCCGGGCCTGGGACGGAAGTGAATCCGGCCCTTCCGGTGCCCCGGTCCTCGTCGTCCACAGCCGCCGCGCGCTGCGTCGCCTGTTGTGGAAACCCGGCGAACTCGGCCTGGCCCGCGCCTGGGTGGCCGGTGAGATCGACATCCCGGACGACCTGTACGAGACCCTCGACCGCATCGCCGGACTGCTCTGGGAGCGCGGCGCCGAGGCCAAGTCCGCCGTCCACGCCGTGCGCGACCCCCGCCTGCGCGCCGCCGCCCGGGGCCTGATCGCCCTCGCGGGCCCCTGGCCGCCACCGCCCCCGCCCGCCGAAGAGGTCAGACGCCGCACGGGGCCGCTGCACACCAGGCGCCGCGACAAGGAAGCGATCAGCCACCACTACGACGTGGGCAACGACTTCTACGGGCTGGTGCTCGGCCCCTCGATGGTCTACTCGTGCGCGTACTTCGACGATTCCGCCGGGGGGCGGACCCTCGAAGAGGCCCAGTACGCCAAGCTCGACCTGATCAGCCGCAAGCTGGCGATCGGGGAAGGGACGCGGCTGCTGGACGTGGGCTGCGGCTGGGGCTCGATGGCCATCCACGCGGCGCGCGAGTACGGCGCCCGGGTCACCGGCATCACGCTCTCCAAGGAGCAGGCGGCGTACGCCCGCAAGCGCATCGCCGACGAGGGCCTGACCGACCGCGTCGAGATCCGGGTGCAGGACTACCGGGACGTCAGGGACGGCCCGTACGACGCGATCTCGTCGATCGGGATGGCCGAGCACGTCGGCTCGGTCCGCTACCGGGAGTACGCCGAGGACCTGTTCGCCCTGCTGAAGCCCGGCGGCCGGCTGCTCAACCACCAGATCGCGCGGCGCCCCGAGCCCGACGAAGAGGTGTACCACGTGGACGAGTTCATCGACGCGTACGTCTTCCCGGACGGTGAGCTGGCGCCCATCGGCCGGACCGTGGGGACGCTGGAGGAGGCGGGGTTCGAGGTCCGCGACGTCGAGTCGATCCGTGAGCACTACGCCCTGACGCTGCGCCAGTGGGTCGCCAACCTGGAGGCGGACTGGGCGGCGGCCGTACGGGCGACCTCCGAGGGGCGGGCCCGCGTCTGGCGGCTCTACATGGCGGCCTCCGCGCTCTCCTTCGAGCACAACAGGATCGGCGTGAACCAGGTCCTCGCCGTACGGCCCGGGGAGGGCGGCGCCTCGGGCATGCCGCTGCGCGCCCGGACGTGGAACCCGGCGGCCGGTTGACGGCCGGCGCACGGTGAAGGGCCGGCCCCGCCCGGGACCGGCCCTTCACCGTGTGCGCGGTACCGCCGCCCGCGCGGCCGCGTACTCCGCCTACTCCGCCTTGATCGCGGCGAGCATGTTCAGCCGCGCGGCGCTGCGGGCCGGCCACATCGCGGCCAGTACGCCGACCACCGCGGCCAGCAGCAGGAAGACGCCGAACCGGTCCCACGGCAGGACCAGCGCGTAACCCGGCACCGAGTCCTTGACCGTCTGGCCGACGGCCCAGCCCAGGAAGGTGCCGAGGCCGATGCCGATCACCGCGCCGAAGAGCGAGATGACCACGGCCTCCAGCCGGATCATGGTCTTGACCTTGCCGCGGTCGAGGCCGATCGCCCGCAGCATGCCGATCTCCTGCTGACGCTCGAAGACGGACATCGCCAGGGTGTTGATGACACCGAGCACCGCGATCAGCAGGGCCATGCCCAGCAGCCCGTACATGATGTTCAGCATCTGGTTGATCATGCCGCCGAACTGGTTGCGGATGTCCTGCCGGTCCATCACGTTGATCGCGGGGTTCTGGCCCAGCGCGTCCACGAGCGCCTTCTCGTTCGCCGCGCTCGCGCCGCCGTCCGTCTTCACCCAGATCTCCCGGATGTACGGCTTGGCCTCGTGCTCGGCCACGATCTCCTGGTCGATCAGCACCGGCGAGAGGAACTCGTTGCCCTTGTACGTCGCGCCGACCGTCAGCTTCTGCTTCTCACCGTCCGCGAACTCCACCGGCACGCTGTCGCCGACCTTGAGGCCGCGGCTCTTCGCGGTCTCCTCGGCGACCGCGATCCCGCCCTCGGCGAGCGAGTCCAGCGAGCCGGAGACCGGCGCGACGTCGATGACCCGCTCGATGTCGCCGGGGACGACACCGGAGGCCGCGGCCCAGGTGCCCTTCAGCTCGAGGTCGGCGGCCGTCTGCGGGGAGAGGGCCGAAACGCCGGGCGTCCTCTCCAGGGCACCGAGCGCCGAGGCGTCCAGCGAACCCCCGTTGGCCATGGAGAACATGTAGTCGGCCTTGATGTTGTCCGTGGTCATCTTGTCCACGGCCCGGCCCATGGTGACGCCGAGCACGGAGAGCCCGGTCACCAGGGTGAGACCGATGGCCAGCGCGGACGCGGTGGCTCCGGTACGCCGCGGATTGCGCACCGCGTTCTGCCCGGCCAGCGTGCCCGACACCCCGAAGAGCTTGCCGATCAGCGGCCGTACGAGCGCGATCACCGGCCGCGACAGCAGCGGGATCAGCACGATGATCCCGATCAGCGCGAGGAAGGCACCGGCCCCGATGAGCATCCGGCCGTCCTCGCCGGCCGCCGCGCCGCCGAGGATGCCGGCCGCGCCCAGCAGCGTGATCGCGCCGCCGACGGAGTTGCGTACGACCAGCGACTTGGTGGTGGCGACGGCGTGCACGCTGCTCATCGCCGCGACCGGCGGGATCTTGGCGGCCCGGCGGGCGGGCAGCCAGGCGGCGAGCATCGTGACCAGCACGCCCACCGCGAACGCGGCGGCGACGGCGGTGGGGGAGACGATCAGCGGACCGGCCGGGGTCTTCGCGCCGAAGGCGGACATCGCGGAGCGCAGCCCCGTCGCGAGCCCCAGCCCGAGGACGAAGCCGACGACCGAGGCGAGCGCGCCGACCACCAGAGCTTCCAGCAGCACCGAGCGCTTGACCTGGCGGCGGGAGGCGCCGACGGCCCGCATCAGCGCCAGTTCCCTGGTGCGCTGGGCGACGAGCATGGTGAAGGTGTTGGAGATCAGGAAGATGCCGACGAAGAGCGCGATCGCGGCGAAGGCGAGCAGCACCTGGTTGAGCGCGCTCAGGCTGTCCTCGATCATCTTGGCCTGGTCGTCGGCGAGCTCCTTGCCGGTCTGGGCCTCGGCGCCCTCGGGCAGCAGCGGCTCCACCGCGTCGAGCAGCCGCTGCTCGGACGCGCCGGCGGCGGCGGTGACGGTGACGTCCTCGAAGCGGCCGGGCGTCAGGTAGAGCTTCTGCGCGACGGGCGTGTCGAAGAGCACCAGCGAGCCGCCGGCGTTGACCTGGCCGTCCTCGGTGGTGAAGACACCGGAGAGGGTGTACTCCCGCACCGGGCCGTTGGTCGCGACCCGCACGGTGTCACCGGTCTTGTACGCGCCCTTGTCGGCCGTGGCCCTGTCGAGGGCGACCTCGCCGGCCTTCGCGGGGCCGGAGCCGTCGGTGAAGTCGTACGCGGCGTCCTTGCCGTCGTCGCCGGGCGCGAAGTTCGCCCCGGTGTTGGACCAGCCGTTGCCGATCAGCTTGCCGCCGGGGTCGGCGACACCGGCGAAGCCGGAGACGCGCCCGGTGGCGGAGGCGACGCCGTCCAGGCCCCGGATCTTCTCCAGGGTCCGGGCGTCTATGCCCTGCTCCTTCTCGCCGTTCTCGCGGTCCGGGTAGGTGGTGACCGCTACGGCGACGTTGTCGTAGCTCTTCGCGGACTGGTTCCTGAAGGCGTGGGAGAGGGTGTCGGTGAAGACCAGGGTGCCGGACACGAAGGCCACGCCGAGCATGACGGCGAGCACGGTCATCAGCAGCCTGGCCTTGTGCGCGAGCACATTGCGCAGGGCGGTACGGAACATGTTTCTGTCAGTCCTGAGGATGGAGGGGGCGGCCGGAGGGCGACGGGCTCGTACGGGTCAGCTGGTGCGGCCCTTGGAGTCGAACTCCTTCATCCGGTCGAGGACGCCGTCCGCGGTCGGGGCGAGCATCTCGTCGACGATCCGGCCGTCCGCCAGGAAGATCACGCGGTCCGCGTACGACGCGGCCGTCGGGTCGTGCGTCACCATGACGACGGTCTGGCCCAGCTCGCGCACGGAGTTGCGCAGGAAGCCGAGGACCTCGGCGCCCGAGCGCGAGTCCAGGTTTCCGGTCGGCTCGTCGCCGAAGACGATCTCCGGCCTGCTCGCCAGGGCGCGGGCCACGGCGACGCGCTGCTGCTGGCCGCCGGAGAGCTCGGTGGGGCGGTGGCCGAGCCGGTCGGTCAGGCCGACCATGCCGATGACCGTGTCCAGCCACTCCTTGTCGGGCTTGCGGCCCGCGATGTCCATCGGCAGCGTGATGTTCTCGGCGGCGGTGAGCGTCGGCAGCAGGTTGAACGCCTGGAAGATGAAGCCGATCTTGTCCCGGCGCAACTGCGTGAGCTGCTTGTCCTTGAGGCTGCCCAGCTCGGTCTCGCCGATCCGCACGGAGCCGGAGCTGAAGGAGTCGAGCCCGGCCACGCAGTGCATCAGCGTCGACTTGCCGGACCCGGACGGACCCATGATCGCGGTGAACTCACCCTGCCGGAAGTCCACGGTGACCCGGTCCAGGGCGACCACCTGGGTCTCGCCCTGTCCGTAGACCTTCGAGAGCTCCGTGGCGCGTGCGGCCACCGCGGTGGTGCGGCGGGCGGCGGCGGTGGGGGTGGTGGTCACGAGAGGGCACTCCTGTCGGGGACGTTTGTGGGACTCGTCCATCGTCCCGTCCGATCGGCGCCCGCGGATCAGCCCCCGTACCCGTTCCCGCGGCCCTCTTGAGTCGCATCGCCGGGCCCGCCCGTCCTCCTTTGGTATGACGCCGTCCCCTAGGCCGGGCAAGGGTGCGGGCGGAGCAAGGGTCAGGGGCCGGGCAGTCGACTTTCCGCCTTTCCCGCATGTGCCCCCCCGGGCCCGCCCGCCGCGCCGGGCATGTGCCGACGGCCTGTTACGTGCGCTGACGCCCCCTCAGGCGCCCATAAAATAAGACAACATCAGCCAGGCGTTCCGCTGTCCGGGGGAACCGTCCGGATAGGCTCTGACCCGCGAATTGCGGAGCCGCGCACCTTGCCCGGATGGTGGAATGCAGACACGGCGAGCTTAAACCTCGCTGCCCCTCGGGGCGTGCCGGTTCGAGTCCGGCTCCGGGCACGTCACGGTCTCAGAAAGATCCTCCCCTGGCACTAGGGTGTTCCTTTTGCTTTCCCATTACTCTTGAGTCAAGGCCACGCAGGGTGGCCATGGAGGAGTGAGATGAGGAGCAGCAACCCGGTCTTCTCGCGACGGGGCTTCAGCCGCGACAACGGCACCGCGGGCTTCACCGCGGCACCGCAGGCCGGGGGCCCCGCCGTCGGTACGGCGCAGGGCAACCCGTACGCCCAGGGCGCCCCCGCGAACCCGTACGCGACGAACCCTTACGCGACGAACCCCTACGCCCAGCAGGACACGCAGTACGGCGCCCCGCAGGCGCCCGCCCGCGGCAACGTCATGACGATGGACGACGTCGTCGCGCGGACGGGCATCACGCTCGGCCTCGTGATCGCCGGCGCCACCGTCGCATGGGTGATGAACCTCGGCATCGGCCTGGCCGTCGGCGCCGCTCTCGTGGCGATGGTGCTCGGGCTGGTCCAGTCCTTCAAGCGCAAGCCCGTCCCGGCGCTGATCCTGGCGTACGCGGCCTTCGAGGGCATCTTCCTCGGCGCCCTCAGCAACCTGGTGAACACATGGGTGTCGCCGGGCGCGCCGATGCAGGCGGTGCTGGGCACGATGGCGGTCTTCGTCACCATGCTCGTCCTGTACAAGACCCGGATCATCCGGGTCACCCAGCGCTTCACGCGCTACCTGATGATCGCCGCGATCAGCTTCATGGTCCTGACCGCCGTGAACCTGCTGTTCATGGTGTTCGGCGGCGGTGACGGCCTCGGCTTCCGCAGCGGCGCCATGGGCATCGTCTTCGGTGTCGTCGGTGTGCTGCTCGGTGCCTTCTTCCTCGCCCTGGACTTCAAGCAGGTCGAGGACGGGGTCGCCTACGGCGCTCCGCGCGAGGAGTCCTGGATGGCGGCCTTCGGCCTCACCATGACCCTGGTGTGGATCTACCTGGAGATGCTGCGGCTGGTCTCCATCCTCAGCGGCAACGACTAGGCGCCCCGGCGGACCGGGAGCTGCTGACAGCCACTGAGAACCGCCGAGGACCGAGAAAGGGCCCGTCCGGCATCCGTCCGGCGGGCCCTTCCCCATGCGCTCCTCATGTGCGCCCGGGCCCGGTCGCTAGAGCAGTCGCCGGGCGGCGCGCCTCAGGTCGTGCTCGTGGATGATCGCTTTGGCGTGACCGTAGGCGAGATCGTGTTCGCTCCGGAGCCAGCTCACCTTCTCCTCGAAACGGAAGAGGGCGGGGCCGTCGTCCACGGTGCGGAGCCAGTCGGAGACTTCACGACCGGTGCAGTGGGGGATGCGGGACAGCAGGTTGCGGTGGGTCTCTTCGGAGAAGACGTGGGACATTCGGCGCCTCCGGACGCTTCGCGCGAGTGCTCCTTCCCGTCACCGTGCCCGAGTGCCCGCCCGTTGGCAACAGCCCCGGGGAGGCGCGTAGGGTCGCGGCGTGCTCGATACAACACCCCTGACGGCCGCCGTGGACCGATTCGCAGACCGGCTGCGTGCCGCCCCGCAGAGCCGCCTGCAGCGCGGCGCCGCCGCCGAAGGTCTCGCCCTGGCCAGGGAATTGGCCCTGCGGGCGCAGCGGATCGAGGAGCCGGGACGGGAGCCGCGGATCATGCCGGACGCGGGCGCGTTCGCGGTGGCCGACCAGCTCGCGGTGGCCGGTCATGACCTGGCGTGCGCGCTGGAACGCGGAACGGCCCCGTCCGCCCGGGCCGGGCTGGACGAGGCCGTGCGTCTGGTGGGAGCCGCCGCGTCGCGGGCGCAGGTCTGATCTGACTGGTTCCGACCGGTCCTGACCGGCCGGCCGACCGCTCAGACCGACGCGATGACGCGGTCGGCGAGGATGTAGACGCTCTCCTCGCCGCAGGAGAAGGTCAGCGCGTACGCACCGGAGACCCCGGAGCCGCCCAGCAGGACCGGCGACTCGCCGGCGCGCAGCGACTCGGCGAGACGCTCGGCGGTCTCGCGGTGGCCGGGGGTCATGCAGAGCGTCGTACCGTCCGTGAAGACGTAGACGTCGAGGGTGCCGAGCGGTCCCGGGCGTACGTCGGTGAGCGCGGTACGGGCGGCCGCGAGCTCTTCCAGGCGGGCCACGGTGCGCTCGTGGTCGGTCACGACCGGAGACTGCACCGGCACGAAGTCCGGGTGCGAGGGGTGGCGGCGGCGGGCGGCGGCCAGCTCGGGGGAGTCCTCGGGGAACGCGTCGGCCGGCTCCAGGTCGTCCAGCCCGTCGATGCCGTCGATGCCCTCGATGCAGCCGAGGGGATCCAGGGCGTCGGCCCGGTCGGCCCGGTCGAGGGATTCGAGCGCCTCGTACGCGTCGAACGCCTCCAGGCCCGTGAAGTCCGCCTGGCGCGGGACGAAGAACGGAGGTGTCTCGTCGCCCAGGCCGGCCAGGCCGCCCAGCAGCGACGGGGCGTCGGCGGCGTCCCGGGCCTCCTGCGCGGCCCAGAAGGCGCGCGCCTCGGCGAGCTCGCGCTCGCGCTCCTCTGCGAGGGCCTCGGCCACGGCCGTCCGTATCCCGTCGGCCTCCGCGGAACGGGGCTGCTGGGGGACGGCGGCCCCGGAGCGGCCGAACGCGGCGGCCGCTGTCAGCTCGGTACGCAGAGCGGCGACCTGCTTGCGCAGTCCGTGGACTGCGTGCAGGGCAGCGGCGCCCACAGCCGTGGCGACGGCCGTGGTCAGCAGCAGGGCAAGAGGCATGGCGCTCACTGACTTACTCCCGGTTTCATCGATCCCCCGACTTCCTACATCAGCTTGAGGTGAGTGCGCGCCGCCTGTCAGTGCATTACGTCACGAAATGGACAGATCTTTCTGGCGGGCATTCGGCCTGCAACCGTCCTTGACCTGGGGATATGCCTCTCCCCCAGGAGATAGATCACATCCTGGGGGAGATTGGGTTACGAACCGGGAGCGGCCAGGGCCCCGGACGGGGTCAGCTGAGGCGCTCGATGACCATGGCCATGCCCTGGCCGCCGCCCACGCACATCGTCTCCAGGCCGAACTGCTTGTCGTGGAACTGGAGGCTGTTGATCAGCGTGCCGGTGATGCGGGCGCCGGTCATGCCGAAGGGGTGGCCGACGGCGATGGCGCCGCCGTTGACGTTGAGCTTGTCCAGGTCCAGGCCGAGGTCCTGGTAGGACGGGATGACCTGGGCGGCGAAGGCCTCGTTGATCTCGGCGAGGTCGATGTCGCCGATGGTCAGCCCGGCGCGCTGGAGCGCCTGCCTGCTGGCCTCGACCGGGCCGTACCCCATGATCTCGGGCGAGAGGCCGGAGACGCCGGTCGAGACGATCCGCGCCAGCGGGGTCAGGCCCAGCTCACGGGCCTTGGTGTCGCTCATGATGACGAGGGCGGCGGCGCCGTCGTTGAGCGGGCAGCAGTTGCCGGCGGTGACGCGGCCGTCGGGGCGGAAGACGGGCTTCAGGCCCTGGACGCCTTCGAGGGTGACGCCGGCGCGCGGGCCGTCGTCCTGCGACACGACGGTCCCGTCGGGGGTCGTGACCGGGGTGATCTCGCGCTCCCAGAAACCGTTCTTGATGGCCTGCTCGGCGAGGTTCTGCGACCGTACGCCGAACTCGTCCATCTCGGCGCGGGAGACGCCCTTGAGGCGGGCGAGGTTCTCGGCGGTCTGGCCCATGGCGATGTACGCGTCGGGGACGAGGCCGTCCTCGCGCGGGTCGTGCCAGTCCGCGCCCTCGCTCTGCGCGACGGCGGCGGTACGGGCCTCCGCCTCGGCGAACAGCGGGTTGTGGGTGTCGGGCATGCCGTCGGAGCTGCCCTTGACGGAACGGGACACCATCTCGACACCGGCGGAGACGAAGACGTCGCCCTCACCGGCCTTGATGGCGTGCAGCGCCATGCGGGAGGTCTGGAGGGAGGAGGAGCAGTACCGGGTGACGGTGCAGCCCGGCAGGTGGTCCATGCCCATCTGTACGGCGACGATGCGGCCCAGGTTGTGCCCCTGCTCGCCGCCGGGGAGACCGCAGCCGAGCATGAGGTCGTCGATGTCGCGCGGGTCGAGCTCGGGCACCTTGGCGAGGGCGGCCTGCACGATGGTGGCGGTCAGGTCGTCGGGCCGCAGGTCCTTCAGGGAGCCCTTGAAGGCGCGGCCGATGGGCGAACGGGCGGTGGAAACGATCACGGCTTCGGGCACGACGGCTCCATGAGGGCGAGAAGGGCGATTGGGCACGGCTGAGTGGGAAGTTACCCGTACGTACGGCTGCGGTCACCGACCTGGTGATGTGATGCGGGCCTCTTTTCTAAGCGCCCGCTCAGTCGGTGGGTTTCCTTCCCCTGCCCGCCCCGCCCCCAAACCGCGGCTCCGCCCCGCTCGGCGCAGCCGCGGAGGGTCACAGCGCGCGGCGGGGCTCCGGCTGGTGGGCCGGTTCCGCGGGGGCGGGGAGGCGCCGGCGGCGGCGGTGCTTGAGGAGGGCCCAGGGGCCCCGGGCGGCCGTGACCTCGGTACCGGCCTCCGCCGCGGCCTCCGCCGCCGCCTTGGCGACCGGCAGCATGTCCTCGTCGCGCGAGGCGTCCAGGCGGTCCGACTCCGGCCACAGCCCGAGCGCCGCGCACAGCGTGGGCAGGACGGCCATCGCCGCGGTCGCGTAGCCCTCCGCCGAGGGGTGGTAGTTGTCCGGGCCGAACAGCTCGCGGGGGTTCGCGAGGAACTCGGGGCCCAGCAGGTCGCCCAGCGACACCGTACGGCCGCCCTGCTCCACCGTGCCGATCGTCTGCGCCGCCGCGAGCTGCCGCGAGACGCGCCGGGCCAGCCACCGCAGCGGTTGGTAGACCGGCTCGATCGTGCCCAGGTCGGGGCAGGTGCCGACGACCACCTCCGCCCCCGCCGTACGCAGGCGCCGCACCGCCGAAGCGAGGTGGCGCACCGACTGCGTGGGCGGCATGCGGTGCGTGACGTCGTTCGCGCCGACCATGATCACGCAGACGTCCGGCTGCCGCTCCCGGTCCGCCAGCGCCACCGTGACCTGGCGCTCCAGGTCGTCGGACCGCGCCCCGGGCTGCGCGACGTTGTGGAGGGCGACCGGGCGCTCCGCCACCGCCGCGAGACCGGACGCGAGCAGCGCCCCCGGTGTGTGCCCGGCCCGGCGCACGCCCTGGCCGGCCGCCGTCGAGTCACCGAGCATGGCGAGCCGCAGCGGGGGATCCATGGGGTATCCGGCCAGGGGCATGCCGTAGAGCCCGTCCGCCAGCGGGGGCACCGGAGCCCGGCCGCCACCCACCGACCGCTTGGCCAGCCGGACCTCGGCGAGGAAGATCCCCACCGCCGCCGCGCCGACCAGACCGATGCCGCCCCCGCCGTACGCAGCCCCGGCGGCGATCCGCCGTGCCACCCTTGCCCTCGACACCGTCGCAGCCACCTCCTCGAAGCCTCCCGCACACTTGCTTACTGCCCGGTAGTGGGCGCTTCTCAATCGCGCCCGGAGGTGAACGCGCCGTCGTCGGCCCTTTACGCTGGGCTGCACCATCACGGAGACCCCGGAGAAAATCGTGCAATTTCACGACTCGATGATCACCCTCGTCGGCAACACCCCGCTCGTGAGGCTGGGCAGCGTGACGGCCGGCATCCAGGCGACAGTCCTGGCCAAGGTCGAGTACTTCAACCCGGGCGGGTCCGTGAAGGACCGGATCGCCCTGCGCATGATCGAGGCGGCGGAGGAGAGCGGCGCCCTCAAGCCCGGCGGCACGATCGTCGAGCCGACGTCCGGCAACACCGGTGTCGGCCTCGCCATCGTGGCCCAGCAGAAGGGCTACAAGTGCATCTTCGTCTGCCCGGACAAGGTCTCCACCGACAAGATCAACGTGCTGCGCGCGTACGGCGCCGAGGTCGTCGTGTGCCCCACGGCCGTCGACCCCGAGCACCCCGACTCGTACTACAACGTCTCCGACCGGCTGGTCGCCGAGACGCCGGGCGCCTGGAAGCCCGACCAGTACAGCAACCCGAACAACCCGCGCTCGCACTACGAGACCACCGGTCCCGAGCTGTGGACGCAGACGGAGGGGAAGATCACCCACTTCGTCACGGGCGTCGGCACCGGCGGCACGATCACCGGGACCGGCCGCTACCTGAAGGAGGTCAGCGGCGGCAAGGTCAAGGTCATCGGCGCGGACCCGGAGGGCTCGGTGTACTCCGGAGGCTCGGGGCGGCCGTACCTCGTCGAGGGCGTCGGTGAGGACTTCTGGCCGTCGGCGTACGACCGGACCGTCACGGACGAGATCGTCGCGGTGTCCGACAAGGACTCGTTCCAGATGACGCGGCGCCTCGCCAAGGAGGAGGGCCTGCTGGTCGGCGGCTCCTGCGGCATGGCGGTGGTCGGCGCGCTGCGGGTGGCGGAGCGACTCGGCCCCGACGACGTCGTGGTCGTCCTGCTGCCGGACAGCGGCCGCGGCTACCTCAGCAAGATCTTCAACGACGAGTGGATGGCGGACTACGGCTTCCTGGAGGAGTCGGGCCCGTCCGCGAGCGTCGGCGACGTCCTGCGGCACAAGGAGGGCGCGATCCCCAAGCTGGTGCACATGCACCCGGAGGAGACCGTCGGCGAGGCGATCGAGGTGCTGCGCGAGTACGGCGTCTCGCAGATGCCGATCGTGAAGCCGGGCGCGGGCCACCCGGACGTCATGGCCGCCGAGGTCATCGGCTCGGTCGTCGAACGCGACCTGCTGAACGCCCTGTTCGCGCAGCACGCGTCCTTGAACGACCCGCTGGACAAGCACATGAGCGCGCCGCTGCCGCAGGTCGGCTCGGGCGAGCCGGTGGAGGACCTGATGGCGGTGCTGGGCGGCAAGGGACAGCACGACGCGGCCATCGTGCTGGTCGAGGGGAAGCCGACGGGTGTGGTGAGCAGGCAGGACCTGCTGGCCTTCCTGGCGAAGCCGCAGGCGCAGGCGTAACCGCGGACGTAACCGCAGGCGTGAGCGCGGACGTGGGCGCATCCGCGGCCGCGGCTTTCCGGGAAGGCGGAAGGCCGCGGTTCGCGAAAGCGGTACGAGCGCGACACGTCCGCGCAGCACCGGCTTAACACGCCTGGGGCACAGTGGTCGTTGTCGGCGTCAAGGACAACCGGAGCGGCTCCCGGACCTCCACGGACGCCTGGACGGGAGGCCGGCCCCGAACCCGGCCCGCGTCCCTCGCGGGGACCGCCGTCGTCCCGCCCTCCGGGCAACCGGGGGTGCGGCGGTCCCCGCGACACTCCCTCTTCCTTCCTCAGTCCTCCCAGGCGGACTTCCCGCGGTCCCCGCGCAGCCGGGGCAGACCGCGCATCGCGTGGACCGCGTTGACGCCGACGATGCCCAGCCAGGCCACCACCAGGCCCTTGAGGCCCTCGTTCGCGACACCGATCGCCGACAGCGGGACGGCGAGGACCAACGAGACCGCGCCGAAGCCGAACCGCTCGCCGAAGCCCGGCCCGCCGCGCGGCGGCTCGGCGGTGCCCCGGGCGGTGGCCGTCCGCTGCTCGGCGAGCCGGCGCCGGACACGGCGGTCGACCGTACTGTCGAGGCGCTGCTCGACCTTCTCCAGGAACGACTCGACCAGCGCGGACTCGTAGTCCTCGCCCAGCTCCTTGCGGGCACGCAAGGTGGCGTCGAGTTCCTTCTTCAGTTCGGGGTCGCGGGCTTCCATGGTGACAACGCTAGGGAGCGGGGCGGCTTGCCGCAGTAGGGCTAACCCCCCTTTCGTGAGGGGAGAAGCCGTCGGTGCGACCTCCTCTTCGATCCGGTGAAAACCCGCACCCGCGCCCGAGCCGCCCCGAGCCCCGGGCGGACAGCCCGCCACTTCCCCCACCGCCGTACATCCGATGAGTGAGCGCCCATCCCGCCGAGCGGTGCCGCACTATTGCCTCAACTGCCCCTGCCCTCCTAGGTTCGGCTCGTCATTCGTCCGAGCTCTTGTGCCGCTACTGCCTGAGGAGTGGGCCCGTTGTCACGGAAGTGCACCCGGAGAACGGCCATGGCCGCGGCCACCGGTCCCGCCCCGCCCTCCGCCTCCCCGGGGACGGCCGGTGGCGCCGCCCCCGTCCCCGCGGCCTCTCCCACCCTCCTTCGGTACGACGAGCCCGCCACCAGCTGGGAGCGCGAAGCGCTGCCCATCGGCAATGGCGCCCTGGGCGCCATGGTCTTCGGCGGTGTGGCACGGGAGCGGTTGCAGCTCAACGAGAAGTCCCTGTGGACCGGCGGCCCCGGCAGCGCGGAGGGCTACGACCACGGCGACTGGCCCGCGCCGCGCCCCGGGGCCCTCGCCGCCGTGCGGAGGATCATCGACGAGAAGGGGGCGATGGATCCCGACGAGGTGTCCCGGCGGCTCGGCAACCCGGCGTACGCGACCGGCGGCACGATCCCCGGCTTCGGCGACTACCAGAACTTCGGCGACCTCTTCCTCGACGTGCCCGGCGCTCCGGCCCCGCCCGCCGGCTACCGCCGCGGCCTCGACATCGCCGACGCCGTCGCCACGGTCTCGTACGGCGACGGGGAGACCCGCTTCACCCGCGAGTACTTCGCCAGCCGTCCCGGCGGCGTCGTCGTCGGGCGGATCTCCGCCGACCGGCCCGGAAAGGTCTCCTTCACGCTGGGTTTCAGGAGCGCGCAGACCCGGGCCTCGGTGACGGCGAAGGACGGCCGGCTGCTCGTCCGCGGCGCGCTCGCCGACAACGGGCTGACGTACGAGGGGCAGGTACGGGTCCTCACCACCGGCGGGAAGCGGACCGACGGCGACGACGGACGGATCACCGTCACCGGCGCGGACAGCGCCATGTTCGTGTTCTGCGCCGGGACGGACCACGCCACCACCCCTCCGGACTACCGGGGCGAGGACCCGCACGCCCGCGTCACGGCCGTCGTCGACCGGGCCGCCGGGCAGCCGTACGGCGAGCTGCGGCGGGCCCATGTGGCCGACCACCGGGCGCTGTTCGACCGGGTGCGGCTGGACATCGGGCAGGGCGCGCCCCCCGATGTACCGACCGACCAGCTGCTCGGCTCCTACACGGGCGACGACGCGTCACCCGCCGACCGCGCGCTGGAGGCGCTCTTCTTCGCGTACGGGCGGTACCTGCTCATCGCGTCGTCGCGGCCCGGTTCGCTCCCCGCCAACCTCCAAGGCGTGTGGAACCACTCCAACACCCCGCCCTGGAACGGGGACTACCACACCAACATCAACCTCCAGATGAACTACTGGCCGGCCGAGCCGGCGAACCTCGCGGAGACCGCCCGGCCGTACCACGCGTTCATCGAGGACCTGCGGGCGCCGGGGCGCAGGACCGCCCGGTCGATGTTCGGCACGGAAGGCTGGGTGGTGCACCAGAACACCAACGCGTTCGGCCACACCGGCGTACACGACTGGCCCACCTCCTTCTGGATGCCGGAGGCCAACGGCTGGCTGGTCCAGCAGCTGTACGAGCACTACCTCTTCGGCCGGGACGAGGACTTCCTGCGGGAGACGGCCTATCCCGCGATGAAGGAGGCGGTCCGGTTCTGGCTGGCGAACCTGCACGCCGACCCGCGCGACGGCAAGCTGGTCGTCTCGCCCGGCTACTCGCCCGAGCAGGGCGACTTCACGGCAGGTCCCGCCCTCTCCCAGCAGATCGTGCACGACCTGCTCACGAACACCGCCGAGGCGAGCGAAGTCCTGGGCGTCGACGCCGGGTTCCGCGCGGAGGTCAGGGACGCGCTCGACGGCCTCGACCCCGGGCTGCGCATCGGTTCGTGGGGCCAGCTCCAGGAGTGGAAGGCCGACCTCGACAGCCGCACCAACACCCACCGGCACGTCTCCCACCTCTTCGCGCTGCACCCGGGGCGCCGGATCGAGGCCGGTTCGGCGTACGCCGACGCGGCGCGCGTGTCGCTCACGGCGCGCGGGGACGGCGGCACCGGCTGGTCGAAGGCATGGAAGATCAACTTCTGGGCACGGCTGCGCGACGGCGACCACGCCGCCAGGATGCTCGCCGGACAGCTGAAGTCCTCCACCCTGCCGAACCTCTGGGACACCCACCCGCCGTTCCAGATCGACGGCAACTTCGGGGCCACGGCCGGCATCGCGGAGATGCTGCTCCAGAGCCACGAGCGCGACACGGGCGCGGACACGGGTGCAGACATAGGTGCGGGCGCGGACGCAGGTGCGGGCGCGGGCACTGTCGTCGACGTACTGCCCGCGCTGCCCTCCGTCTGGGCCGCACGCGGGTCGTACGACGGCCTGCGCGCCCGGGGCGACTTCACCGTCGGCGTGGACTGGCGGCGGGGCGCGGCCACGGAGATCCGGATCACCTCGGGCAGCGGGGTGACCGCGAGGCTGCGCAGTCCGCTCCTCGCGGGCCCGTTCCGTGTCGTACGGGACGATGCGGAGGACGGGGAGCCCGCCGGCCACACGGTGGACGACGGCGTGCTCACCCTGCCCACCCGGGCCGGCGGGCACTACCGGATCGTCGCCCGGCCGGCCGGCTGACGGGAGTCGCGCGGTGACGGCCGCGAAGGCCGCGATGCCCGTCGTGTCGCCGGGGACGGGGTGCGTGGGGCCGGCCGGGCGGATCCGTCGCCGGCGCCCGCGCGACACCGACCCGCTGCCGCTGCCGCTGCCGCTGCCACCGGCCGCCGGAGAGCGGGTGCGGGTGGTGCCGGCCGGCGTCGGCGGTGAGGCCGACGGTCTCCAGCAGCTCCGAGGCCCCGGCCCGCGCCTTCCTCCGCCCCAGCCCCCGCCCCAGGAGCGGCGGGACGGTGGCGTTCCGGAGGGTGCCCGAGGCCGGGGCGACCGTGCGGCTGGTCATGTGAGGCGCTCGTGCGCTGCGCCACATGTGATCACCGGTCGTCCCTTGCCGGGGCTGCATACAATCATGCAGAGTTCTATATGACTGAATAGGCTGCAATGCTCCGAGGTGGATCACTGGTGGCGGCCGACCGGTGGGCGGGGTGAGCTGTCCGGAAAGGGCGGGGTGCACGAATGAAGTCGTCCCACAGGGTGGTCGTCCTGGGCGGGCGGAGCCTCCCCGTCGCCGATGCCGTACGGCTCACCCGCGCCGTGGCGCGGCCGGCGCCCGGTAGCGAAGCGATGAAGCGCGTCGGGGAGGCCTGGCACGCCGCCCGCGGACTCGCCGCATCCGGTCGTGCCTACGGCCGCTCCACCGGAGCCGGCGCCCACCGGTCCGAGGTTGTGGCCCACCGCTCCGAGGCCGTGGCCCACCGCGGCAGGCGCCGGCCACGGCCTGCGTCTGCCGCGCGGCCGCGCCGGTGCGATCGGTTCCACGCTGCTCGCCCGCGAGGCCCGCGCGGTGCCCGCCGTCCGCGCCGACCAGCTGCTCGCGGACGGAGCGGGGCCGTGGCCCACCGTCGTGAGCGCCCTGCGCGAGGCGCCGGAGCCGGGCGCCTGCCCCGTCGTCGAGTACGGCCCGGTCGGTACGGGTGACATCACCGCCCTCTCGCAGGTGGACCTCGCCCCCGCCTCGCTCGGCCATGCCGTACGCTCCCGGGGCGTCGAGGAGCAGGCCGGTCCCGCCGCGCTCGCCGCCCGTCGGGCGCCGCGCGCGGGTGACGCGTCCGGTCATGTCGCCGGCCGTGAACCCGGCGCGTCCGTACGGGCGTTGCGCCGGTGCGACCCGCGCTTCGACCCGGCGCTCCCGGTCGGCCGCGCCCCTTCGCGCTCGCGGACGCCGCGCTCCATTCCGGACACGTGGAGCGCCCGCTCACCGATGATGTGACTGCGGCGGCCGCGCTGCTCGACCGGCTCACGGATCCCTGGATTCACGGGCCTCCGATTCACCGACCTTCGATTCACCGACCTCCGAGGGGGATGGCATGAGCGACAGCCCTGCCGCACGACTGCAGCAGCTCTTCGACGGGCACCGGCTCACGCCGACCCAGCGGCGCATCGCGCACTGCATGGTGCGCAAGGCCGCCGACGTGCCGTTCCTGTCGAGCGTCGAGCTCGCCGAACTGGCCGGGGTCAGCCAGCCCTCGGTCACCCGCTTCGCGGTCGCGCTCGGCTTCGACGGCTACCCGGCACTGCGCAAGCATCTGCGCGAGGTCGCGCCCGCCGAGTCCGTGCGGGGAGAGGACCACTACAACGAGTACCAGCAGGCCGTCCAGGCCGAGATCGAGAACCTCCAGCACCTCGCCGAGCTGCTCACCGACCCCCGCCCGGTCGAGGAGGCGGGCCGGATCCTCGCCGCCTCCCGCCCGCTGCCCGTCCTCGGGCTGCGGGCCGCTTCCTCGCAGGCCCGCGGTTTCGCGTACTTCGCCGCGAAGGTCCACCCGGACGTACGGCTGCTCGACGAGGGCGGCACGATGCTCGGGGACCGCATCGACGGGGCTCGCCGGGCGGGCGCGAGCGCGCTGCTGTGCTTCGCGCTGCCGCGCCATCCGCGCGAGGTCGTGGACGCGCTGGCGTACGCGCGCGAACAGGGCCTGACGGTGGTGACGGTCGCCGACTCCGCCTTCGCGCCCGTGGCCGCCCACAGCGACCTGCTGATCCCGGCGGCGGTCGGCACGGGCCTCGCCTTCGACACGGCGTGCGCGCCGATGCTGCTGGGGCGGGTGCTGCTGGAGGCGATGTGCGACGGCCTGCCGGACGCGCAGGCGCGGCTGGAGGAGTTCGACGCGAAGGCGGCGGCGCGGGGCCTGTTCGTCGAGTGACCGGCGGCCCCCGGTCCGCCCCCGCGCGCCGTGTCCTCCTGTGTCCTTCCGTGGCATCGGCGGTTTTTCAGACGGTACTCAGAATCGGGCGCTACCCTCCCCGACTGGAAACAGTCGAAGCCGGCAAGGAGGGGCGGTCGTGGGGCGCGGAGAACAGGCACAGTCGTTGGCGCGGGTGGCGGTGGTCGTACGGGCCGGGGCGGCGCCGCTGTGGTGGCTCGGACTGGCGGCCGCCGGGACCGGAGCACTGGTACCCGGTCTGACCGGGCGCAGGGCCGGGCTCCTGGCGGGGGCCGCGCTCTTCGTGGCCGCCGCCGCGACCACCCTGCTCGCGCGCCGGGGCCGTTACGCCGCTCTGGCCTCGGCGGCCACCCGCGCCGCCCGCCGCGACTTCCTCCAGGACCGGTCCGTGACGGCGCGGGCCTGGCGCCGCGGCCGCCGCTGGTGGCTGGCGGCCGCCTTCCTCGCCGCCGTGGGCACCTCGTTCGCCGTTCCGGGCGCGGGCGGACTGCTGATGGCGGGCGCGGGCGCCGGACTGTGGCTGAAGGCGGTGTGGATCGGCGCCGGGGAGCGCCGCGAGGAGGCCCTGCTGTGGGTACGTACCGACCGGCTCGGCGGCGGACCCGCCGGCAAGCGGGTCGCGGCGTACCGCACCACCGGGATCGCGGCGGGCGATGCCGCGCCGGGCGGCGCGCGGCGACGCCCGGCGTCCGCGGCGGTGCTCACAGCTCCAGCTCGGCCTCGATCCTCCTGAGCTGGTGGCGGGCCATCGCGAGGTTGGCCCGCGCCTTGTCCAGCGCCAGGTAGAGGAACAGGCCGTTCGTGCCGCGCCCCTTCAGGAGCCGGATCAGGTGGTACTGGCCGCCGAGGGTGATCAGGATGTCCTCGATCTCGTCCTTGAGGCCCAGGTGCTCCATGGTGCGGACCTTGGCGCGCACCACATCGGTGTTGCCCGCGGCGGCCACCGTCAGGTCGAGGTCCTTGCCGCCCCCGAGGGTGCCCAGCGCCATGCCGCTGGTGTAGTCGACCAGGGCGACACCCAGGGTGCCCTCGATGCCGGTCATCGCTTCCTTGAGCACGGTTTCGGTGTTGGCCATGAGCGTCGCACTTCCTTTTCGTCCGATGGTTCGTCCGGTGGTGTTCCTGGCTGCTGCTGTCGTGCGCTTCGGTGCGGTCATGCGTTCTCCCGGGCCCGGGCGCCGTCGACCAGTGCGCCGATGCGGACACTGGCCCGGCGCGCCTCCAGATGGAGCCGGCCCACGTTGACGCGCGGTTCGGCGAGGAGCGTGAGGACGGCGGAGGTCCCCGCCGCGTAGGTGGCCACGTAGCCGTCGTCGCCGCGCACGAGCAGTTCGCGGAAGGCGCCCTGCCCGGTCGCGTCCGCCAGCCGCACCGCGACACCGAGCGCCGCCGCGGTGAGCGCCGCCACCCCCTCGGCCTCCACGGCCGGGGTGTCCTGAGCCAGTACGAGGCCGTCGACGCTCGCCGCCAGGGACCCGGTCAGCTGAGGGACCCTGGCTCTCAACTGCCGCAGTTCGTCGAGGACTTCCGGCTCGGCCGCCATCAGCATTCTCCTTTCGGCGCGTTGTCTCAGGGCGCGCCTCATGACGCGGTGGCGAGGGCCGCGCCGACGGTCCGGGGAATCACAGACTTGCCTCCAGGGCGTCGCGGAGCCGGCGCAACAGGGCGGTGTCCGGGTCGTCGGTGGTCTGCAGGGCCAGCGCGACCCGGGCGGGCACGGGAGGCGGGGGCGCCGGGGTGTCGCGGGGCGTGGCGACCGTCCCCGCCGCCGCGAGCCTGCGTACGTCGACCAGCGTGTGGAAGGCCGGCCGGCCCAGGGCCCGGGCGATGTCCCCCGGGGTGCGTTCGCCGTCCGCCAGGTCGAGGACGGCGCGCTGCCTGCGGGTGACCGGCCGCCCCGACGGTCCGCTGCGGCGTACGACGGGGGCGGTGTCGGTGTCCGGGTACGGCCAGAGCCGGTCCAGCAGCCGTCTGCGCCGCCGCGACTCCCGCTCGACCGCCGTGGCGGAGACCGGGCGTATGCGGCCCAGCCAGTGGGCCGCCCCGTAACGGAACCGCGTCGGGCCGCTGCCGGGGGCGAGGGCGAAGAAGGCGGCGTCGAACAGCGCGCTCAGATGGCAGAGTTCCAGCTCGCCGCCGGTCAGCCGGCCGCTGTCGACGAGGAAGCGCCCGACCCGGCCGCGGGCGCCCGCCCGGTCGACGGCCTCCTGCCAGTCCGCGGCGGGCAGCCGCCCGGACGAGGTCAGCAGTACGTCGATGCCGGGCGCCGCCGGGCTCTCGGCGTGCACGATCCGCCCCTCGTCGAGGTAGAGGGTCCCGTGGTCCCGCAGCAGGGCGCCGGTGGCGCGCTCGGCGGCCAGCCGCACGAGCATCGGGGACACGGTCCCGGTCCCGGCCCCGGTCCCGGCCTCAGCCCCGGACCCCGCCCCGGTCATGCCAGGACCAACTGCTCGGCGAGGCCGCGCAGGCGTAATCGGGCCAGGGCCAGATTGCCTTCCTCGCGGTCGAGCCACAGGTGCAGGAAGACGCTGCTGTCGAAGGCGGTCTCGACGAAACGCAGCAGGTGGTAGCCGTTCGGCGTGGTGACGATGACGTCCTCGACGGGAAGCCCCTGCGGGGAGAACGCCCGGTGCTCGGCGGCCATCCGGGCCAGTTCCGCGGTCTCCGCCGCGGTGGCCTCGTGGTCGCCGTTGGGCGACTGCCCTTCCGTACCGAGCGCGAGCCCGCTCGTCCAGTCCACCAGGGAGGCTCCGAGGGCGCCGGGCAGGGCCATCGCCGAGAGCAGACATTCGTCGATCCCGGGCATGCGGAACCCCCCTTCCGGCGTGGCACACGGATACGGTCTGCCGGACACACGTTCCGTGGCAGTGGTGAGGAGGTTACGTAAAGGGAGGTGTGCCGGCATGTGGTTCCGGCATTTTCCCCGCGCACATGCCAGCTAGCTTTCGCCTCGTGCCCTCATTACTGCTCTATTGATCGCCCAGAGACCGATTCCGATCAGAAGGAGGACACCTGCGCGAATGTAGACGTCCGCCGGCCGGTCGGCCAGCGGACTGGCGAGGAGGATCGCGGTGATCGCGCCGAGCACCGGCAGGATCGTCGGCGTACGGAAGTGGGGGTGCGCCACCCGGTCCTTGCGCAGCACCAGCACGGCCACGTTGACGACGGCGAAGACGCACAGCAGGAGGAACGCGGTGGTGTCGCCGAGCCCCTCGATCTCGCCCGTCGACACCAGGCCGATCGCCAGCAGCGAGACGAAGACGATGCCGACGACGGGCGTACGGCGACGGGACAGGACGCGGCCCATGGCGCGCGGCAGGATGCGCTCGTTGGCCATTCCGTAGCAGAGCCGCGAGGCCATCATGATGTTGATCAGCGCGGAGTTCGTCACGGCGAACAGCGCGATCAGTGCGAAGAGTCTGGGCGGGAAGTCGATCCCGCCCGCCTTCACGACCTCCAGCAGCGGCCCGCTCGATCTCTCCAGCGTCGTGTGGTCGACGAGCAGCGAGGAGACCAGCGCGACCAGGACGTAGACGGTGCCGGTGACCGCGACACCGATGAAGATCGCCTTCGGGAAGGTGCGCTGCGGGTCCTTCGTCTCCTCCGCCATGTTGACGGAGTCCTCGAAGCCGACGAAGGCGAAGAAGCCGAGCGCGGTGGCGCCGAGCACACTGGTCAGCAGGGCGTAACCGGTGCCGGACGCCTGGAACTCGCCGAGCCGCGCGGGCTCGCCGCCGCCCGAGAACACGGCGTACACGCCGATTGCGAGGATGATCGCCAGGCCGGTCAGCTCGACGAGCGTCAGCACCACGTTCGTCTTCACCGACTCCGAGACGCCGCGCAGATTGAGCGCCGCGAGCGCCACGAGGAACAGGATCGCGACGAGCGTCGGCGGCACGGCGTCCGTGAACTCCGCCAGGTAGTCGCCGCTGAAGGCGCGGGCGGCCGCGCTCGCGGACGACAGGCCCGAGCACATCACCATGAAGGCGACGATGAAGGTGAGGAAGGGGACTTTGAAGGCCTTCTGGGTGTAGAGCGCGGCGCCGGCTGCCTTCGGGTACTTGCCGACGAGTTCGACGTACGAAGCCGCGGTCAGGAGCGCGACGACGAAGCCGATCGCGAACGGCAGCCACAGCGCGCCGCCGACCTTCCCCGCCACCTTTCCCGTGGTGGCGTAGATCCCGGTGCCCAGGATGTCGCCGATCACGAACAGGATCAGCAGCTTGGGTCCGAGCGCGCGCTTGAGCGGTGTCTCGTCGACAACTGGTGCGGCGGATGCGCCGGGTATGGCGCCGGGTGCGGACAAGGGAACCTCCCCCGAGATGGACTGGGAATGTTCTGCCCGGCGCGGCCGGTGTGATGCGTGTGGTGCGACGCGTACCGTCCGGGCGGCACGCGCGGCCAAGACCTCAGAAGTCCAGGAGCGCGTCCGCGTGTTCCCCGCCCGACTCGGCGACGATCTCGTCGAAGGTCTGCGGCGGCCGTACGACGCCGAACCGGACCCCGCCGGCGGTGGCGGTGAAGCCGTGGATCCCGGCCCTGCCGAGGCTGTTGTAGCCGTAGTGCGCGGTCATGCAGTACGCCCCGGTGTCCAGCACCGCCGCGTAGTCGCCCTGTTCCAGGAGCGGCAGCGGCCGGTTCTCGGCGAGCAGGTCGCCCGCGAAGCACGCGGGGCCCGCGACGTCCTGCGCGACGGTCGGGCCCGGCTTGGGCCGGCCCTCCGCGTCGTACGCGGCGATGCGCAGCGGCCAGGACTCCGGAGCGTACACGGTCCGCGTCGCGATCTGGACGCCCGCGTGGGTGACGGCGATCGGCCGGCCGCCGGAGGTCTTCGCGTACTCGACGCGGGCGAGGACCGTGCCGTGCTTGGCGAGCAGGGAGCGGCCGAACTCGGTGACCAGGCCGTAGCGCCCGTCGAGCAGGCCGGGGACGTGCCGCTTGAGGAGGCGGGCGTAGTCGGCGTACGTCGGGGTCCCGGTGTCGGAGGCGAAGTCGACGGGGAGGCCGCCGCCGATGTCGACGGTGTCGATCTGCCGGCGGCCCGCCGCCGCGTTGACCTCCTCGGCGAGTTCGTACGCCGCCGCCACGCCCCGGACCATCAGCTCCAGTGGCAGGCCCTGCGAACCGGAGTGCGTGTGCAGCCGGGTCATCCAGGGCCGGTCGAGGTAGGCGCGTACGACCCCTTCGCGGGCGCCGGGGTCCCGCAGCGCCACGCCGAACTTCGAGGTGGCGGTGGCGGTGGAGAGCGCGCCGATGGAGCCGCCGCCGATCTGCGGGTTGACGCGCAGGCCGACGGGGGACGCGGGAGAGGCGGAGGGGGCGGGGGCCGCCGACTTCACCAGCGCGTCGATGCGCGTCAGCTCCTGGAGGTTGTCGGCGTTGACCGCGACGCCCAGGGCGAGGGCTTCGCGCAGCTCGGCTCCGGTCTTGGCGGGGGAGTCGAGGACGGTGTCCGCCGGGCGCACACCGGCGGCGCGGGCCAGGGCCAGCTCGCCGGGGCTCGCGACTTCGGCGCCGATGCCCCCGTGCGCGTACAGCAGCCGCAGGACGGGGACCAGCGGCGTCGCCTTGACGGCGAAGGCGTGCAGGACCGGGGTGCCGGGCGGGGTGACCTCGTCGAACGCGGCGCGCAGGGCGGCGGCCGAGGCCCGGATGCCGGTGATGTCGAGGAGACCGGCGAGCGGGGTGCCGGGTCCGACGACCCCCTGCTCGACGGCGGCGCGTACGGCCCGCTCGCGCCGCTCGGGCGCACTCATGTCCGAAGGCATGTGTTCCAGCCAACCACCGGCTCCGGCCACGCGCAGGCGGCCGGATGTATTGACTAGTTCTATTCACCTCGCCAGGATGTGAATAGACGACGATGCAGTCACTTGCGAGGAGGCACCCCATGTCAGGACCCCGCCCCGTACGGGCACCGCGCGGTACGGAGCTGAGCGCCCTGGGATGGCAGCAGGAGGCCGCCCTGCGCATGCTCCAGAACAACCTCGACCCCGAGGTCGCCGAGCACCCCGACAAGCTCGTCGTCTACGGCGGCACGGGCAGGGCGGCGCGGGACTGGCGCTCGTTCGACGCCATGGTGCGCACCCTGAGGACCCTGAAGCAGGACGAGACGATGCTCGTCCAGTCCGGGCGCCCGGTCGGCGTCATGCAGACCCACGAGTGGGCGCCGCGCGTGCTCATCGCCAACTCCAACCTGGTCGGCGACTGGGCGAACTGGGAGGAGTTCCGCCGCCTGGAGGCGCTCGGCCTGACCATGTACGGCCAGATGACGGCCGGGTCGTGGATCTACATCGGCACCCAGGGCATCCTCCAGGGCACGTACGAGACCTTCGCGGCCGTGGCGGCGAAGAAGTTCAACAACACCCTGGCCGGGACCATCACCCTCACCGCCGGCCTCGGCGGCATGGGCGGCGCCCAGCCCCTCGCCGTGACCATGAACGACGGCGTCGCCCTCTGCGTCGACGTCGACCCGCGCGCCATCGAACGCCGCATCCAGCACCGCTACCTCGACGTCAGGGCCGACAGCCTGGAGCACGCCCTCCAGCTCGCCGTCGAGGCCCGCGACGCCCGCAGGCCGCTGTCCATCGGCCTCCTCGGCAACGCGGCCGAGCTGCTGCCGCGCATGCTGGCCGAGGGCGCGCCGATCGACATCGTGACCGACCAGACGAGCGCCCACGACCCGCTCGCGTACCTGCCCATCGGCGTCGACTTCGACGACATGGCGTCGTACGCCGCCGAGAAGCCCGCCGACTTCACGCTGCGCGCCCGCGAGTCCATGGCCAAGCACGTCGAGGCGATGGTCGGCTTCATGGACGCCGGCGCCGAGGTCTTCGACTACGGCAACTCGATCCGCGGCGAGGCCCAGCTGGCCGGCTACTCCCGCGCCTTCGACTTCCCCGGCTTCGTCCCGGCGTACATCCGCCCGCTCTTCTGCGAGGGCAGGGGCCCCTTCCGCTGGGCGGCCCTGTCCGGCGAGGCGTCGGACATCCACAAGACGGACAAGGCGCTGCTCGACCTCTTCCCGGAGAACGAATCCCTGCACCGCTGGATCACGATGGCCGGCGAGCGCGTCCACTTCCAGGGCCTGCCGGCCCGCATCTGCTGGCTGGGCCAGGGCGAGCGCGACAAGGCGGGCGCCCTGTTCAACGACATGGTCGCCGACGGCACCCTCGCCGCCCCCCTCGCGATCGGCCGCGACCACCTCGACTGCGGCTCCGTCGCCTCGCCCTACCGCGAGACCGAGGCCATGCTCGACGGCTCCGACGCGATCGCCGACTGGCCGCTGCTCAACGCCATGGTCAACGTCGCCTCCGGCGCCTCCTGGGTCTCCATCCACCACGGCGGCGGCGTCGGCATGGGCCGCTCGATCCACGCGGGCCAGGTCTCGGTGGCGGACGGCACGAAGCTCGCGGGCGAGAAGATCCGCCGCGTCCTGACGAACGACCCGGGCATGGGCGTCATCCGGCACGTGGACGCGGGCTACGACATCGCGGAGAAGACGGCGGACGAGCAGGGCGTACGCGTCCCGATGCGGGAGGGCGAGTGAGCTCCGTGGCGCCCGCCGACGGCCCGCCGCACCCCTCCGCCGCCGGCTCCGCCTCCACCGCCGCCTCGTTCCACGAGATGTGGGCGGACCTGTCGCCGGTCGGCCGCGACGACGACTCCGGCGGCTACCGCCGCTACGCCTGGACGGCGGCGGACACCGACTGCCGCGCCTGGTTCAGGGCCCAGGCCGAGTCCCGCGGCCTGATCTACGAGGTGGACCGCAACGGCAACCAGTGGGCCTGGCAGGGCGATCCCCTCGCCGGGGACGCGGTCGTCACCGGTTCGCACCTCGACTCGGTCCCGGACGGCGGCGCGTTCGACGGCCCGCTCGGTGTCGTGTCCTCCTTCGCCGCGCTCGACGAACTCCGCCGCAGGGGAGCGGAGTTCACCAAGCCGGTGGCCGTCACCAACTTCGGTGACGAGGAGGGCGCCCGCTTCGGCCTGGCCTGCGTGGGCTCCCGCCTGGCGGCCGGCCGGCTGACGGCCGCCGAGGCCCACGAACTCCGGGACGCGGACGGCGTCAGCCTCCCCCGGGCGATGGAGGCGGCGGGCTGCGACCCCTCCGCCATCGGCCCGGACCCGGAACGCCTGGCCCGTATCGGCGCGTTCGTCGAGCTGCACGTGGAACAGGGGCGCGCGCTGGACGTTTCCGGTGACCCCGTCGGCATCGCGTCCGCCATCTGGCCGCACGGCCGCTGGCGGTTCGACTTCCACGGCGAGGCCAACCACGCGGGCACCACCCGCCTGGAGGACCGCCGCGACCCTATGCTGACGTACGCCGAGACGGTCGTCGCCGCCCGCCGCGAAGCGCGGCTCGCCGGGGCCCTCGCCACCTTCGCGAAGATCGCCGTCGAGCCGAACGGCGTCAACGCGATCCCGTCGCTGGTCCGCGGCTGGCTCGACTCGCGCGCCGCTGACCAGGAGACTCTCGACCGGGTCATCGCCGGCATCGAGCAGGCGGCGCACGAGAGCGCCACTCGCTGGGGCATCGACCTGCGCATCGCGCGGGAGTCGTTCACTCCGGTGGTGGAGTTCGAGCACGCCCTGCGCGACGAACTCGCGAAGCTCCTCGGCGGCGGCATCCCCGTCCTCGGTACGGGCGCGGGACACGACGCGGGTATTTTGTCCGCTTCGGTGCCGACCGCCATGCTGTTCGTACGGAACCCCACGGGCATCTCGCACTCCCCGGCCGAGTACGCCGCCGAGGACGACTGCGTCGCGGGGGTCATCGCACTCGCCGACGTACTGGAGGGGCTCGCGTGCACGTGACCTACTGGCTGGAGCACGCCTGGCTCGACGCCTTCGTCGAACCGGGCGTGGCCCTGACCGTGTCCACCGGTGGCTCCGCCACGGGCGCCGACGGCCGGATCACGGCGGTCCGCAAGGACGTCCCGGCCCCGCCGCCCGGTGCCGTGGTCCTGCGGGGCCTGACCCTCCCCGGCCTCGCCAACGCCCACTCGCACGCCTTCCACCGGGCGCTGCGGTCCACGGTGCAGGTGGGCTCGGGCACGTTCTGGACCTGGCGGGAGGTGATGTACCGCGTCGCCTCCCGCCTCACCCCGCAGACGTACTTCGACCTCGCCCGGGCCGTGTACGCCGAGATGGCGCTGGCCGGGATCAGCGCGGTGGGGGAGTTCCACTACCTCCACCACGCGCCGGGCGGCACTCCGTACTCCGACCCCAACGCCATGGGCGAGGCCCTGATCGCGGCCGCCGCCGAGGCCGGCATCCGCATCACCCTCCTCGACACGGCGTACCTGGCGTCGGGCTTCGGTACGCCGCCGAACCGCCCGCAGCAGCGCTTCTCCGACGGCACGGCCGACGCCTGGGCGGAGCGCGCGTCGCTGCTCAAGGACCGCGACCACGCGCGGATCGGCGCGGCCGTCCACTCGGTGCGCGCGGTCCCCGCCGGCCAGCTGGCGACGGTGGCGGCCTGGGCGCGGGCCCGCGAGGCCCCGCTGCACGTCCACCTCTCGGAGCAGACCGCCGAGAACGACGCGTGCCTGGCCGCGCACGGCTGCACCCCGACCCGGCTGCTCGCGGACCACGGGGTTCTCGGCCCCCGCACCACGGGCATCCACAACACGCACCTGACGAACGAGGACATCGCCCTCATCGGCGGAACCTCCACGGGTACGTGCATGTGCCCCACGACGGAACGCGACCTGGCCGACGGCATCGGCCCGGCGTCCCGCCTCCAGCGGGCGGGCTCGCCCCTCTCCCTCGGCAGCGACAGCCACGCGGTGATCGACCTCCTGGAGGAGGCCCGCGCGATGGAGCTGAACGAACGCCTCAGCTCGCGCACCCGCGGCCACTGGACGGCGGCGGCCCTGCTCCGGGCCGCGTCGGTGGACGGCCACGCGGCGCTGGGCTGGCCGGACGCGGGCACGATCGAGCCGGGCGCCCTGGCCGACCTCACGACCATCGCCCTCGACTCGGTCAGGACGGCGGGCCCACTGCCGCGCCTGGGTGCCGAGACGGCGGTGTTCGCGGCCTCGGCCTGCGACGTGCGCCACACGATCGTGGCAGGTCGTCACATCGTGAAGGACGGCGCCCACACCCTGATTCCCGACATCCCCCGGGCCCTGGCCGAGGCGATCGCCGCCGTCTACGGATAACGGGGCAAGCCCCGGACCCCGGACGCCCTCCGGCGCTCGAGGAGCGGGGCCCGGGGCAGTGCCCCGATCCGGGAAGGGGCGGGCAGGGGAACAGCCCCGCGCAGCGGCCCGCTCCCGCCCCCATCGCCCGCGCACCGCACGTACCCCGGAGAGGACCCCCGTGAGCACCACCCTCGTCACCAACATCGGCACCCTCGTCACCAACGACCCCGCCCAAGGCACCGGCACAGGCCCCCTCGGCCTGATCCCGAACGCCGCCGTCGTCATGGAGGGCGACCGCATCGCCTGGGTGGGCGAAGCCGCCGCCGCACCCGCCGCCGACACCTCCTACGACGCGCGGGGCCGCGCCGCGATCCCCGGTTTCGTCGACTCGCACTCCCACCTCGTCTTCGCCGGCGACCGCACCGAGGAGTTCAACGCCCGCATGTCGGGCCGCGCCTACTCCGCCGGCGGCATCCGCACCACCGTCGCCGCCACCCGCGCCGCGTCCGACGAGGCGCTCGAAGCGAACCTCACCCACTACCTCCGCGAGGCGCTGCGCCAGGGCACGACCACCTTCGAGACGAAATCCGGCTACGGCCTGACGACCCACGACGAGGCCCGCGCCCTGCGCATCGCGTCCGCCCACACCGACGAGGTCACCTACCTCGGCGCCCACATCGTCTCCCCCGACTACGCCGACGACCCGGCGGCGTACGTCGCACTCGTCACCGGCGACATGCTCGACGCCTGCGCCCCCCACGCCCGCTGGATCGACGTCTTCTGCGAGAAGGGCGCCTTCGACGGCGACCAGGCCCGCGCCGTCCTCACCGCCGGCAAGGCGAAGGGCCTGCACCCCCGCGTCCACGCCAACCAGCTCGGCCACGGCCCCGGCGTCCAGCTCGCCGCCGAACTCGACGCGGCGAGCGCCGACCACTGCACCCACCTCACCGACGCCGACGTGGACGCCCTCGCGAACAGCCGTACGGTCGCCACGCTCCTGCCCGGCGCGGAGTTCTCCACCCGGGCCGCCTGGCCCGACGCCCGCAGGCTCATCGACGCGGGCGCGACCGTCGCGCTGTCCACGGACTGCAACCCGGGCTCGTCCTTCACCAGCTCGATGCCGTTCTGCATCGCCCTGGCGGTACGGGACATGGGGATGACCCCCGACGAGGCCCTGTGGTCCGCCACGGCGGGCGGCGCGGCGGCCCTCCGCCGCACGGACGTCGGCCGCGTCGCCCCCGGCGCCCGCGCCGACCTGGCCCTCCTCGACGCCCCGTCCCACGTCCACCTCGCCTACCGCCCCGGAGTGCCGCTCGTCGCGGAGGTCTGGCACCGGGGCGTGCGTACGGCGGGGCGCCCCGGGTAGGCATCACGACGAGGAAGAGGGCCTGCCCCGGATAGCGCCTGGGGCAGACCCTCGTTTCTTCATGTGCGCGTCGACGCGTACGCCGGGGCGTCACTCCTCCAGCGTCAGACCCTTGCGCAGCTTGGTCAGCGTGCGCGACAGCAGGCGTGACACGTGCATCTGCGAGATGCCGAGCTCGTCACCGATCTCGGACTGCGTCATGTTGGCGACGAAGCGCAGCGAGAGGATCTTCCGGTCCCGGAAAGGGAGCCCGGCGATCAGCGGCTTCAGGGACTCGATGTACTCGATGCCTTCGAGCCCGTGGTCCTCGTAGCCGATGCGGTCGGCCAGCGCGCCCTCGGAGTCGTCCTCCTCGGGCTGGGCGTCCAGCGAACTCGCGGTGTACGCGTTGCTCGCGGCCATGCCCTCGACGACCTCTTCGTTGCTGAGGTCGAGGCGCTGGGCGAGTTCACTCACCGTGGGGGAGCGGTCCAGCTGCTGGGCCAGCTCGTCACCGGCCTTGGCGAGGGCCAGACGCAGTTCCTGGAGGCGCCGCGGCACGCGGACCGACCAGGACGTGTCACGGAAGAACCGCTTGATCTCGCCGACGATCGTCGGCATCGCGAAGGTCGGGAACTCGACGCCTCTGCTGAGTTCGAAGCGGTCGATCGCCTTGATCAGGCCGATGGTGCCGACCTGGATGATGTCCTCCATCGGTTCGCTGCGGGAGCGGAACCGGGAAGCGGCGAACTTGACCAGGGCCAGGTTGAGTTCGACGAGTGTGTTGCGCACGTACGCGTACTCGTACGTGCCCTCTTCGAGGGTTTCCAGACGCCCGAAGAGCGTCTTCGACAGTGCCCTGGCGTCCAGCGCCCCCACCTGGTCGTACGGGGGGATCTCCGGGAGCCCTTCCAGGCCCTCGGGTCCGGTCTCGATCTGCTCGGGCGGGGGTGTCGACGTCGCGGTCCGCTGCGGGGGAAGCGTTCGCGGGTCGTCGAGCCGGGGTGACATGGTGTCCTCCATCGTTCTCGGCATATGGCTGCCGATGCCGATACGTCTGCGTGCGATGTGCGGCGCCTCCAAAGCCGGTTGTGTTGGTTGTGTCCCTCCTACCCCTACCCGCTCGCGACCGGCACTCGCAAGTTCCTTATGTCCGAATTGGTAAGTATTGCGCGGCTCTTCGGGTACCGATCGGCGCACAGAAGGCGTAAGGTTCTGGCACGTCAATGACAGTCACGACCGCGAAGAGAGACGAGACGGGCATGGAGCGCGGGACGGTCGGCAGCGCGAACCGGGGTCGGCTCCGGGTCGCAGTTCGGACCGAGGGACAGAGCGAGATCGTCACGCCGGCGGGTGAGCTGGACCACCACACCGCCGAGCTGCTCCGTGAGCCTCTGGAAAACGCGGTCGAAGCCGGGCGTTCGCGCCTGGTCATCGACTGCTCGTCGCTCGATTTCTGCGATTCCACCGGGCTCAACGTGCTGCTCGGTGCTCGCCTCAAGGCCGAAGCGGCCGGGGGAGGGGTCCATTTGGCCGGGATGCAGCCGGTGGTGGCCAGAGTCTTCGAGATCACCGGGGCCGAGGCCGTCTTCACGATCCACGAGTCGCTCGAAGCCGCGATGGAAGACTGAATCCCGGCTCTCCGGCGCCCCCTGTCGACCGGTTGGTCACCCGTGTCGCACGTCCGTACCGAAAAGTGGGTGTTCTCACCGTTCGGCCGGGCAGGAGGTCTCTGACCCCGACGACCCCGGGGGCTTCGAAAGCCCTCATGTCCTTGCACTGATGAATTGATGAATTGGCGAATCGGTGAGGTGAAGCGCTGATGAGCACCACCCGGCAGCCTCGGTCGGATGATCTCGGCCCGGAGGCTGCGAGTCACAGCTCGGCCTCTGCCGTGTCCGCCACCGACCAGGCGCGTTCCCTGGCACTGAGCAATGCCAGCGGCATCGTGCCGCTGGCTCGTGACTTCACCCGCCAGGCGCTGTACGACTGGGGCTGGCTCCCCGCTTCGTCGGCCGACCGGCGGGCCGCCGCCGAGGACGTCCTGCTGGTCGTCTCCGAACTGGTCACCAACGCCTGCCTGCACGCCGAGGGGCCGGAGGAGCTGCGCGTCGCGTGCGACGGCAAGGTGCTGCGCCTGGAGGTCGTCGACCGCGGCGCGGGCCAGCCGGCCCCGCGTACGCCGCACCGGGCGGGACGGCCCGGCGGCCACGGCATGTTCATCGTGGAGCGGCTGTGTCTCGACTGGGGGGTCGAGCGGAACCAGGACCCCCCCGGCAAGACGGTCTGGGCGGAACTCGCCGCTCCCGCGTAGCCCGCCGCAGCGGCGGTTCACGGCCCTTCTGGTGCACGCCGGCCCGGCGTGCACTTTCTTCTTGCCCGGCGGGACCCCCTGCCCCGGCGGGACCCCCTGCCCGGAGGCGGGGCGTCCCGGCCGATGTGCGGCCGGACAGCGGCCTCGCACGCGTCGTACGACGAGAAGGGCCGCCGCACCGAGTCGGTGCGGCGGCCCTTCCTCCTGCGGGCTTCAGCGCGTCAGTGCACGCCGCCCATGAGCGGCTGGACCTTCTTGCGGTACATGAAGATCGCGGCGCCGGCGAGGACGGCGAGCGCGCCCTGGCTGGCGAACCAGAACTCGGTGTCCGTCGGAGCGCCCAGCAGCTGGAGCAGCGCGATGACCGAGTCGCCGGCCGTCACGGCCAGGAACCAGACACCCATCATCTGGCTCGCGTACTTCGCCGGGGCCAGCTTCGTCGTGAGGGACAGGCCGACCGGGGAGAGGGTCAGCTCGCCGACGGTCTGGAGGAGGTACACGGCGGCCAGCCACAGCGGGGTGACCATCGCGCCGCCCGCGGCCGCGGTCTGCGCCAGCATCATCACGCCGAAGGAGACGCCGACGAGTACCAGGCCGAAGGCGAACTTCGTCAGTGTGCTCGGTTCCTTGGCGCGGCGGTTGAGCGCCACCCAGGCCCAGGCGAAGACCGGGGCCAGAGCCATCACGTACAGCGGGTTCAGCGACTGGAACCAGCTGGCCGGGAAGTCGAAGCCGAACAGATCGGTGGCGGTGTTCCGCTCCGCGAACAGGCTCAGCGTGGAACCGGTCTGGTCGTAGATGCCCCAGAAGATGGCGGCGGCGACGAAGAACCAGACGTACGCCGACATGCGGGACTTCTCGACGGCGTCGAGCTCGGGGTCGCGCTTGACGCGGAAGATGTAGTACGCGGGCAGCACCAGGCCCAGGATGGTCAGCGGCCACAGCACCCAGTCGATGGTGAAGGAGCCGCTGCCGCCGATGACGCCGTACGCGACGGCCGCGACGGCCAGCCAGATCAGCACCTTCTTGATGACGGCGGCACGCTCGACGTCGGAGAGCGGAGCCGGAACGAGGCTGCTCTCCTCGGCCAGGGTGCGGGAGCCCAGGAGGAAGCAGGCGAGGCCGATGGCCATGCCGATGCCGGCCATGGCGAAGCCGTAGTGCCAGTTGACCTTCTGGCCGACGTAGCCGATGGTCAGCGGCGCGATGAAGGCACCGAGGTTGATGCCCATGTAGAAGATGGTGAAGCCACCGTCACGGCGCGGGTCGTTCCTGTCCGGGTACAGGTGGCCGACCATCGTGGAGATGTTGGCCTTGAGCAGGCCCGAGCCGGCCGCGATGAGCACCAGACCGGCGAAGAACGAGATCTCCAGCGGCACGGCCAGCAGGAAGTGCCCGATCATGATGATCGTGCCGGACACGGTCACGGTCTTGCGGGCGCCCCAGACGCGGTCGCCGAACCAGCCGCCGGGAAGGGCGAGCAGGTAGACCATCGCGTTGTACACGCTGTAGATCGCGACGGCCGTGGCGGTGTCGAAGCCCAGCCCGCCGTCGGCCACCGTGGCCGAGAGGTAGAGCACGAGCAGCGCTCGCATGCCGTAGAAGCTGTACCGCTCCCACATCTCCGTCAGGAAGAGGACGGGCAGGCCGAGGGGGTGGCCGAGGAAGGTCCTCCCACCCGGGGCGGCCTCGGGGGTGTCCTTCGTCAGGCTGGACGCCATGGTCGATCCTTGCTTGCTCGGGACGCGACCGCCTCGTGAGCGGATACGCGCCCGGTGGGGGGCGGCCGGCACCGACGCGGAGCAGGTCCGCGCCAGGATCAACTCCCTCCGCGCGCCATCGCGTGAGGGGCCCGGCCCAAAGGTCGTTCCCTGCCGGGCCGGCAGTGCCAACCCCGCACAGGAAAAGAGACCTTCGGCGTGTAGGACAGACCAAAGGCCCCTGAGTCGTGATAAAGCAGTCTCGCCACCATACGTCACGACAGTGCCCCATATGGAAGAGGTTGAGAGATGGATCACAGGTGACGTTGGAACCGAGGGGCCTGATTCGAAGGTCGATACCAGGATCGCATCCCAGGGCCGCAGGTCGGAACGATCACTCGTCGATCGACCACGTCCCGTACCTGTCGCGGACTACCATCACCCCATGACCCGTGTACTGCTCGCCGAGGACGACGCATCCATCTCGGAGCCACTGGCCCGCGCCCTGCGTCGGGAGGGTTACGAGGTCGAGGTGCGCGAGGACGGTCCGTCCGCACTCGGCGCCGGCCTCCAGGGCGGCGTCGACCTGGTCGTGCTCGACCTGGGGCTGCCCGGCATGGACGGCCTGGAGGTCGCCCGCCGGCTGCGCGCCGAGGGCCACACCATCCCGATCCTGGTGCTGACCGCCCGCGCCGACGAGGTGGACACCGTCGTCGGCCTCGACGCCGGCGCCGACGACTACGTCACCAAGCCGTTCCGCCTCGCCGAGCTGCTCGCCCGCGTACGGGCCCTCCTGCGGCGCGGCGCCGGCGACCACGCCCCCGCGCCCGCCACCCACGGCGTACGGATCGACGTCGAGTCGCACCGCGCCTGGATGGGCGAGGAGGAACTCCAGCTCACCGCCAAGGAGTTCGACCTGCTGCGGGTCCTCGTCCGGGACGCCGGCCGGGTCGTCACCCGCGACCAGCTGATGCGCGAGGTCTGGGACACCACCTGGTGGTCGTCGACCAAGACCCTCGACATGCACATCTCGTGGCTCCGCAAGAAACTCGGCGACGACGCCGCCAACCCGCGTTACATCGCCACCGTGCGGGGCGTCGGCTTCCGCTTCGAGAAGAGCTGACGTACACACACAGCCATGCGCCGCCGTCTGATCAACTCCACGCTCGCCGTGGTGCTCGTCGTCATCGCCGTCTTCGGCGTCTCCCT
Source organism: Streptomyces enissocaesilis (assembly GCF_039533765.1). Classification (NCBI taxonomy): domain Bacteria; kingdom Bacillati; phylum Actinomycetota; class Actinomycetes; order Kitasatosporales; family Streptomycetaceae; genus Streptomyces; species Streptomyces enissocaesilis. The sequence continues at coordinate 46,181 of NZ_BAAAUD010000039.1, read as the reverse complement.
GGTCATCGTGGAGACCCGCACCATCAGCAACAGTGCCCAGGAGAGCGTCGACTCCGAGGCGCTGCGCCTGATCAGCGTCGTGGAGAGCCGTCTCCTCGGCGACGAGAGCGTCAACCCGGGGGTGCTGGGCGAGCAGATCGACCCCCGGCGGTACGCCCGCATCGACATCCCGGGCCGCGCCCCCATCGAGATCGGCGAGCGCCCCGAGGGCAGCGTCATGGAGGGCGTCGCGCGGAGCGAGTCCGGCGAGAAGGTCACCGTCCAGGAGTCCCGCTCCACCGTCACCGACGAGGTCGGCCGTACGCTGCTGATCATCGGCGCGGTGGCGCTGCTCGCCGTGATCGCCGCGGTCCTCCTCGCCGTACGCCAGGCCAACCGGCTCGCCTCCCCGCTCACCGACCTCGCCGAGACCGCCGAACGCCTCGGCTCCGGCGACCCGCGCCCCCGCCACAAGCGGTACGGCGTGCCCGAGCTCGACCGGGTCGCCGACGTGCTCGACTCCAGTGCCGAGCGGATCGCCCGGATGCTGACCGCCGAGCGCCGGCTCGCCGCCGACGCCTCCCACCAGCTCCGTACGCCGCTGACCGCGCTCTCCATGCGGCTGGAGGAGATCACCCTCACCGAGGACCTGGACACGGTGAAGGAGGAGGCGACGATCGCGCTGACGCAGGTCGAGCGGCTCACCGACGTCGTACAGCGGCTGCTCACCAATTCCCGCGACCCGCGCACGGGCTCCGCCGTCGTCTTCGACCTCGACGAGGTCGTCAAGCAGCAGATCGAGGAATGGCGCCCGGCCTACCGCAGCGCGGGCCGGGCCATCGTGCACTCGGGCAAGCACGGCATGCAGGCCGTCGGCACGCCGGGCGCGGTCGCCCAGGTGCTGGCCGCCCTGATCGAGAACTCCCTGATGCACGGTGGCGGTACGGTCGCCCTGCGTACCCGCGTCACCGGCAACCAGGCCGTCATCGAGGTGACCGACGGGGGCCCGGGAGTGCCCGCCGACCTCGGCGCGCGGATCTTCGAGCGGTCCATCAGCGGCCGCAACTCGACGGGGATCGGCCTGGCCGTCGCACGTGACCTGGCGGAGGCGGACGGCGGCCGCCTGGAGATGCTCCAGCAGCAGCCGCCGGTGTTCGCGCTCTTCCTGAGCAGGGTGACGCGCCCCCGGCAGGAGCCGGAGCCGACGGTCAGGTGACGCGGCCGGCGGTCAGGTGGCGCGGTCGACGGGGACCCGGGGGGCGCGGGCGTCCAGGAGCGGATCCGACTCCGCGGCCCGCACGGCGCCGGTCTCCACGGCGCCGGGCTCTATGCCGTCGCTCTCCACGGCGTCGCCCTCGGGCAGCTTCCGGAAGACCCAGGTGCGGTACGACCAGAAGCGGAAGACGGTCGCGATGCCGATGCCCAGGAACTTGAAGGCGTTGCTCTGGAGCGGGCTGTCCCAGCCGAAGCCGTACGTCGCGGTGTACAGCACACCGCTCTGGATCACCAGGCCGACCACGCTGAACAGCAGGAAGAGCGTGAGCTCCCTGGTCCTGCGGTTCTTGTCGCGCTCCCGGTACGTGAAGTAGCGGAAGCCCAGGTAGTTGAAGCCGATGGCGACCACCGTGGCGAAGACGCTCGCCCGCACCACGGGAACGTCCGTGAGGTGGCGCAGGAGGTTGAAGACGCCGAGGTCGACGAGGAGCCCCAGGCCGCCGATCGTGCCGAACTTCGCGAACTCGCGCCCGAACCGCTCCAGGCGCCTTCGCAGAGGGCCGCCGTCCCGTCCACTCATGGTGATCGCTCAGCCCCGTTTCGATTGGTGTCGCCCCGTCGTCGACGACCGGTCGGTGCCGTCGACCCAGCCATGCTAACCAGCGGCCCGCCAGGATGTTCGTGGGCGCCGTCGAAGACGTGCCGCAGCTGTGACAGCCGGTGAGGGACGCCGCCGGCGGGTGTGGGGGGCACCGGCGGGCGCGCGGGCCTGCGGATACCCTGGAGGAGTGACGTTCCCCGTAGTCGGCATGGTCGGTGGCGGTCAGCTCGCCCGTATGACCCACGAGGCCGGTATCCCCCTCGGCATCAGATTCAAGCTCCTCAGTGACACACCCCAGGACTCGGCGGCCCAGGTCGTCGGCGACGTCGTCGTCGGCGACTACCGCGATCTGGACACGCTGCGCGACTTCGCGCGCGGCTGCGACGTGATCACCTTCGATCACGAGCACGTCCCGACCGAGCACCTGCGGGCCCTGGAGGCGGACGGCATCCCCGTCCGGCCGGGACCCGACGCACTGGTGCACGCCCAGGACAAGGGCGTGATGCGGGCGAAGCTCACGGAGATCGGAGCGCCCTGCCCGCGCCACCGCATCGTGAGCGACCCGGCGGACGCAGCGGCGTTCGCCGCCGAGACCGGCGGTTTCCCGGTCATCCTGAAGACCGTGCGCGGCGGATACGACGGCAAGGGCGTCTGGTTCGTACGCGACGAGCAGGACGCCGAGGAGCCCTTCAGGGCCGGTGTCCCGGTCCTCGCGGAGGAGAAGGTCGACTTCGTACGGGAGCTGGCGGCGAACATCGTCCGCTCCCCGCACGGCCAGGCCGTCGCCTACCCGGTCGTCGAGTCGCGGCAGGTCGACGGTGTCTGCGACACCGTGATCGCCCCGGCGCCCGGCCTCTCCGAGGAGCTCGGCGGGCAGGCGCAGACCCTGGCGCTGCGCATCGCGAAGGAGCTCGGCGTCGTCGGCCACCTCGCCGTCGAACTCTTCGAGACGACGGACGGCCGCATCCTCGTCAACGAGCTGGCGATGCGCCCGCACAACTCCGGCCACTGGACGCAGGACGGCGCGATCACCTCGCAGTTCGCCAACCACGTCCGCGCGGTGCTGGACCTGCCGCTCGGCGATCCGCGCCCGCGCGCGCCGTGGACGGTCATGGCGAACGTCCTCGGCGGCGACTACCCGGACATGTACCAGGCGTACCTGCACTGCATGGCGCGCGACCCGCAGCTCAAGATCCACATGTACGGAAAGGACGTGAAGCCCGGCCGCAAGGTCGGCCACGTCAACACCTACGGCGACGACCTCGACGACGCGCTGGAGCGCGCCCGTCACGCCGCCGGCTACCTGCGAGGAACGATCACCGAATGACGAACCCTGCTGCAGCCCCCGTAGTCGGCATCGTGATGGGCTCCGACTCGGACTGGCCGGTCATGGAGGCCGCCGCGAAGGTGCTGGACGAGTTCTCGGTCCCGTACGAGGTCGACGTCGTCTCGGCGCACCGGATGCCGCGCGAGATGATCGCGTACGGCGAGGAGGCGGACGGGCGCGGCCTCAAGGTGATCATCGCGGGCGCGGGCGGCGCGGCGCACCTGCCGGGCATGCTGGCCTCGGTGACGCCGCTGCCGGTGATCGGCGTACCGGTCCCGCTCAAGTACCTCGACGGGATGGACTCGCTCCTGTCCATCGTGCAGATGCCGGCCGGCGTGCCGGTGGCCACGGTGTCGGTGGCGGGGGCGCGCAACGCGGGGCTGCTGGCGATCCGCATGCTCGCGGCGCACGATCCCGAACTCCTCGGCCGTATGCGGGAGTTCCAGCAGGATCTCAACGACCAGGCGACGGAGAAGGGCAAGCGGCTGCGCGCGAAGGCGATGGGCGCGGACTCCTTCGGCTTCGGCACGTGACGCCCGTGGAGCACGACCGGCCGGCCGACCGGGCGCGCGAGCTGCTCGCCGCGCACCCGGTGGTCGACGGCCACAACGACCTGCCGTGGGCACTGCGCGAGCAGGTCCGCTACGACCTGGACCGGCGCGACATCGCCACCGACCAGTCGGCCTGCCTCCACACCGACATCCCCCGGCTGCGGGCGGGGGGCGTGGGCGCGCAGTTCTGGTCCGTGTACGTCCGCTCCGACCTGGCCGGGGACGAGGCGGTCAGCGCGACGCTGGAGCAGATCGACGTCGTCGAGCAGCTTCTGGCGCGTTACCCGGGCGACTTGGCGCGGGCGACGACGGCGGACGAGATGGAGGCGGCGCGGGCTGCGGGGCGGATCGCGTCGCTGACGGGCGCCGAGGGCGGGCACTCGATCAACAACTCCCTCGCCACGCTGCGCGCCCTGTTCACGCTGGGCGTCCGGTACATGACGCTGACGCACAACGACAACATCGCGTGGGCGGACTCGGCGACGGACGAACCGGGGGTCGGCGGGCTCTCGCCGTTCGGCCACGAGGTGGTCCGCGAGATGAACCGCGTCGGGATGCTGGTGGACCTGTCCCACGTGGCGGCCACGACGATGCGGGCGGCGCTGGCCACGTCGGTGGCTCCGGTGATCTTCTCGCACTCGTCGGCGCGTGCGGTGTGCGACCACCCGCGCAACATCCCCGACGACGTGCTGGCGCTGCTCCCGGGCAACGGGGGAGTGGCGATGGCGACGTTCGTGCCGAAGTTCGTGCTGCCGGAGGCGGTGGAGTGGACGCGGCGCGCGGACGAGAACATGCGCGCGCACGGCTTCCACCACCTGGAGATGACGGCGGAAGCGATGAAGGTGCAGCGCGCCTTCGAGGACGCGCATCCGCGTCCGGTCGCGACGGCGGCCACGGTGGCCGACCACCTGGACCACATGCGCGAGGTCGCGGGCGTGGACCACATCGGCATCGGCGGCGACTTCGACGGGACGGCGTTCACGCCGGCGGGCCTGGAGGACGTGGCCGGGTACCCGAACCTGATCGCGGAACTGCTGGGGCGGGGATGGTCGGAGCCCGACCTGGCCAAGCTGACGTGGCACAACGCGGTACGGGCCCTGCGCGACGCGGAGTCGGTGGCCGCGGGGCTCCGGCACCGTCCCCCGTCGAACGCGACGCTGAGCGAGCTGGACGGGTAGGGCAGGAGCGGGGTGCGGGCGCGCAGGCCGGTGCGACGGGGGCTTCGGGGCCGGTGCCGCGCCGGGGCGCCTCCTCGGGCGCCGAACGTTCGGGTACGGGTTCTTCTCCGGGGTGGTTGTGTGCGGCGCCCTGCGGGGAGCGCCCCGGCACGGCCCCTCCCGGCACCGTGACAGGCGGGGCGGGGCGGAGCGGCGTGCGGCGGTCCCCGTCCCCCGAACGCACCGTCCGCCGCGAACCCTCGCCGCTCCCGTGACACGGTGGCCGTACCGCGTCTCTGAATCCGGAGCCCCGTCATGGCAGATCTGCAGCAGGACGACCCGCAGTCCTCGTCCACCGCCGCGGTCGGCGAGCTCGACCGAATACCGCGCACGGCCGTCCCCGCACGAGCGCAGCCCGCCGGGCCGCCCGCCCCCGCCGGGCCGTCCGCTCCCGAGGGGCCGCCCGCTCCCGAGGGCGAGGGCAGTCTCGCCCGTGCCCGCGCATTCCTCGCCGCGCACCCCGTCGCCGACGGGTGCAATCACCTCGGCCGAGCCCTCGCGCAGCGCCAGTGGCACGACCTCGAACTGGGCGAGAGCACCCTGGACACCGACCTCCCCCGCCTGCGCGCCGGCGGCGTGGGTGCCCAGTTCTGGTCCCTGAGCGTCCCGGCGGAGTGCGCCGGCGACCGGGCCGTCAGCGCCACCCTCGAACAGGTCGACCTCGTCAAGACGGTCGTCGCGGCGTACCCCGAGCGTCTGCGCCTGGCCCTCACCGCCGGGGACATGGCCGACGCCCGCAACTGCGGCCGCATCGCCTCCCTGCTGGGCCCGGTCTCGGGCCAGGCCCTCGGCGACTCCCTGGGCACGCTCCGGGCGTACCACGCACTGGGGGTACGCAGCGTGCTGTTCGCCGGAACGCGCTGGTCCGGCGGTGAGGGGGAGGGGCTGTCCTCCTTCGGCCACGAGGTCGTACGGGAGATGAACCGCCTCGGCGTACTCATCGACCTCACGGGCGCACCGGACCGGGCCGTGCACGCCGTGCTGTCCGTCACCCGGTCCCCGGTGCTCTTCTCCCACTCGGGCGCCCGCGCGCTCACCGACGCCCCGGAGAACGTCTCCGACGACGTCCTGCGCGCCCTCGCCCCCGACCGGGGCGTCTGCATGGTCGGCTTCGCCCCCGAACAGACCGTGCGCCGCGTGGCGGACCACCTCGACCACGTGCGGGAGGTGGCGGGCCGGGAGTGCGTGGGGCTCAGCGGCATGTACGGCAGGGACGTGGCGGACGTACCGCACGCGGACGAGCTCCGGGACGTGTCCTGCTACCCGCGTCTCGTCGCGGAGCTGCTCGACCGCGGCTGGGACGGGACGGACGTGGCCCTGCTGACGTGGGGCAACGTGGCACGAGTGGTGCGGGACGCGGAGTTCACCTCCCGCGCCTCCCGTCACCGCGCCGCCCCGTGACGCCGTCCGCTCAGCAGGCGCAGGGGCAGAACGGGTGCCCGGCCGGATCGCGCCGGCCGCGCGAAGACGCCAGAGGGCGTCCCTCCCGCGCGGAAGGGACGCCCTCGCCGGAACAACGGTCGCCGCTACGCCTTCGGACGCCCCATGGCCCGGTACGTCCAGCCCGCCCCGCGCCACAGCTCCGGGTCCAGCGCGTTGCGGCCGTCCAGGATCAGCCGTACCGAAGCCACCTCGCCCAGCTCCGCCGGGTCCAGCTCCCGGAACTCGCGCCACTCCGTCAGGTGCAGCACCACATCCGCGCCGCGCACCGCTTCGAGCGCGGTCGGGGCGTACCCGAGGGTCGGGAAGAGGCGCTGCGCGTTCTCCATCCCCTTCGGGTCGTAGACCGTGACCTGGCCGCCCTGGAGGTGGATCTGCCCGGCGACGTTGAGCGCCGGCGAGTCCCGTACGTCGTCCGAGTCCGGCTTGAACGTCGCGCCCAGCACCGCGACCCGCTTCCCCAGGAAGCCGCCGCTGCCGCCCACCGCCTCGCGCGCCAGCTCGACCATGTGGCCACGGCGCCGCATGTTGATCGAGTCGACCTCGCGCAGGAAGGTCAGCGCCTGGTCGGCGCCCAGCTCACCGGCGCGCGCCATGAACGCCCGGATGTCCTTGGGCAGGCAGCCGCCGCCGAAGCCGATCCCGGCCCGCAGGAACTTCTTGCCGATCCGCTCGTCGTACCCGATCGCCTCGGCCAGCTTCACCACGTCGCCGTCGGCGGCCTCGCACACCTCCGCCATGGCGTTGATGAACGAGATCTTCGTCGCCAGGAACGAGTTCGCGGACGTCTTGACCAGCTCGGCCGTCGGGAAGTCCGTCACCACGAACGGCGACCCCTCCTCGATCGGCCCGCCGTACACCTCGCGCAGCAGCTTCTCCGCGCGCTCGCTCTCCACACCCACCACGATCCGGTCCGGGTGCAGCGTGTCCCGCACGGCGAACCCCTCGCGCAGGAACTCCGGGTTCCACGCCAGCTCCGCGTCCGCCCCCACGGGCGCCCGCTCGGTGAGCAGCGCCGAGAGCCGGGCGGCGCTGCCGACCGGGACCGTCGACTTGCCGACGACGAGGGCGGGCCGGGTCAGCTGCGGCGCGAGCGAGGCGAAGGCGGAGTCGACGTAACTCATGTCGCACGCGTACTCGCCGCGCTTCTGCGGCGTGTTCACGCACACGAAGTGCACGTCGCCGAACGCGCCGACCTCCTCCCACGAGGTCGTGAAGCGCAGCCGCCCGGTCGACCCCTCGATCCCCGCGACGTGCTTGCGCAGCAGCTCTTCGAGCCCGGGTTCGTACATGGGGACCCGGCCGGCCGCCAGCATCTCGATCTTCTCGGGCACCACGTCGAGACCGAGGACTTCGAAGCCCAGCTCAGCCATGGCCGCGGCGTGGGTGGCGCCGAGGTAGCCGGTGCCGATCACGGTGATCTTGAGGGCCATGTAGTGCTCCAGGAGGGTACGGGCAGACATTCGCCGCCCGAGCATAGTCGCGCCCGCCGACGGGGACGCTTTTCCCGTGTCGGGCCCCTGTCGGCAAGCTCACGTATCCCTGGGGGCGGCCCGCCCACTAAAATTGGGTTACTTAACGGTAGTTAGCATCTTTGGGGAGTGAGAGACCTTGGCAGGCTCGCCTGATTTCGACCTGTACCGCCCGTCCGAGGAGCACGGCATGCTCCGTGACGCGGTGCGCTCGCTCGCCGAGGCGAAGATCGCTCCGTACGCCGCGGCGGTCGACGAGGAGGCCCGCTTCCCGCAGGAGGCGCTGGACGCCCTGGTCGCCTCCGACCTCCAGGCCATCCACGTCCCGGAGGCCTACGGCGGCGCGGGCGCCGACGCGCTGGCCACCGTCATCGTCATCGAGGAGGTCGCGCGCGTCTGCGCCTCCTCCTCCCTGATCCCGGCGGTCAACAAGCTCGGCTCGCTCCCGGTGATCCTCTCCGGCTCCGAGGAGCTGAAGAAGAAGTACATGACGCCGCTCGCCAAGGGCGAGGGCATGTTCTCGTACGCCCTCTCCGAGCCGGACGCGGGCTCGGACGCGGCGGGCATGAAGACCAGGGCGGTCCGCGACGGCGACCACTGGGTCCTCGACGGCGTGAAGCGCTGGATCACCAACGCGGGCGTCAGCGAGTACTACACCGTCATGGCCGTCACCGACCCGACGAAGCGCTCCAAGGGCATCAGCGCCTTCGTCGTCGAGAAGTCCGACGAGGGCGTCTCCTTCGGCGCCCCGGAGAAGAAGCTCGGCATCAAGGGCTCGCCGACCCGCGAGGTCTACCTCGACAACGTCCGCATCCCCGCCGACCGCATGATCGGCGAGGAGGGCACCGGCTTCGCCACGGCGATGAAGACCCTGGACCACACCCGCATCACGATCGCGGCCCAGGCCCTCGGCATCGCGCAGGGCGCGCTCGACTACGCCAAGGGCTACGTCCAGGAGCGCAAGCAGTTCGGCAAGCCGGTCGGCGACTTCCAGGGCGTGCAGTTCATGCTCGCCGACATGGCGATGAAGCTGGAGGCCGCCCGCCAGCTGACGTACGCGGCCGCCGCGAAGTCCGAGCGCGTCGACGCCGACCTGACCTTCTTCGGCGCCGCGGCCAAGTGCTACGCCTCCGACGCGGCCATGGAGATCACCACGGACGCGGTCCAGCTCCTCGGCGGCTACGGCTACACCCGCGACTACCCGGTCGAGCGCATGATGCGCGACGCGAAGATCACGCAGATTTATGAAGGCACGAACCAGGTCCAGCGGATCGTGATGGCCCGCAACCTGCCGTAGACACGGACGAGGACGGGGCCCGGACGGATCACCGTCCGGGCCCCGTCCTCGTCCGCCGCGGCTAGCTGCCCTTGACGGTGACCTTCTCGTCGTTCTTCAGCTGCTCCACGAGCTGCGCGACCTTCGCCTTGTCCCAGACCAGGTTCCCGCCGTTGCTGCCCGCGATCGGCATGTTCATCGACGTGCCCTCGCCGCCCGTGACGCCCTTCATCGCGAAGAACATCTGGCCCAGGGACCACAGGCTCATGTCCTTGTCGACGATGAGCGTGTCCAGGCCGGCGCCCATCGTCGGGTAGAGCTTGAACGGGTTGAGGATCGTGCCGGGCGTCGCCGTCTGGCCCGCCAGCGCCGCCAGGAACTTCTGCTGGTTCTTCGTACGGTCCAGGTCGCTGCCCGCGAAGGCGTACCGCGTGCGGACGAAGGCCAGCGACTGCTCGCCGTCGAGGGTCTGCCGGCCCGCCTGGAAGTCGGCGCCCGACTTCTTGTCCTTGAACGCCTTCGGGATGTCCATCTCCACCCCGCCGATCGCGTCCACGATGTTGGCGAAGCCGGCGAAACCGATCTCGACGTAGTGGTCGATGCGCAGACCGGTGTTGTGCTCGACGGTACGGACCAGCAGTTCGGGGCCGTCCTCGGCGTACGCCGCGTTCAGCTTCACGCGCCGGCCCTGGGCCGGGAACCTCTTGCCGGACTCCGAGCCCACGAAGGACGGGATCTCCACGTCGGAGTCGCGCGGCAACGAGATGAGCGTCGGGCCGTTGGAGCCGTCGTGCAGGATCATCATCGAGTCGGTCCGCTTGCCCTCGGCCGACCCGGTGTGCAGCTTCTTCTTGTCGTCGGCGCTCATGCCCTCGCGGCTGTCGGAGCCCACGATCAGGTAGTTGGTGCCGTCGCCTTCCCCGGGCCGGTCGATGACCTTCGCCAGGTCGACCTCGCGCTTGAGCCTGGAGTCCGCCCAGAAGTACGTACCGATGGAGACGGCGAGGAGCACGACGGCCAGCGTCAGCGACCCGAGCTTGATCCGGCGGCCCCAGTCGGGCGCCGGGCCGCCGCGCGGCGGACGGGGGCCCCGGCCGCCGGAGGACACGCGTCCGCCGCCGTAGACCTGGCCCGTGTTGTAGCCGTCGCCGCCGTGCGCCTGGCCGTAGCCGCCCCGGCCGTAACCGTCGTCGTACCCCTGCGGCTGCGGCGGCACCGGACCGTGGACCGGAGGCGCGGGGGCGGTGGGCTGCGGCGGGACCTGGCCGCGCTGCACATGCCGCATCACGCGCGCGCCCTCGGGCTGCGCGCTGCCGCTGCCGCGTCCGTGCCGGTCGCCGCGGTCGTCGGTCCATCCGTCGGGCCAGTCGCTCATGCGGACCAGTGTGCAGGCAAGGGGTGGGCCGCTTACAGGGCGGGTGGGAAATCGAGTCAGGGCTGTTGCAGTCCTGATGCAATGCGCCCCCGCGCAAGCCCCCGCATAAGGTGGAGGGCATGACAGATCAGGCCCACGTTCCGACCGGAACACTCCAGCCGGGCGATATTCCGGGCAAGCCCACCTCCGCGTCCCGCACCACGCTCAGCCACATCATGACCGGCAGCGACACCAACCTCCTCGGTACGGTGCACGGCGGCGTGATCATGAAGCTGGTGGACGACGCGGCGGGCGCCGTCGCGGGCCGGCACTCCGGCGGGCCCGCCGTCACCGCGTCCATGGACGAGATGGTCTTCCTGGAGCCGGTGCGCGTAGGAGATCTGGTTCATGTGAAAGCCCAGGTCAACTGGACGGGCCGGTCCTCGATGGAGGTCGGCGTACGGGTCCTGGCCGAGCGCTGGAACGAGTCGACCCCGGCCACCCAGGTCGGCAGCGCCTATCTCGTGTTCGCCGCCGTCGACGCGGACGGCAAGCCCCGCCGCGTGCCGCCGGTCGTCCCCGAGACGGAGCGCGACCGGCGCCGCTACCAGGAGGCCCAGATCCGGCGCACGCACCGCCTCGCGCGCCGCCGCGCGATCAAGGAGCTGCGGGACAGGCGCGCCGCCGAGGGCCTGGACGCGGAGGGCTGACACGGACGGCCGGCACGGCCGGTCACGGTCAGGATCACGGGCAGATGACCTGGTCCCCGGTGACCGCGGCGGGCCGGCCCTGATACGGATCGTCCGCCCGTACCGGCCGCACCTTCTTGAAGTCCGTGCCCGCCAGCACCTTCAGCAGCCCGCCCTGCCCGTCCACCGCCCGCAGCTCGCACCCGGGCAGCGCGGTCTGGAGCGCCTTCGCCGAGCGGTCCCAGCGCGGGTCGTACATGACGATCGTGCGCCGTACGTCGTCCAGCTCGGCGTCGCCGGGCGTGCGGGTGGTCCTGAACCCGGTGGAGCGCAGCGCGTCGTCCACGCGCCTGCCCAGCCCCGGGACGGACGTCCCGTTGTAGACCTGCACGGCGATCTGCCGCGGCGGTACGTCGACGAGCGCCGCCCCCGCCTTCTCCGGGGAGCGGGAAGCGAGCGGCTTGTCGTCGCGCAGCGCCCGGAAGAGCTTCTCCGCCTTCGCCTCGTCCCACTTCACCGTCGAGCCGATGCCCCTGGCGGGCGGGTTGATGCCCGCGACCGGTACGGACGTGAACTCCGACGACGCGGGTGTGAAGCCGCGCATCGCCTGCCCCAGGGCGAGCATCTCCTCCGTACCGAACCCCTTGTCCGCGCGGACGGAGGAGAGCAGCGTGGACGTCACCTCCCGGAACTTCGCCGGGTTCAGCAGGACGCCGCTCCCGGCGGCCCGGGCGATCAGGGCGGCGAGGAAGCGCTGCTGGCGCTGCATGCGGCCGAAGTCGGACGCCCCGTCGACGTGCCGGGAGCGGACGTACTGGAGTGCCTGGCCGCCGTTCAGCCGGTGGGTGCCGGCGGGCAGGTCGAGGCCGGTGTAGTGGTCCTCGAGCGGACGGACCGTGCAGATCTCCACCCCGCCGAGCACGTCGACCGTCTTCATGAAGCTGGTGAAGTCGAGCTCCAGGTAGTGGTCGATCTTCACCTTCGTCATGTGCTCCACGGTCCGCACCGTCAGCTGCGGGCCGCCCTCCGCGTACGCCGCGTTGATCTTCACGGGGTGGGCGTCGTGGTGCTCGCCCGTGGACCGGTCGGTGTGCTCGGGCACTTCCGCGTAGCTGTCGCGCGGCAGGCTCACGATGCTCGCGCGCTTCCTGTCGGCGGAGATGTGCACCACCATGATCGTGTCGGTGCAGTGGCAGGGCGCGCCGCCCAGCCGGTACTTCCGCTTCTCCTCGGACGTGATCCTGTCGCGGCCGTCGGTGCCGACGAGCAGGATGTTCGTTCCGTGGCCCCCCGCGGGACGGTTCTTCATGTCCTTGAACGGATCGACCCGCTCGATGCGGGTGTCCAGGCCGGTCACCACGGCGTGGCCGATGCCGCCGGCGCACAGCACCAGGACCGAGATCGTGGTGACCAGACGCGTCGACCACCGCGGACGCTCGTCCTGCCTCCGGCCGCGGCCCTGCCGCGGACGGGGCTGTGGAGGGGGCGACGTGGGCACGTGGGACACCTCCGCGAAGGCGAGGGGGACAAGTGAGCAACGTAAGCCCATACGATCTACGTCCCGGGCAGCGACGTGGCCGCGGCGCGTCCGCGTCCCCCGTTCGCGGTAACGTGACCCCTGATATGAACGCCACACCCGCAGTCTCCGTGATCATGCCGGTCCTCAATGAGGAGCGGCATCTGCGCAACTCGGTCCGCCACATCCTGGAGCAGGAGTACGACGGCGAGATGGAGGTGGTGATCGCGATCGGCCCGTCCTCGGACCGCACCGAGGAGATCGCCGCCGAGCTGGTGCGCGAGGACCCCCGCGTCCGCACCGTCCCGAACCCCACCGGCCGTACCCCCGCCGCGCTGAACGCCGCCATCAAGGCGTCCCGGCACCCCGTCGTCGTACGGGTCGACGGCCACGGCATGCTCTCGCCGGACTACATCGCGACCGCCGTCCGCCTCCTGGAGGAGACCGGCGCGCAGAACGTCGGCGGCATCATGCACGCCGAGGGCGAGAACGCCTGGGAGGACGCGGTCGCGGCCGCGATGACCTCGAAGATCGGCGTCGGCAACGCGGCGTTCCACACGGGCGGCGAGGCCGCGCCCGCCGAGACCGTGTACCTGGGCGTCTTCCGTCGCGAGGCCCTCGAACAGCAGGGCGGCTACAACGAGGAGTTCATCCGCGCCCAGGACTGGGAGCTGAACTTCCGCATCCGTGAGGCGGGCGGCCTGATCTGGTTCTCGCCCGAGCTGAGGGTCCAGTACCGTCCCCGCCCCTCCGTCCGGGCCCTCGCCAAGCAGTACAAGGACTACGGCCGCTGGCGCCACGTCGTCGCCCGCTACCACGCCGGTTCGATCAACCTGCGCTACCTCGCGCCCCCGACGGCCGTCTGCGCCATCGCGGCCGGCCTCGTCGTCGGCGCCGCCCTCACGCCGTGGGGCTTCGTCGTCCCGGCCGGTTACCTGGCCGCGATCGTGGCGGGCTCGGTCCCGGCCGGCAAGGGCCTGTCGCTGAAGGCGCGCGCGCAGATCCCCGTCGCCCTGGCGACCATGCACATGTCGTGGGGCTACGGCTTCCTGACGAGCCCGCGCTCGCTGGCGAAGAAGGTCATCGCGAGCCGCCGCCCCGCGGTCACGGCCACGACGGTCTGACGCCGGGCGGACGTTTTCCCGCCGAGAACGAGTACTCGCCCGTTCGTGCGCAGTTTCCCCGTTCATCAGTGCTGTACGGCGGGCGGGCCGGCGCTTCACTTCTCCCGGGGAGAAATGAATGAACAGCCGGAGCGAGGCCACCGCGGGAGCGACATCCGTGGCAGTGCTCAACTTCTTCTGGGCGACTTCAACTCGACGCCGAGGAAAGACAATGCGTCGCAGTGTTCCGACTTCCTTGCCGTCTGCCCCGTCAGCCCATTCGAAAAGGCGGCGGTGCCCCTCGCGCGCGAGCGAGGAGCACCGCCGCCTTTTGGCTCGGCCCGGTCACCAGGTGAACCCCGGCTGCACCGTCATGCAGGCCTCGGTGTCCTCGCCGTTCAGCGCGCGGCCGGATTTCAGGGCCTCGTCCCTGTCCTTGCCGTCCTTGTCGTCGTCCTCCGCCGCGGACTCGGGGTACGTACTGCCGGTGCGCCAGTCCGCGCCCACGACCAGCGTGACGCCCGAGACGTCGGTGGACCTCTTCGCCGAACTCAGTGGCAGACCGAGGGACTTGGCGACCGTCTGGGCGTCGCCCTCCAGGTCGACGCTCGGGAAGTACACGGTGGTCCGCTCCCGCGGGGTGAGCCGGGGGTCGGCCTTCGCCTGCGCGAAGCCCTCCTCCGCCAGTACGCCGGCGACTTCCGCGGCGCGCCCCGCGGCCACTCCGAGGGCATCCGTGGAGGTGCCGTTCCGCACCATCACGCCGATCTCCGCGTCCGGTGCGGCCGGGTCCCCGGACGCCTGCGGCTTCTGCTTCTTCGAAGCCCTGCCGTCCAGCGGGGTGTCCTCGCGGATCATCTTGAAGAGCAGCTCGGCCTCGCCCGGCTTGGGGAGGACCCGGCCGCCCTGCGGCACCCACGGCATGGTGACCATGGTGATGCGGCTCGTCGGGACCTTCTTGAGCTCCTCGCCGAGGTCGTACAGCTTCTTGACGGTGTCGAGCCGCTCGTCGACGGTGAGCGCCCGGGTGGCGGACTCGGCCAGCTTCCGCAGCTTGTTCGGGTCGCTGAGCTTGGTGTTCTTCTTCAGCTCGCGGACCATCGAGTTCATGTACATGTGCTGCGCGTGCGTACGGGCGAGGTCGGTGCCGTCCTCGAAGCCGTAACGGGTGCGCAGCCACTGGAGGGCCTGCTCGCCCTTGACGTAGGTCGTGCCCCTCTCCAGCTTCAGGCCCGATCCCTGGCCCTTGCTGTTGCGCGAGTGGACGTTGTCGGTGACGCAGACCGGGACGCCGCCGATGGCGTCCGCCATGGAGACCACCCCGGAGAAGTCGATCATCATGAAGTGGTCGATGGTGATGCCGGTCAGTTCGTACCAGGTGGCGACCGTACAGCCCGGACCTCCGCGACCGAGGCTCTCGTTGGTCATCCTCGGCCCCGTCGTCGCCGGGTAGACCTCGTCGGTTTCCGGGTCCGTGCACTTGGGCATCTTCAGCAGCGTGTCGCGCGGCATGCTGATCACCGAGATGTTGCTGCGGTCGGCGGAGACGTGGAGCAGCATCTGCACGTCGGCCAGCGGCGGGCTGTCGAAGGTTTCCCTGGCGCCGCCGAGCCGCTTGTTCGCGTCCGAGTTGCGCGCGTCCGAGCCGATGAGCAGGATGTTCAGCGGGGTCTGGCCCGCGGCGTTGACCTGGTGACCGGCCATCGGCTTGTCGCCGAGGTTGAGTTCTTCCTTCTTCAGGTTGCTGTTGAGCTGGCGGTAGTAGAGGTAACCGGCGCCGGCCGTGCCGAGTATCAGCAGGGACAGCACGGAGGCCACCCAGCGCAGTATCCGCCGCTTCCCGCGTGTGCCACAGCGCCGGCGCGCGCCGGCGCGTCGCCGCGGACCGGTGCCGCCGGACACCGGTCCGGCCGGTCCGGACACCGGTCCCGCCGGTCCCGCCGGCCCCGCCGGTTCCGGCGCCGTGCCGGCCGCCGGCCCGGTTCCCTCCGGCCCGCCCCCGCCACGGCCCCGTTCGCCGGCGTCTCGGACGCCCCCTCGCATCCCCTCCCCGCGCACGCTGTCGCGTCCCACCCCTGGCCCCCCTGTCATTCAGGCGCGCCTCGTCCTCGGGCGTCCCGGTCTCACTGTGCGCAGACCTTCTTGTCCGCTGCGACCTTGTCCACCTCGGGCGGCTTCACCGGACCGGCGATGGGCACCCCCGCGCCCTTGAAGTCGGCGCCGAGGGTCAGGACCATCGCCTGCGTCCCGCCGGCGTCCTCGTCGCCCTTCTTGAGCGCCGTGGCGGGCAGGCCCATCAGGTCCGCGAGCCTGCGTGCCTGGTCGGCCTGGTTCGGCGCGTACTCGAGAGTGGTCTCGGCGATCTTCTCCGGGGCGTTGCTCTTGTTCGTGGACTTGAGCACGCCCTTCTCGACCTGCAGCCAGTTGAGGGTCTTCTGCGCGGCCCCGGCGGTCTCGCTGCCGTTGTAGACGTCGACGCGCACCTCGGAGGCATCGGCCCTCGGGCCCTCGAGCAGCGCCGCCTGCTTGCTCTTGGCGGCCTTCTGCTTCTTCTTCACCTCGGTGAAGGAGGTGTCGGTCTGCAGCATGGTGAAGACCTGCGGGGCCTTGACCGGGTCCAGTACGACGGTCGCCCTGACCTCCTCATCGGGGTTGTCGACCACGGGGACCGTCGTGAACGTGATGTTCTTGAGGTTGATCCGCCCCAGTTCGTCGGCGAGACCCTTCAGCTTCGGGATGTCACTGATTCCCTTGTCCACCGTGAGCGCCTTGGTGGCCGCGTCCGCGAGAGCGAGCATCCGCTTCGGGTTGCCGAGGGTCTCCTCCCTCATCTTGCGGATCATCGAGGCGATGAACTGCTGCTGCATCTTGATCCGGTCGAGGTCGCTCTCGTTGCCGAGGCCGTGCCGGTTGCGGAGGAACGCGAGCGCTTCCTCGCCCTGGAGGGTGTGATCCCCCTCCGCCAGGTCGAGCTTGGAGTACTGGTCGTCCTTGATGGGCTTGGTCAGGCAGACGTCCACGCCGTCGATCGCGGTGGTCAGCGTCTTGACCGCGTTGAAGTCGGCCATCATGAAGTGGTCGACCGGGACGCCGGTGATCTCCTGGACCGTGCGCATGGTGCATCCCGGGTCACGGCCCGCCACGCCGAAGCTCTCGTTGAACTTCGTGTACGCCTTGCCGGGGATGATCTCGGTCGAACCGTCCGGCTGCTTGGTGGGGCAGTCGGGGATGTCGGTCTTCAGGTCGCGGGGGATGCTCAGCGCGGTCGCGTTGGTGCGGTCCTCCGACACGTGGAAGAGGAACGTCGTGTCGGCGTGGCCGGTGGTGTTCTGCCGGTCTCCGTAGCCTTCGTTGCCCTCGCCGGTGCGGATGTCCGTGCCGATGATCAGGATGTTGATCGGCCCGTCCTTCAGGGAGCCGCCGTTGGCGGCGTCACCGACGTCGACCGAGTTGATGTTCCCGTTGAGGCGGTCGTAGAGGACGTACGCGCCGACCGAGACGCCGACGAGCACGAAGCCCATGACGCCACCGGTCCACATCAGCGCCTTCTTCGTGCCGGACTTCTTCGCCCTGCGCTTGCGCCGGCCGGCCTGCGGAGCGGATTTTTCACCACCGGAATCGCGTGAGCCGCCGGAACCGCCGGAACCGCGTGAACCGCGTGAGGCGCCCGAACCGCGTGAGCCGTTCGCGGCCCGCCGGCTGCGCTGCGCCGGGACCTCACGCCGGGGTGCGGCGGTCCGCTCGCGGGCCTGTGTTCTCGACGGAGCTCTCCGGGGCCGGGGCGCCGCGGGAGATTGCCCAGCGGATTGTTCCAGTCGCAATTCGTAATGACCGGTCTCCGGGTTGAGCACCCACTGGTCAGCGGGATCGATTTCTTCCGCCCGCCCACGGTTTTGCGCATCCACGGTTGCTTGAGTCCTCCGTCGGGTGCGACACGATGCGCCTCCCCCAGACGCCCGGTCGTTCATTCCAGCAGTGCGACCTCAGGGCCGGAAGCACCGGATCGCGTCACAGTATCCGCCCAGTTCAGCGCGGAGCGACGTCCGTGACAAATTCCACGCCCCTTACAACTGGGCAATACGCCCAATCTGTTCTGTTGACGGTCATGCCTTGGGTATGGCTTTACTCGCACGCGCCGACGGCGGCATTGCTTCCGGTGAATGTGGGCGCCGGAGCCGGGTTGGTCGGACCCGGATCGTCCGGCTTCCCGTCGTCCTTCCCGCCGTCCTTCTCCGAGACCGTCGGCACGACCGAGACGGGTGCGTCCTCCCGCAGCCGCTCGAACAAATGACCGGCGGCCGGCTGGACGAGTTCGTCGCGATTGCGGTTGTACGTGTACGGCTGGCGCGGCACGGTCAGGAACTGCACCCGCTCGGTCGGAATGTCCCGCATGCCGCGCACCAGGTCGTACAGATCCCTGAGCGAGTCGAGCCCGGGATCGGTGGTGAGGGACTTCGTCGCCGCGTCCAGCACGGGGTAGAGCCTGGCCGGGTTGAGCAGCACGCCGTTGCTCTGCACCTTGTTCACCAGGGCGCCCAGGAACTTCTGCTGGCGGTCCATGCGTTCGGTGTCGCTGCCGTCGCCGACGGTCTTGCGGGCCCGTACGTAGCCGAGGGCCTGCTCGCCGTCGAGCCTCTGGAGGCCCTTGTCCAGCCGGAGAAGGGCGTCGTTGTCGTCGATCGGCTCCTTGACGCAGATCTCGACGCCGTGCACCGCGTCGACCATCCCCTTGAACCCCGCGAAGTCGATCACCATGTGGTGGTCCACGCGGATGCCGGTGAGCCGCTCGACCGTACGGATCGTGCACGCCGTGCCCCCCAGCTCGAACGCCGAGTTGAACTGCGCGAATTGCTTCTTCGTACGGGTGCCGTCGGGCTTGCGGCAGCCGGGGACGTCCACCATCAGGTCGCGCGGCAGCGAGACGGCCGTCGCGCTCCTGCGGTCCGCGGCGAGGTGCAGCAGGATCGTCGTGTCGGAGCGCTGGGTTCCCTCGTCCGGTCCGTACTTGCGGTTGCCCTTGCCGGAACGGGTGTCGGACCCGATGAGCAGGATGTTCTGGGCGTCCAGCGCGAGGGAGGCGGGGCGTTCCTTCTCGTACTTCTCCAGCTCGGCGGCGGCGCCGGTGTCCGTGGTGATGTTGTCGTCGAGCTTCCGGTAGAGCCACCAGCCGGCGCCGGCCGCGACGAGGAGGAGGAAGGAGACGCCGAGAGCGGTCCAATGGAGCCAGCGCCGCCTCCCGTTGGCGCCGGCCCCGGCTTCCTCGTCCGCGCCTTCCGTGGCCTGGCCCTCCGCCCCGTCCTCGGCCGTACTGTCCGGTTCGGAGGGCGTGCCAGCACTGTCGGTCACGTCTGCGTCCATCCTTCACGGGGTCGGCGGCGCGCTGGGCCGCCGGTCGCAGGGGTAGACGGCCGAACCTCGCGCCTGGTTGTGCGGTGCGTACCGCCGATCATCTACCGGAGCCGGCGCTCCGCTCCAAGGACTCGGCAACCGGTGGGCCGGACGGGTGGCCCTCAGGGCGCTTGTCGTACCGCCGTGTTGGTGACCCGCTCGCTCTCGGCCCGCTGGGCGAGACCCGCTTCGGAGAGCCGGCCGAGATGCCGGCACAGCACCACGGAACCACCGGAGGCGAGCGGCGCGAACAGTCCCGAGGACAGCCCCTCCCAGGTGTCGTACGCCAGCCCCGACAGCAGCCGCGCCCCGGGGCCGATTCCGAGGGCCTTCGCGTCGGCGCGCGCCCGGTCGGCCACCTCCGCGGCCGTCAGCTCCGTACCGTCGACCCGCAGGGCGGGCCCGTCCGGGTCGACGGGGGCGTACGGCGCGAAACGGTCGCCCTGCCCCGGCACCTCGACGGCGTAGTCGGCGAATCCGGCGGGCGGCTGCGGGAAGCGGCCGCCCAAGGGGCGCAGGGCGAGCGCCACGCGCTCCCCGCCGCAGGCCCGCGCCTCCTCCAGCGTGTCGGGCCCGCTGACCACCAGATCGGCGTCGGCCGGGTCGCCGCCCACATCCGCGACCACGCCGGCCGAGGAACAGGCGAGCAGCCAGACCGCGGTCTGCCAGTGCGCGGGCAGCAGCAGCGCGAGCCGGTCGCCCGGGGCCGCGGCGAGGTCGCCCTGGAGCAGATTGGCGGTCTTGGCCACCCAATTGGCGAAGGTGGCGACGGACAGTTCCACGCGCTCACCCGTGGCGTCGTCGTAGAAGGTGACCAGAGGGCGGGCCGGATCCGCGGCGAGCGCGGATCGCAGCAGGTCGGCGGGGGTGCGATCAGTGGCGTTCACCGCGCAAGAGTACGCCGCGCCCGTGCCCGGACGCCGTGGAGTCCGGGCACGGGCGGGCCGGCCGTACCCCCTCGGACCGACGAGGCGTCAAATCCTCAAATGGACATATTTGTAGGCTTATGCACAAGATCTACACCATGCGTGCATTCCTTGCTTCCGCGATCGGAGTCGCGTGCACCGCCGCTCTGGTCCTGCCCACCGGCGCCGTGGCCGCCCCCGCCGCCGAACCCGCCCCCGCGCCACCCGGCTCCACCCAGTCGCTGCCCCTCGCGCCACTCGTGCCGGAGGGCCCCGGGACCGACCGGGCCGCCGGCACCGCCCCGCGCGGCCTGCCACCCCGCGACGTCAGACCGTTCTCGCTGGTCGGGGTCGTCTGGGACGACGCCGATGCCGAACTCCACGGCACGGTCCAGGTGCGTACCCGCCCCACCGGGTCGGCCGGCTGGTCCGGCTGGCAGGACGTCGAGACCCACAACCACGACCACGCCGCCGACTTGGGCACGGCGGAGCGCGAGGCGGGGAGGGTCCGCGGCTCGACCGCCCCCCTGTGGGTCGGCGACAGCGACGGTGTGGAGGTACGGGTACGTCCCGAGGGAGCCGACGGCGTACGCGCCGCCACCCCCACTCCGCTCCCGGCCGGCCTGCGCCTCGAACTGGTCGACCCCGGCGACGACCCCCCTGCGGGCTCCCGCGTCGACGACGACACCACGACCAACACCGAAGCCGAAACCGACGCCGTCGACGACCCCCGGACCACCACCGCCGTCGTCCTGTCCGCCGAGGAAGCCCTCAGCTCGGCGGTCAACGCCGACCTCGCACCGCTCGGCGCCACCGAAGTGCCCGCCCTGAGCCGGGCGGAGACGGAGGAGGAAGTCGCCTTCCTGGGAGCGAAGCCGCATATCGGACCGCGCCCCCGCATCGTCACGCGCAAGGGGTGGGGCGCGGACGAGAAGCTCCGCGAGCGCAGCTTCGTCTACACCAAACGCGTCAAGGCGGCCTTCGTGCACCACAGCGCGACCGGGAACAACTACACCTGCTCGCAAGCACCCTCGGTCCTGCGCAGTATCTACCGCTACCACGTCAAGAGCAGTGGCTGGCGTGACTTCGGCTACAACTTCGCCGTCGACAAGTGCGGAAACATCTACGAGGGCCGGGCAGGCGGTGTGGCCAAGCCGGTCCTGGGGGCGCACACTCTCGGTTTCAACACCAACAGCACGGGCATCGCCGTCCTCGGGACGTACAGCAAGTCGAAACCACCCACCGCCGTCGTGAACGGAGTTGCCCGCCTCACCGCCTGGAAACTCGGCCTGTACGGCGCGGATCCGCGCGCGAAGACCACGCTCAAGTCCGGTGGCGGCAACCGCTACAAGAAGGGCACCAAGGTCAAGCTCAACGTCATCTCCGGACACCGGGACGGATACGTGACCGACTGCCCCGGAGGCCGCCTCTACAGCAAGCTCGGTGCGACCCGGACCGCCTCGGCCCGTCTCCAGGGCCGCTGACCGCCGCCCGGGGTACATCGAAAGGTCTGCATACACTGGCCTGCCCGTACCCCGGCCGGCCCCAGCAGGAAGCAGAGACGACAAGGTGACTGAAGCGATCCTCCTGGTCGGCGGCAAGGGCACCCGGTTGCGCCCGCTCACCGTGCACACACCGAAGCCGATGGTCCCGGCGGCGGGTGTGCCCTTCCTCACCCACCAGCTGGCCCGCGCACGGGCGGCCGGAGTCGAACACATCGTCCTCGCGACCTCGTATCTCGCCGAGGTCTTCGAACCGTACTTCGGCGACGGATCCGACCTCGGTCTGCACCTGGAGTACGTCACCGAAGAAGAACCGCTCGGCACCGGCGGCGCCATCCGCAACGTGGCCTCGCGCCTCCACTCGGCCCCCGACGACCCGGTCCTGATCTTCAACGGCGACATCCTCACGGGCCTCGACATCGGCGCCCTCGTCTCCACCCACACCGCGTCGGGCGCGGACGTCTCGCTGCACCTCACCCGGGTCGAGGACCCCAGAGCCTTCGGCCTGGTCCCCACCGACGCCACCGGCCGGGTGACCGCCTTCCTCGAAAAACCCCAGACCCCCGAGGAGATCGTCACCGACCAGATCAACGCGGGGGCGTACGTCTTCCGCCGCTCGGTCATCGACACGATCCCGGCCGGCCGGCCCGTCTCGGTCGAACGCGAGACGTTCCCCGACCTCCTCTCCTCCGGAGCGCACCTCCAGGGCATGGTCGACTCGACGTACTGGCTGGACCTGGGCACCCCGCAGGCCTTCGTCCGCGGCTCCGCCGACCTGGTCATGGGCCGCGCCCCGTCCCCGGCGGTACCGGGCCGCTGCGGCGACCGCCTGGTCCTGCCGACCGCATCCGTCGCCACGGACGCGAAGCTCACCGGCGGCACGGTGGTCGGCGAGGGCGCGGTGGTCGGCGAGGGTGCCCGCATCACCGGCAGCGCCCTTCTTCCCCACTGCGTGATCGAGCCGGGCGCGGTGATCACCGACTCCCTCGTCGGCGCGGGCGCCAGGATAGGCGCCCGTACGGTCGTCTCCGGCGCGGTGATCGGCGACGGCGCGACGGTGGGGGCGGACAACGAGCTGTGCGAGGGCGTACGGGTGTGGTGCGGCGCGTCCCTCCCCGACGCCTCGCTCCGCTTCTCGTCGGACCAGTAACGCCCGTCCCTTGGGTCCGGGGCCCCGATGCCCTTAGGCTCGAAGTCCATCCCGGACCCGAGGACCCCCATGCCAGGCCGCGCCGCCCCCACCACCACGGGGCTCACCCGCACCTGGACGCCACCGGGCCCGCTGGACCTCGGACTGGTGCTCGCCCCACTGCGGCGCGGACCGGCCGACCCCACCTTCCGTACGGCCCCCGACGGCTCCTTCTGGCGCACCAGCAGAACGCCTGCGGGCCCCGGCACCCTCCACCTCGCCGCGCACCACGGCGAGGTGGAGGCGACAGCCTGGGGCCAGGGAGCGGACTGGCTCCTCGACCAGCTCCCCTCCCTCCTCGGAGTGTCCGACGACCCGTCCGCCTTCGTGCCGCGCCACCGCCTCCTCGCCGAGACACAGCGCCGCCGCCCCGGTCTGCGGCTCGGCCGCACCGGCCTGGTCCTCGAATCGCTGATCCCCTCCGTCCTGGAGCAGAAGGTCACGACGGACGAGGCGTACCGGGCATGGCGCCTGCTGCTGCGCACGTACGGCGAACCGGCCCCGGGCCCGGTAAAGAACATGCACGTCACGCCCTCCCCCCGCACCTGGTCGCTGATCCCCTCCTGGGAGTGGCACCGCGCGGGCGTCGACAGCAAACGCTCCTCGACGATCCTGCGGGCGGTACGCGTGGCGGGCCGCCTGGAGGAGGCCGCAGCCATGTCCCCGGAGGACGCCTCGGCCCGGCTGCGACTCATCCCCGGCATCGGCCCCTGGACGGCGGCGGAAACCCTGCAACGCAGCAACGGAGCCCCCGACGCGGTGACGGTCGGCGACCTCCACCTGCCGGGCACGGTCGGTTACGCCCTGGCGGGCGACCGGGACGCGGACGACACGGCCATGCTCGAACTCCTGGCCCCCTACGCGGGCCAACGCCACCGGGCGACCCGCCTGATCCTTCTCTCCGGCCGGACCCCGCCCCGGCGGTCCCCCCGCATGACCCCACGCGACATAGCCCGCCTCTGACCCCCGCCCTACGGGTGGCGGTGCCGTGAGGGGAGACCCGGCACGTTTCCCCCGCCCTACCGGTGGCGGTGCCGGGAGAGGGGACGCACCGGGGCGTCCCCGACCCAAACGCCCCCGCAACCGCCCCGCCCCGCACCCCGTGTCGCCCCGCCTCAGCGCACCTCGACGAACGCCGCCGAATCCCGCGCCGCCCGTTCCTTCGGCGGAGCCGCAGCGTGGCCCACCGCGACCGCGCCCATCGGGTCCCACCCCTCCGGCAGCCCCAGCACGTCCCGCACCACCTCACGGCAGAACATCGTCGACGAAACCCAAGCCGACCCCAGCCGTTCACCCGCCAGCGCCACCAAGAAATTCTGCACAGCCGCCCCGGCCGCGACCACGAACATCTCCCGCTCCGCCGCGTCACGACGAGCGTCCCCGTACACGTGCGAGCCGTCCATCACCAGGCACGGCACCACCAGATACGGCGCCCTGCGCAGCACGTCCCCCCGTCGCACCCTCTTCGCCACGGACTCCTCGGACTTCCCGTCCGCCCGCAGGTCCGCCACCCACGCGTCCCGCATCGCGTCGAGCAGAGCCACCCGCGCCGCCTCCGACTCGACCAGCACGAACCGCCAAGGCGTCGTGTGGTGCGGCGCGGGCGCCGTCACAGCCGCCGCGACCGCGCGTCGTACCGCGCCCGGATCCACGGGCTCGTCGGTGAAGTCCCGGACCGTACGCCGCAGCGTCACCGCTTCCCGCACAGCCTCCGACGTCCCGAGCCGGAACATGTCGTCGGCCGCAGCCCGGACCAGCGCCCGCCCGCCACCGTCGCCACCGTCACCGTCGGAGCCTCTACCGGCCAGGTGCGAAAGCCCCCGCACCACCGCGACCGGCAGCCCCTCCGCCTTCCCCTTCACCAGATCGCCCGCCGCCGCCAGTTCGTCCCCGACGGCGACGACCGTCGCGTTCAGCGGGTTGCCGTACGCGTCGGTCCCGCCCCGCAGGTCGTCCAGGACCCGGACCCCGGCCGCCCCGATCGCGACATCCGTCAGGCCGGTGCGCCAGGGCCGTCCGAAGGTGTCCGTAACGACAACCCCCACGTCCACGCCGAGCGCGTCCCGCAGCCCGTCCCGGATCAGCCGCGCCGAGGCGTCCGGATCCTCGGGCAGCAACAGCACGGTCCCGGCCGTCGTGTTGGACGCGTCGACACCGGCCGCGGCCATGACGAGCCCCTGCCGGTTCTCGACGATGCGGAGCGCTCCGCGCCGCGCGACCACCCGTACGGTCTCGGCGTCGATCGCCGCCTCGCGGTCGGCCGCCTCCACGACGCGGCCCTCCGCCTTGCTGACGATCTTCGAAGTGACGAGCAGGACGTCGCCGTCGACGAGCCCGGGTTCCGCATCCGCGATCAGCTCGGCGAGGTCGTCCCCGGCCCGCACCTCCGGAATCCCGCCCGGCGCCCACACCCGATAGGCCGGGACAGCCCCAGAACCAAAGACCCCACCCCCCGACGCACTCACGCCCGTACCTCTTCGGCCAGCCCCAGCGCCTCCCGGGCCATAGCGGCCGTGGCCTCGACCCCGGTCATCATCAGCGGAACGGCCCGGCACCGGATCCCCGCGCTCTCCACGTCCTCGACCGCCCCCGCGTCCACCGTGTCGACGAGCCACCCGTCGAGCAGCCCGGACCCGTAATGCCGGGCGACAGCGGCAGCGGTCGACTCGACACCCACCGCGGCCAGCATCTTGTCGGCCATGCCCCGCACGGGCGCGCCCCCGACGATCGGCGAAAGCCCGACCACCGGCACCCCCGCGTCGGCGATCGCCTCACGCATACCGGGCACGGCCAGGATCGTCCCGATGCTCACCACCGGATTGGACGGCGGAAAGAGAATGACGTCGGCCGCGCCGATGGCCTCCAGGACCCCCGGCGCCGGCTTCGCCTGCTCCGCGCCCACCGGCACAACGGCCTGCGCGTCCACCGAGGCGCGCAGCTTCACCCAGTACTCCTGGAAGTGGACCGCCTTCCGCTCGCCGTCCACCTCGACGGCGACATGCGTCTCGATCCGGTCGTCGGACATGGGCAGCAGCCGCACCCCCGGCTGCCACCGCTCGCACAGCGCTTCCGTCACGGCGCTCAGCGGATAACCCGCGCCGAGCATCTGCGTACGGACGATGTGCGTCGCGAAGTCACGGTCGCCGAGCCCGAACCACTCGGGCCCCACGCCGTACGCCGCGAGTTCGCTCTTCACCTGGAAGGTCTCGTCCGCACGCCCCCAGCCCTGCTCCTCGTCGATGCCACCGCCGAGGGTGTACATCACGGTGTCGAGGTCGGGGCAGACCTTGAGCCCGAACAGATGGATGTCGTCACCGGTGTTGCCGATGACGGTGATGTCCGCGTCAGGCGCGGCCGACTTGAGGCCGCGGAGGAAGCGAGCGCCACCGATACCGCCTGCCAGAACCACAATGCGCATGCACAGCAGTCTGTCAGGCAGGTACGACATCCTGAGCCGCCGGGGAGCCCGGAGAGCCCGGGGAGCACTGAGCCGCCTGGTCCGACTGCGCCGGACGCATGGGCATCTCGGTGAGCCCGGGGAAGTAGACGTGCAGGCTGACCGCCGGTTCCAGCGAGTCGTTGGTGACCTCGTGGACGTATCCGGGAGCGAACACCCGCTGCGAGCCCGCGCCCAGCGTGCGCTGTGCCCGCCCCGCCCGCTCGGTCAACTCGCCGTCGAGAACGGTCAGTACGCCGGACGAAAGGCCGTGGTCGTGCATACCGCTGCCCTGCCCGGGCACCCAGCTGAGCAGCCAGACCTCGTATCCGGGTCCGGTGCGCAGCCGGTGGTACCAGCGGGTGGTGGCGTCGTACGCGACGAGGTGTTCCCACTGGGCGCGGTCGGCGGCGATGGAGCGGGCGAGTCCGGCGAACTCGGCGACGGTGGCCGGGTGCTCACGGGCGGGCTGGAGGAGGTGCTGGACGGCGAGGATGTCGCCGGCGATCTGGAGGTCGCTGTCGCTGTTCATGGTGCGGGGGTTCCTCGGCATGAGAGCTGGGGTGTCGCAAGGAGGGAAGAGGCGGTGCAACGGGAGATGGCGCGGATCGTCGCACGACAGGTGGAGCGGGTGTTACGGAGAGTGAGCTGGAGCGCGGCGGCTTCAACAGCTGGGACAGCAACAGCAACAGCGGGCCCGGACAGCGCAACGGAACCCACGTGCGTGGGTCCGGGGGAGCGCTGCGGTCGCTGGCATGGTTCCAAGGAGACCGGGTCGCTCCCCCGCTGTCAACCTTGTGACCTATTTAGGGGGAATGTTTCACCTCATCCAGTTAACGGATGCGAAGAAAGGTTTGTGCGGCTCGTGATGCGGAGAAGTGGCGCATCAGTCGGTCGGGCAAACGTCGTCGAGGCGTTGTGACCGGACTGTGATCCGGATCGCTTCTGCGGGCCGGCCGCAACAAGATCGAACCTTGCTGCATCTCACTCGCGTGAGGGGGCAGGAGTAGGCCGGTGGCATGTGTCGCGGTTTTTAGCGATTTGAACACTTTCCGCATAGCTTTGGTTCCGCAGAGTGAATAACCGGCTCAATAGCAGATCTCGGCTTGACTGGCTCGGATCCGCACACTTGTAATTTCACTCGTGTCGTTCGGCCAAAAACGGCAACGACTACATCACGGGGAAGCAAAAGACAGACGAGGGGCGCACATGACCGAGCTGTTCCAGCAACTGCTGGTCGAGGACGCGGAAGAGGAAATCGGCTGGCAGGAGCGCGCCCTGTGCGCCCAGACCGACCCCGAGTCCTTCTTTCCCGAGAAGGGCGGTTCCACCCGCGAGGCCAAGAAGGTCTGTCTCGCCTGCGAGGTCCGTTCCGAATGCCTTGAGTACGCACTTTCGAACGATGAACGGTTCGGCATCTGGGGCGGCCTGTCCGAGCGTGAACGCCGACGACTGAAGAAGGCCGCCGTCTGACCGCTGTGCCCACCGCCGTGCTCTGCTGCGCCTTACGCCTCATTGACCAAATGTCACAAGCTTGTACGTATCCACCGGTCCGTCGCCCGGCCCCCGGCCGCAGGCGGCGGACCGTTGTGTTGCCCAGCCGTTAGTGTGGGGCGCTGTCCGAGACGCATCAACGCCCCCGCGGGGCGCGCGCGTCCGCGCAGTCAGACAGCAGCCTTCCGGGGGGCGACCCCCGGACCCCGGCCGGAGGGCCCGTACCCCGATGTCCGTGCACAGCCAAACGTCGGCGCCGTACGCGGCGGCCGAGCCCGAGTTCCCCCGGCATGTCGTCACCGCCGTGCTCGTCTCCCACGACGGAGCGCGCTGGCTGCCCGACGCGCTCGCCGGGCTCCTGGGGCAGGAACGCCCCGTACAGGACGTCGTCGCCGCCGACACCGGCAGCGCGGACGACTCCGCCGAGCTGGTCGCCGACGCGATCGGCGCCGACCGCGTGCTCCACCTCGCACGCCGCTCCGGCTTCGGCACCGCCGTCGACGAGGCGGTCCGCAGCGCCCAGGTCCTCACGCCCGAGGAACTGCCCTACCTGAAGCGCCCCAGCGGCTGGGACCCGGTGAGCAGGTCGTGGCGCGACGACGCGTACGACCTCCCCGACCTCCCGCACGGCGAACCCGTGCAGTGGCTGTGGCTCCTGCACGACGACTGCGCGCCCGAGCCGGACGCGCTCGCCGAACTGCTGCGCGTCGCCGACTCCGACGAGCACGCCGCGATCGTCGGCCCCAAACTGCGCGGCTGG
This sequence comes from Streptomyces enissocaesilis, assembly GCF_039533765.1. Classification (NCBI taxonomy): domain Bacteria; kingdom Bacillati; phylum Actinomycetota; class Actinomycetes; order Kitasatosporales; family Streptomycetaceae; genus Streptomyces; species Streptomyces enissocaesilis. The sequence goes on along the minus strand of NZ_BAAAUD010000039.1, from coordinate 17,767 downwards.
TACGACAGGAAGCAGCTCCTCGAAGTCGGCGTCTCCATCGCCAACAGCGGCCGCCGCTGGACCGGCCTCGACCGCCGCGAGCAGGACCAGGGCCAGCACGACCAGGTCCGCTCCGTACTGTCCGTGTCGACCGCCGGCATGCTCGTCCGCCGCGACGTGTGGGAAGAGCTCGGCGGCTTCGACCGCAGGCTGCCCCTCATGCGTGACGACGTCGACCTGTGCTGGCGCGCCCACGCGGCGGGCCACCGCGTCCTCGTCGCCCCCGGCGCCGTACTGCGCCACGCCGAGGCGTCCGCGCGCGAGCGCAGGCCCATCGACTGCGCCGGGCGCTCCGTCGCCAACCCGCACCGCGTCGACAAGGCCGGCGCCGTCTACACGATGCTCGTCAACGCGCGCGGCCCCGCCCTGCCGTACGTCATGCTGCGCCTGGTCGTCGGCACGCTGCTCCGCACGCTCGCCTACCTCCTCGGCAAGGCGCCGGGACAGGCGGTCGACGAGGTCACCGGACTCTTCGGCACCCTGCTGCGCCCCGGGAAGATCCTCGCGGCCAGAAAACGGCGCGGAAGGGGACAGGTCGACGCGAGCGAACTGCGCCCCCTCTTCCCGCCGACCGGAGCCACCGTCCGGGCCACCGTCGAGCAGGTGGCGGGCACCTTCGGCGGCGGCTCCGAGCCCGACACCGGCTCGCGCCACGGCGTCGTCGAGTCGGGCCCCGGCGGCGACGACGCCGACTACCTGGAGGTCGAGCAGTTCGCGCGGCTGAAGCGGATCGCCCGCAAGCCGGGGCCCGTGCTCTTCGTGCTGCTCCTCCTCGTGTCGCTCGTCGCCTGCCGCGGCCTCCTCGGCGGCGGATCGCTCGCCGGCGGTGCACTGCTGCCCGCACCCGACGACGTGTCCGGCCTCTGGTCGCGGTACGCCGACGCCTGGCACCCGATCGGCACCGGCGGCACCCAGACGGCGCCGCCCTACCTCGCCCTCCTCGCCGCCCTGTCGGCCGTCTTCCTCGGCTCCACGGGGTTCGCGCTCACCGTGCTGCTCGTCTGCTCGGTGCCGCTGGCCGGCCTCACCGCCTACTTCGTCTCGCGTCCGCTCGTCGAGTCCCGGCTGCTGCGTGCCTGGGCGGCCGTCGCGTACGCCTTCCTGCCCGCCGCCACCGGCGCCCTCGCCACCGGGCGCCTCGGGACGGCCGTCCTGGCGGTCCTGCTGCCGCTCATCGCGCGGTGCGCCGTCTCCGCGAGCGGGCTGCGCGCCGAGGGCGCGCGCTCCAGCTGGCGCGCCGTCTGGGCGTACGCGCTCCTGCTGACCTTCGCCATGGCGTTCACGCCGGTCGTCTGGCCCGTCGCCCTGGTGCTCGGCATCGGCGTCCTGGCGCTGCGGCGCGGCGACATCGTGGCGTACGGACTGCGCTTCCTGGCCGGCGTCGGCACCCCCGTGCTGATGCTGGCCCCCTGGTCGCTCACCCTGCTCACCGACCCGCCCGCCTTCTTCCGCGAGGCGGGCCTGGACTTCGGTACGGACCCGGCCGGGGCACTGGACCTGCTCGGCGCCAGTCCCGGCGGCCCGAAGGCCGCGGGCGGACTGCTGCTCGCCGGCATCGTCCTCGCGGCGCTGGCGGCCCTGCTGCGCGGGGAGCGGACCTTCGCCATCCGCACGGCGTGGGTCGTGGCGATCGTCTCGCTGCTGTGCGCGGTCTTCGCCAACAACTCCGGCTGGGCGGGACCGGCGACCCTCGTCTACGGCCTCGCGCTGATCGCCGCCACCGTGCTCGGCGCGGACGGCGCGCGCGAGCGCGTCGCCACCCAGAGCTTCGGCTGGCGCCAGCCCGTCGCCGTACTCATCGCCTTCGCGGCGGCGGCCGGACCGCTGCTCGCCGCCGCCGGATGGATGATCGGCGGCGCCGCGGGGCCGCTGGAGCGGCGCGACCCGGTGCAGGTGCCGGCGTTCGTCGCCGAGGAGAGCGGCACCCGCGACCAGGCGCGCACCCTGGTCCTCGGCGGTACGTCGGCCGTGAAGGTCTCGTACACGCTCGTACGCGGCTCCGGCGCCCGCCTGGGCGACGGGGAGCTCGTCGAGGCGGGCGGCAGCAGCCCGCGCCTCGACAAGATCGTCTCGAACCTGGTCGCGGGCTCCGGAGCCGACCAGGCCGACCAGCTCGGCGGGTACGCCGTCCGCTACGTCCTCGTGCGCGACGGCGCGCCCCGCTCGGTGAGCCGCGTCCTGGACTCGACACCCGGCCTGAGCCGGCTCAGCCAGCTCGACGGCAGCGCGCTGTGGCGCGTCGACCGCCAGGTCGCGCGGGCCACGATCGTCTCCGGCAAGGAGGGCGCCGAGCCGCTGTCCGTCGCCTCGGAGCCGGTCGAGGCGCACACGGAGATCCCGCCGGGTGAAGCGGGCCGGATCCTGCGGATCGCGGACTCGGCGGCCGAGGGCTGGCAGGCCACGCTCGACGGGCGCGTACTCGAGAAGAAGACCGTCGACGGCTGGGCGCAGGGCTTCGAGCTGCCCGCCGGGGGCGGCAGGCTCGACCTCGCCTACGAGGCCCCCGTCACCCACACCGCGTGGGTCTGGACCCAGGTCGGCCTCGCCCTTCTCCTGCTGGTGCTCGCACTGCCGGGCCGCCGCAAGGAGATCGACGACGACCTGCCCGAGGAGGAGCCCGAGGTGCCCGCGCAGCCGGTGGCCGGCGAGGGCCGCAGGGCGCGCAGGCTGCGCGCGGCGGCGCAGGCGGAAGCCCCGCACGCCTCCCCGGCGGACGCGGAGGAGTCCGGGCAGCAGCCCCCCGCCCCGCCGGTCGCGGAGCCGTACGGGCAGCCGGCCCAGGGGCAGGACGGGACCGCCGTGTACGCGTCCGTGCCGCCGCAGCAGCAGTACGGGGAGTGGGACGCGCAGTCGTACGCGGGCGCCGGGTACGGACAGCAGCCGTACGTCCAGGACCAGCAGCAGGGTTACGGCGGCGAGCAGTACCAGGCCGACCCGTACCAGGCCGACCCGTACGGCGACGACCGGCAGGACTACGCCGGGGAGCAGTACCAGGCGGAGCAGTACCAGGCCGATCTGTACCAGGCCGGCCAGTACCAGGAAGGCCAGTACGACCCGTACGGCTACGGACAGCAGCCGCCGCAGCAGCCCTACGCCGAAGGCAACGAGCCCGAGCGGCGTCCCGACGGGAGCGACAACCGATGAACCGCACCACCCTCTCCCTGATCGCCGCCGCCACCGCTCTCGCCGCGGTCACCGGGTTCGCCGTGGTCTCCGCGCCGGACGGCCCGGCGGACACCGCGGCGGCCGGCGCGGGCCGGGCCGCCGACGCGAAGACCCCGGCGCGGATGCCCGTGGAGCGCTCCAGCCTGCTCTGCCCCGCGCCCAGCACGTCCGACCTCGCGGAGACGACGTACACGTCGATCACTCCGGCGGACAAGGGCGGGGCCAAGGGCGACGCGGACACGGAGGAGGGCTCCGCGGAACTCGTTCCCACCAACGCGACCCTGGCCGCCCGGGACGGCGCCGAGGACAAGGAAAAGGACACCGGGAAGGCGGGGCCCGGCAAGCCGGTCCTCTCGCTGAAGGAGCCCGGCAAGCCCGTCACCGCCGAGGCGAACACCGCCGAGGCCCCCGCCCTCGTCGGTTCGGCCGACGGCCTCCTGGCCCCCGGATGGACCGCGCAGCAGACCACGAAGATCACGGCGGGCGACGGCCGGGGCGTGCTCGGCGTCAGCTGCACCGCGCCCGACAGCAGCTTCTGGTTCCCCGGCGCGAGCACCGCCGACACACGGCACGACTACGTACACCTCACGAACCCGGACGACACCGCCGCCGTCGCCGACGTCGAGCTGTACGGCAAGGACGGCGCCCTGGAGTCCGACGCGGGGGAGGGGATCACGGTCCCCGCCAGGTCCAGCGTCCCGGTGCTGCTGTCGACGCTGAGCGCCGACAGCGCCGAGAACGTGACCGTCCACGTCACCGCCCGCAGCGGCCGCGTCGGCGCCGTCGTCCAGGCGGTGGACGAGGAGGCCGGCAGCGACTGGCTGGCCGCGTCCGCCGACGCCTCGGACACCGTGGTGCTCCCGGGCATCCCGGCGGACGCCACCTCCGTGCACCTGGTGGTGTTCGCGCCCGGCGACGAGGACGCCGACCTCGAGGTGCGACTGGCGGGGCCCACCGGCTCGATCACGCCGGCCGGCCACGAGACCCTGAACGTCAAGGCGGGGATGACCACGGCCGTCGACCTCAAGGACGTCACCAAGGGCGAGGCGGGCTCACTGCTGCTGGGCCCGGCGCAGGGCGACCCGGTGCCGGTGGTCGCCGCGCTGCGCGTGGTGCGCGGCGAGGGTGCCGCCCAGGAGACGGCGTACATCCCGGCGACCGGGCAGGTGGGCGAGCGGGCCACGGCGGCGGACAACAGGGCCCGGGGCTCGGTGCTCTCGCTGACCGCGCCCGGCGCGACGGCCGAGGTCGAGGTCACCGCGTCGGCGGGCAGCGGGGGCGGCGAGCCGGTCGTCAAGAAGTACACGGTCGAGGCGGGTACGACGCTCGCGGTGGAGCCGCCGGTGCCGTCCGGGCTCAAGGGCTCGTACGCGCTGACGGTCGAACCGCGGTCGGGCGGCCCGGTCCACGCGTCGCGCGCGCTCGAACTGCCCGAGGACGGCGTCCCGATGTTCACCGTGCAGACGATGCCGGACGACCGGGGGACGGTCCCGGTGCCGGAAGCGGAACAAGACCTGTCCGTACTGGACGACTGACCGGCGTCAGTCCTGCCCGTCCCCGCCCCCGTACCGCGGATCGACCGACTCCGGTGCGAGCCCGAGCAGTTCCGCGACCTGCTCCACGATGATCTCGTGCACGAACAGGGCCCGCTCGTCCCGGCTCTTGGTGCGGATCTCGACGGGGCGCCGGTAGACGACGATCCGGGCCGGGTGGGCGCTCGTCGCGGGGGTCACCCCGCCGAGCGGCACCGATTCGTCGGCCCAGGGGCCGGAATCGTCGCCGCCGGCCGCGGGCGGTACGTCGAGCACCAGGAAGTCGACTTCGGCGAGCTGCGGCCAGCGCCGTTCCAGCCGCTCCACGGAATCCTGCACGAGGTCGCCGAAAACGGCGGCCCGGCTGACCGAGAGGGGCACCTGGGGCGGCGCCACGGGCCCGCGCATGCCGCGGCCGTGGCGGTCGCGGCGGCGGGGCCCCGGGCCGGCGGGGCTGGGGGGTACGGGACTGTCCATCACTGACGCAGGGTAGCCCTCATCCGATCGGTCGGATCGCGGCGGAGGGACGGCACACGGCATGTCGCATATTGAGCATTCCAGCCAAGGTTGGGCTCGTTTTCACGCCGGTGCGCGACCGTCGATCGCGCGTCGCTTGACGGCATTTGCCCCGAGTGACGACCGGTCACGGCCGGGCCACGACCGCCTCGTCGCGGTCTCCGCGCAGGTCAGACCAGTGGCTCGGGAGGCCGTCGCGACACGGTGGAAGACGCGACACGGCGGAGTGACGTGAGGGAGAGTCGTCGCGGCCCGCTCAAGAGTGCGGTACCGTCCAACCTCGTGAGCCCTGTACGTCGCTGTTCGCGCACCGCGTGCGGCCGCCCTGCCGTCGCGACACTGACGTACGTCTACGCGGACTCGACCGCAGTCCTCGGCCCGCTCGCCACCTATGCCGAGCCCCACTGTTACGACCTGTGCGCCGAGCACTCGGATCGGCTGACCGCCCCACGCGGCTGGGAAGTTCTCCGGCTCGTCGACGGGTCGGCCGCCCCCTCGCGCCCCAGCGGCGACGATCTCGAAGCGTTGGCCAACGCCGTACGTGAGGCCGCCAGGCCGCACGAGCGCGCCGCGGACGCCCGCGGCGGGGCGCGCACCGCGGACCCGATGGAGGTCGCCCGCCGCGGCCATCTGCGGGTCCTGCGCTCCCCCGACTCCTGAGGCCCGTTTCTGACGCCACCTCCTGCGGGTAGCTTGGGGGGTCCTAACCGGACTTCAGGAGGGTTGGCCGTGGCTGCTGATCTGTCGCAGATCGTCAAGGCGTACGACGTGCGCGGAGTGGTCCCCGACCAGTGGGACGAGTCACTGGCCGAGCTGTTCGGAGCCGCCTTCGCGCAGGTGACCAATGCCGAGGCGATCGTCACCGGGCACGACATGCGGCCCTCGTCGCCGGGGCTCTCGCGGGCGTTCGCGCGCGGGGCGGCGGCGCGCGGGGTGGACGTGACGGAGATCGGGCTCTGCTCGACCGACCAGCTGTACTTCGCGTCCGGGCAATTCGGTCTGCCGGGCGCGATGTTCACGGCCTCGCACAACCCCGCGCAGTACAACGGCATCAAGATGTGCCGGGCGGGAGCGGCTCCGGTGGGCCAGGACACGGGTCTCGCGGAGATCCGCGCGCTGGTGGAGGAGTGGTCGGCGGACGCCCCCCGGACGCCCCCCGCCACCAGGACCGGAACCATCACCCGGCGTGACACGCTGACGGACTACGCGGCCCATCTCCTCTCCCTGGTCGACCTGGCCTCGATGCGCCCCCTGAAGGTCGTGGTCGACGCGGGCAACGGCATGGGCGGCCACACGGTCCCCACGGTCTTCGCCTCCCTGCCCCTCACGGTCGTCCCCCTCTACTTCGAGCTGGACGGCACGTTCCCGAACCACGAGGCCAACCCGCTCGACCCGAAGAACATCGTCGACCTCCAGGCGAAGGTCCGCGAGACCGGCGCCGACCTCGGCCTGGCCTTCGACGGCGACGCGGACCGCTGCTTCGTCGTCGACGAGCGCGGCGAGGGCATCTCCCCGTCCGCGATCACGGCGCTGGTCGCCGCGCGCGAACTGGCGCGCAACGGCGGCAAGGGCACGGTCATCCACAACCTGATCACGTCGTGGTCCGTCCCGGAGGTCGTCAAGGAGAACGGCGGCACCCCGGTCCGTACCCGTGTCGGACACTCCTTCATCAAGGAGGAGATGGCCCGCACCGGCGCGATCTTCGGCGGCGAGCACTCGGCGCACTACTACTTCCGGGACTTCTGGAACGCGGACACCGGCATGCTGGCCGCCCTCCACGTCCTGGCGGCCCTCGGCGGCCAGGAGGGCACCCTGTCCGGCCTGGTCGCGCAGTACGACCGCTACGCGAGCTCCGGCGAGATCAACTCGACGGTGGACGACCAGGCGGGCCGGCTGGCGGCGGTCAAGACGGCGTACACCGGCCGCGACGGAATCACCATCGACGAACTCGACGGACTGACGGTCACCGCCGCCGACTGGTGGTTCAACCTCCGTCCCTCCAACACGGAGCCCCTGCTGCGCCTGAACGTGGAGGCGAGGGACGAGCCCACCATGGCGAAGACCCGGGACGACGCCCTGGCGCTGATCCGCGCCTAGCCTTCCGGCCCCGGCGCGCCCACCTCGATCCCGTCCGGCGATCGGGGGCAGAGGGGGCCCGGGGCCCGCCCCCGGGTTCGGGAAGGGGCGGGCAGGGGAGCGCCCCGTGCGGCGGCCCCGCCCGCCCCGCCCCGCCACCCGCGCCCCCTCTGCACCACCCGCCCGGTCGGCAGCGGGGAACGGAGGAACCGGGCAATGGAGGACCCGAGGGCCCGAGGAGCACCGCCACGTCCACGCCGACCGCCTCGCCGGACCGCGCCGCCCCCGCCCCGGCGGTAGGCTGACCTGGCCCGATCCATAGCCGTATCCGCATGTTCGAAGGGACCCGCCCCATGCCGCTCGAAGCCGGCCTTCTGGAGATCCTCGCCTGCCCCGCCTGCCGCGCGCCCCTCGACGACGCGTCCGCCGCGGACACCCCCGAGCTGATCTGCACCAGCGAGGACTGCGGCCTGGCCTACCCGGTACGGGACGGCATCCCGGTCCTTCTCGTCGACGAGGCCCGCCGCCCCGCCTGATCCCCGCCCCGCCTGACGCCCCACCCACCACCTCGCGCAGGGCCACACGCCACGCGCCCGGCGATCGGAGGCCCGCACCATGCTCGACGAGTCGTTGCTGGACGACCCGGAGTCCCTGGCCCGTGCCGATCACCGCGGCCTGCTCCGCGGCGCCGCGGAGGCGGGCGCACGCGTACGCACCGCCGCACGGCACGCCACCGAGGCCGGCCTCGCGGAGATCAAGTCGGAGGGCCGCCCCCGCGCCGTACTGATCGCGGGCCCCGGCACCGCCGCGAACGGCGTGGCCGACCTGCTGGCCACCTTCGCCGGCGCCTCCTGCCCGGTCGCCCGGCTGCACTCCACCGGAGTCGCCCCCGCCGCCGGCGCCCTGCGCTGGGCGCTCCCGGGCTGGGCGGGCTCCGTCGACCTTCTCCTCCTCGTCACCCCGGACGGCGCCGAGCCCGGCCTCGCGCTCCTCGCCGAGCAGGCGTACCGCCGCGGCTGCACGGTCGTCGCCGTGGCCCCGCAGCGTTCCCCGCTGAGCGAGTCCGTCGGCGGCGTACACGGCATGGTCGTACCGATGGCGACGGCGCCCTACGAGGAGTACGACGAGGGCGACGCCACCGGCCCCGGCGCGCTCTGGGCACTCCTCACGCCCCTCCTCGTCCTCTTCGACCGCCTCGGCCTGGTCACCGCGCCCCCGGACACCCTCCGGCTCGTGGCCGACCGTCTCGACCGCACCGCGGAACGCTGCGGCCCGGCCGTCGCGATGTACGGCAACCCGGCCAAGACACTCGCGTCCGAGCTCGCCGACTCGCTGCCGCTCATCTGGACGGAGGGCGCGTGCGCCGGCCCCGTGGGCCGCCGGTTCTCCGCCGTGCTCGCCGAGCTGGCCGGCCGCCCCGCCCTCGCCGCCGAGCTTCCGGAGGCCCTGCCGACCCACGGCGTACTGCTCGCCGGGACCTTCGCCGCGGGCGCCGACCCCGAGGACTTCTTCCGCGACCGCGTCGACGAAGCGCAGGCGCTGCACGCACGCGTGGTGCTCCTCCGGGACCGCCCGACCGGTGGAATGTCCGCGGCCCCGGCCGCCCGCGAGCTCGCGCTCAGCCACGACACGGCCATCAGCGAGATCGAACCGGAGGAGGGCGGCGAGCTGGAGAACCTCGCCGAACTGCTCGCCATCACGGATTTCGCCGCCGTTTACCTGGCGCTCGCTTCCGCAGGGCGATCATGAGGACCAGCACCTGACCGACGCCACCTGCCACCTCCCCCGAGGCCGGCCGGTACCAGAGCCACCACACCAGGGAACGCCCCATGGACCGCCTCTCGAACACCGTGCGCCCCTACGCCTGGGGCTCCACGACAGCCATCCCGGACCTGCTCGGCACCGCCCCCACCGGCGAGCCCCAGGCCGAGATGTGGATGGGCGCCCACCCCGGAGCACCCTCCCTCGTCGACCGCGGCACGGGCGAACAGCCCCTCTCGGCGGTCATCGAAGCCGCCCCCGAAGCCGAACTGGGCGAGGCCGCGGTGCGGAAGTTCGGCCCCCGCCTCCCCTTCCTCCTCAAGATCCTCGCGGCCGGCGCCCCCCTCTCCCTCCAGGTCCACCCGGACCTGGCCCGGGCCAGGGAGGGCTACGCCGCCGAGGAGGCCCGGGGCGTCCCCCTCGACGCCCCGCACCGCACCTACAAGGACGCCAACCACAAGCCCGAGCTGATCTGCGCCCTCACCCCCTTCGAGGGCCTCTGCGGCTTCCGCGCCCCCGCCGAGTCGGCCGACACGCTCGCCGCGCTCGAAGTCGACTCCCTCAAGCCGTACGTCGACCTCCTCCACGCCCACCCCGAGGAGGCCGCGCTCCGCGAGGTCCTCACCGCCGTACTGACCGCGGACCGCACCGAGACGGCCGCGACCGTCACGGCGGCCGCGGCCGCCGCCGAGCGCCTGGGCGGCGCGTACGCCCCGTACGCCGGTCTCGCGCACCACTACCCCGGCGACCCGGGCGTCATCGCCGCCATGCTGCTCAACCACGTACGGCTGCAGCCCGGTGAGGCCCTCTTCCTCGGCGCCGGCGTCCCGCACGCGTACCTCAGCGGCCTCGGCGTCGAGATCATGGCGAACTCGGACAACGTCCTGCGCTGCGGCCTGACCCCCAAGCACGTGGACGTCCCCGAACTCCTGCGCATCGTCCGCTTCGAGGCCGGCGACCCCGGCATCCTGCGCCCCGAGGCGTCGTCCCCCGACGGCGAGGAGCTGTACGACACCCCGATCGACGAGTTCCGCCTCTCGCGCCACGTCCTGGCGCCGGGCGCCGCCCCCCGCACCCTCCCGTCCGCCACCCCGCAGATCCTGCTCTGCACGGCCGGCCGGGTCAGCGCCGGCGCACTCACCCTCGCACCGGGAGAGTCGGCCTTCGTACCCGCAGGAGAATCGGCCCGATTGTCCGGTACGGGCACCCTCTTCCGTGCCACAGTCGTCGCCTGACGTACCGTCCGCGCAGGCTTCCGCGGCAAGCTGCAACAATGACCGGCCGTACGGCGGCGCCAGGGCCGCGGAACCTAGGAAGGGACATCCGGCACCCATGAGTGCGTCAGGCGGAACCAAGGCGATCGTGGCGGCACTCGTCGCCAACCTCGCGATCGCAGTAGCCAAGTTTGTGGCGTTCCTCTTCAGTGGCTCGTCCTCGATGCTCGCGGAGAGCGTGCACTCGCTCGCCGACTCGGGCAACCAGGGCCTGCTGCTGCTCGGCGGAAAGAAAGCCAAGCGCGAGGCGACCCCCCAGCACCCCTTCGGCTACGGACGCGAGCGTTACATCTACGCCTTCCTGGTCTCCATCGTGCTGTTCTCCGTCGGTGGCATGTTCGCCATCTACGAGGGCTACGAGAAGATCAAGCACCCACACGAGATCGAGGCCTGGTACTGGCCGGTCGGAGTCCTCGTCTTCGCGATCATCGCGGAGTCCTTCTCCTTCCGTACGGCCATCAAGGAGTCGAACCAGACGCGCGGCAACCTGTCCTGGAAGGACTTCATCCGCCGCGCCAAGGCCCCCGAGCTGCCGGTCGTCCTCCTGGAGGACCTCGGCGCGCTGGTCGGCCTGATCCTGGCGCTCGTCGGCGTCAGCCTGGCCATCGTCACGGGCGAGGGCGTCTGGGACGGCATCGGCACCCTCTGCATCGGCATCCTGCTGATCATCATCGCGATCGTCCTGGCGGCCGAGACCAAGTCCCTCCTCCTCGGCGAGGCGGCAGGCACGGAGGACGTGGAGAAGATCAAGACCGCTCTCGTCGACGGTGAGACGGTCACCCGCGTCATCCACATGCGTACGCTCCACCTCGGCCCCGAGGAACTGCTGGTCGCCGCCAAGATCGCGGTCCAGCACGACGACACGGCCGCCGAGATCGCCCACGCGATCAACACGGCGGAGGACCGCATCCGCGCGGCGGTCCCGATCGCCCGCGTGATCTACCTGGAGCCGGACATCTACAGCGAGACGGCGGCAGCGGCGGGCGAGAACCCGGCGAGCACACCGGGCGGCCCGGCCGGTCACTGACCTCCGTACGCCTTCCACTCCTCGTACGCCTCTGCGCCTCACGAGGAAGGCCCCCGCCGTCCACCGGCGGGGGCCTTCTCGCTGCCTGCGTCAGGGGCGGCGGGGACCGGTGCGGCGGCGCGACGGCCGCCGCACTCCGCCGTACGGCCGGCGCGGCCACGCCCAGCCCGGCCCCGGCCGAGAACGGCACGACGCCGACCGTGCCGGACTGCTCGTCGGGGAAGAACCGCGAATCCCACGGGTCCCCCGGTCGCCCCCGGGTACGAACATCCGCCCCCCGGGCACCGTGACGTCGAACTCCATTCCCCCGGCCGGCATCGCCGTCCTTGACGTACGGCTCGTCGAGCGGCCGGCCGTCCGGCGTCGACACGCCGTCCCGGCCGCCGGCACCCTCTTCCCGGTGAACCGGCTGCGGTCGACGTTCCTGCCGGCCGCGATGATGACGCCGTCAGCCTCTCCGACACCGTTGTCGGACAGGGTGTTCCCGGCCCCGATGGAACCTTGCGTCTCCACCTCCAGGTCGGCGCCGAGCCCCTCGGCGGCCTGCGTCAGCTTCTCCGCCGCCGTGTACGTGTGGGCGATCCCGGTGGGGCAGGCGCTGACCGCGAGCAGCTTCGGCTTCTTCTGCCCGCTCATGTCTCCACCTCCTGGGGAGCCGGCCGGACTCGTCACGTGAATCTCCCTGTCGGGCGCGGGCCCCCGACGAACAGGCATCGCGCAACACGGGAACACCCGGGTCAGAAGACCGAGGAGCCCAGTACCGGCCGATCTTCCTCCCCGCCTCCCGCCCGCAGCCCTGACCAGGGCGGCTGGGGTTCACTGGGCCGATCGGTGTAGATTCGTGACCTAACCAGACGTCGCTGCTGATGGCGGTCGGGCGGTCCCGTGGACCGGCCGAGGGAGAGAGGGCCTCCGACGGACTGCGCTGCGAGCGCCCGGGCACTCGTGTGCCCGCCGCCGCAGAGTCAGCCGTACCCACCTCGACCCACAGCCACGAGGAGCAGCCCGCATGACGACTGTCGCAACCGGCCAGGACTTCAAGGTCGCCGACCTCTCCCTCGCCGCCTTCGGCCGCAAGGAGATCACTCTCGCCGAGCACGAGATGCCCGGCCTGATGTCCATCCGCGAGGAGTACGCCGCCGCCCAGCCGCTCGCCGGCGCCCGCATCACCGGCTCCCTGCACATGACCGTGCAGACCGCCGTCCTCATCGAGACGCTGGTCGCCCTCGGCGCCGACGTCCGCTGGGCCTCCTGCAACATCTTCTCCACCCAGGACCACGCCGCCGCCGCCATCGCGGTCGGGCCGAACGGCACCCCGGACGCCCCCGCCGGCGTCCCGGTCTTCGCCTGGAAGGGCGAGACCCTGGAGGAGTACTGGTGGTGCACGGAGCAGGCTCTGACCTGGCCGAACACGCCCACCGGCGGCCCGAACATGATCCTCGACGACGGCGGTGACGCCACTCTCCTCGTCCACAAGGGCGTCGAGTTCGAGAAGGCCGGCGCCGCTCCGGACCCCTCCACTGCGGACAGCGAGGAGTACGCCTACATCCTCACGCTTCTCAACCGGACCCTCGGTGAGAACCCGCAGAAGTGGACCCAGCTGTCCTCGGAGATCCGCGGTGTCACCGAGGAGACCACCACCGGTGTCCACCGCCTGTACGAGATGCACCGCGACGGCACCCTCCTCTTCCCGGCGATCAACGTGAACGACGCCGTGACGAAGTCGAAGTTCGACAACAAGTACGGCTGCCGCCACTCCCTGATCGACGGCATCAACCGTGCCACCGACGTCCTGATCGGCGGCAAGGTCGCCGTCGTCTGCGGCTACGGCGACGTGGGCAAGGGCTGCGCCGAGTCCCTGCGCGGCCAGGGCGCCCGCGTGATCATCACCGAGATCGACCCGATCTGCGCGCTCCAGGCGGCCATGGACGGCTACCAGGTCACGACGCTCGACGAGGTCGTCTCCATCGCCGACATCTTCGTCACCACGACCGGCAACAAGGACATCATCATGGCCGCGGACATGGCCAAGATGAAGCACCAGGCGATCGTCGGCAACATCGGTCACTTCGACAACGAGATCGACATGGCCGGCCTCGCCGCCATCCCCGGCATCGTCAAGGACGAGGTCAAGCCGCAGGTCCACACCTGGACGTTCCCCGACGGCAAGGTCATCATCGTCCTGTCCGAGGGCCGCCTGCTGAACCTGGGCAACGCGACCGGCCACCCCTCGTTCGTGATGTCCAACTCCTTCGCGGACCAGACCCTGGCCCAGATCGAGCTGTTCACCAAGCCCGAGGAGTACCCGACCGACGTCTACGTGCTGCCCAAGCACCTCGACGAGAAGGTCGCCCGCCTCCACCTCGACGCCCTCGGCGTCAAGCTCACGACCCTCCGCCCCGAGCAGGCCGCCTACATCGGCGTCCCGGTCGAGGGCCCGTTCAAGTCCGACCACTACCGCTACTGAGCCATACGCCCAGCACTCACCAGCAGTAGCTGTCAGGCAGGCCCCCCGCACCCCCGTGCCGGGGGGCCTGCCCCGTGTCGGACCCGAAGAACCGGACAGACCCATGCCCCGAGGCCGATACTCACTCCACGATCCCCACGACCGCACCCCCCTCGGCGAAGAACACTTCCACTGCGCGCCCGGCCCCTCCGGCTGGCGTTACGTCTCCCAGATCACCACCCCCTCCGGCGATCACGCCGGCTCCGTCGACCTGGCCGTCGACGAACTCGGCCGCCCCATCCGCCTCGAACTGCACGCCGCGAGCTGGCAGATCCGCGGCGCGGCCATCGACGGCGTCACCTGGGTCCGTACCGACCCGACCGGCACTCACGCCACCGAAGGCAACGTCCCCGCCCACGCCTTCACCGGCACTTCCCCCGCTTTTCTCATCGCCACCACCCGTCTCCTGCGCCTCACCCCCGGTTCCCCCGCCACCCGCGTCCGCCTCGTCGCCTTCACCGACCCGGTCCTGGCCCCCCGTACGACCGACCAGTCCTGGGCCTTGCTGAGGAGTGAAGCGCATGCCACTGACAACGGCCCCCTGATGGTGGACGAATACCAGGTCAACGCACTGGAGACCGGCGAGCAGCACCAGATCCACATCGCGGGCGACGTGGTCCTCTCCGCCCCCGGCATCGAGCTGGAGCACCTGGAAACCCCACCTTCGGCCTTCCCCTGACAACCAGCACCCTGTGGATCCGGGGGCAGGGCGGCCCGGCTTCGGCAGGTCCTCCCCGCCACCAGGCCTCGCCGCGCGAACGCCCTGGACTTCTCCCTGACTCCTCCCGGGCAGTGGGGGGCACCTCTCACATCCGGCCCGACCGTCAAAGGTCACCTCAAGACGGGACGAAGCCCGTCGGCCGGGACGGGACGAGCAGCACGCATCACCTGATCACCGATGCCACCGGCATCCCGCTCGCCGCCACGCCGACGGCAACCGCAACGACGTCACCCGGCACCCAGCGCTGGGCCACCGAGCGCGCCTTCGCCCCTCTCCTGATGCCGTCGCCTCCGGACCCGCCGGGAGATCCGCGACGACATCCACGAAGCCTTCCTGCGGCTCGCGTACTCGCTGACCTGCCCGCTCCGCCTGTCCAACCGGCCCGGTGAGCCCTCGCCTCCCCGCAACAGCCACTCCCCGACCGCCGGGACGCAGTCCAGAAGCCGGCTGACCCGCATGCCTTCTTCGCGCGAGGTCACCCTCGGCAGCGGGGCGAAGGCATCGGGAAGCATGTCCAGCAGGCTCATCACGCGCTCTCCCGTACACAGCGTGAACAGCAGCTCGCACCGCAGCCGACGCGGAACACCCGGACGGTGGGACAGGCTGTTCCACCGCGCAGACCACAGGCAGTGGCTTCCCTCGTACGCCCCATCGGCCCTCATCCACGCCGGGTCCGCCCGCTCCTCCAGCCCGGGCAGCAAGGCCGTATCGACGACCTCCACCTCACCGAGGCAGCGGCTGATCCGAGCGCATCGCCTCAGAAGTTCTAACCGGGCGGCGCGAACCCCGTACCGGCACCGGCACCGGCACCGGACGACGGCACCTCCACCCGCCCCGCCCCAGCACCCTTGTGTCCGGCATCCGGCGCAGCCACCCGCACAGCATCCACATCCACCACCGCACTCGCCCCGCCCCCCGGCGCGACCCCACCGGAGGCACCCGCCCCCATCAGCACCCGCCGCGCGTCCCGAACCTGCCGCTCGTTCATCACGGCCGCGAGGTAAGCGGCCGCCGGCACCTCCCGCGGCGCCGGCGCCCCCGTACGCACCGCGAGGTCCCCGGCCAACCGCTCAGCCATGGACGCGCTCACCTGGGGATCCAACTGCCCCATCCGCGTCAGGTACTGCCGTACCGCAAGCCACAACCCGTCCGGCACGCCGGACAGATCCAGCCCGGCGAACCGCCCCACGAGCCACGGCGGCGGAGGCGGCACCACGCCCACCCGCCCCGCGGACACCCGCTCCCGTACGACGAGAGTCCCGGCGAAGACATCCCCGACCCGCCGCCCCCGCTCGGACACGAGCGAAGCAATGCACGCGACAACCCCAAAGGTCATCAGGATCTCCACGACCCCCACCGCCCCCCGAACCAGGGCATGCCGGAACCGGATCGGCCCCCCGTCGTCCCGCACCACCCGCAGCCCGCAGGCCATCTTCCCCAGCGACCGCCCATGGGTGAGCGTCTCCACCGCTATCGGGGCCCCGACCAGCACCAACAGAAAAGACGCCACCGAGATTGCCATACCGGCCGCCTCGTCGAGCGAGGCAGTGGCTATCACCAGTCCCACCGACACACTCAGGTAAACCGTCCACACCACTGCCATGTCGATCGCCAGAGCAAGCGCCCGGCTCGGCAGTCTCGCCGGCCGCAACCCCAGTACAACCGCGTCACCCGTAACAAGCTCACTCACCGGAAACCCACCCTCCGCCACCCACGGCCGCCGCCCTTCCCTGCCCCTCGCATCTCCAGTCTGCCAAGCTGGCCCGCAGCGCGCGCCGCGCAGTACGGACCGTACGGACCCAGGGCCTGGAGCAGCAGCCGATCATGGACCTCGACGTCTTTGTCACCGCCCACCACGCAGAGTGGGACCGACTGGACCACCTCCTGCGCCGCGGCCGCCGCCTGACCGGCGCCGAGGCCGACGAACTGGTCGCCCTCTACCAGCACACGGCCACCCACCTCTCACTGATCCAGTCCAGCGCCCCCGACCCCGCCCTCACCGCGCGCCTCACCCAGCTCGTGGCCCGCGCCCGTGCCACCGTGACCGGCACCCGCCGCGCGTCCTGGCGCGACGCGACCCGCTTCCTGACCGCCGGATTCCCCGCCGCCATCTACCGCACCCGCCACTGGTGGGTCCCCGCAGCCGTGCTCTCCATCGCCGTGGCCGCCGTGATCGGCTGGTGGATCAGCACGCACCCCGAGGTCCAGTCGGCCATCGCGGCCCCCGCGGAACTCCGCGACATGACCCGCCCCGGTGGCCAGTACGAGACGTACTACTCCAGCAACCCGGCAGCCTCCTTCGCCGCCCAGGTCTGGACGAACAACGCCCAGGCAGCAGCCATGTGCCTGGTCCTGGGCGCCTTCCTCTGCTTCCCGGTGCTCTGGATCCTCTTCCTCAACATGCTGAACCTCGGTGTCGGCATCGGTCTGATGTCCTCGGCCGGCCGTCTCGATGTCTTCCTGGGCCTGGTCGTCCCGCACGGCCTGCTCGAACTCACCGCAGTCTTCGTAGCCGCCGGTACCGGCCTGCGCCTCGGCTGGACCCTGATCGACCCGGGCCCCCGCCCCCGCCGCACGGCCCTGGCCCAAGAAGGCCGCGCCGCCCTGGGCATGGCCCTCGGCCTGGCCCTGGTCCTCTTCGTCTCCGGCCTGATCGAAGGTTTCGTCACGCCGTCGGGCATGCCCACCTGGGCCCGCATCGCCATCGGCATCGCCGCCGAGCTGGCATTCCTCGCGTACGTCTACATCCTGGGCGGCCGAGCAGCCCGAGCAGGAGACCAGGGGGACGTCGACCCGGCCGACCGCAGCGCGGAGCTCCCGACCGCCGCGTGATGTGCGGACGACCTGCCTGACCTGCTAGTGTCCTGTCTGCCCCGCAAGGACTGTTGACACAGTCGGTGTGGGGAGGTAGATTCAAACAGTTGCAACGAGTTGGACATACTCACTGGCAACGGTTAACGTCTATACGACTCCTCAGGGAATTAAATCCCGAAGAGTCCTTCGATTCTTATCCGAATCACGAAGCCGATTAGCTCGGTAGAAATGCTTCTGATAAAGTCGGAATCGCCGGAAAGGGAAACGCGGAAGCGGGGAACTGGAAGGCGACCGGGGAAGTCGGACACGAAAGTGTCTGATAGAGTCGGGAACACG
>NZ_BAAAUD010000038.1:0-116229 GCF_039533765.1 Streptomyces enissocaesilis | reverse complement strand
CGGCGCGACCGGGCGGCGCGGCGCGACCGGGCCGCGCGGCGCGACCGGGCCGCGCGGGGGCGTCCGGCTGTCGCGCGGCGCCGCCCGGGTCCTACCAGGCCGGCGGGCTGGCCATGGAGCGGGCCAGCACCTCGTCCAGTACGCGGGCCGTGGTCTCCACGTCGTACTGCGAGTTGTCGATGATCGGCAGCCCCGAGCCGTACCAGCCGGCCATCCGGCCGTGGATACGGGCGACCTCCTCGTCCGACAGGCGCCGGTTGCCGCTGCGCTGGGCGTTGCGCTCCAGCACGATCTCCAGGCCGGGGAGGATGACCACGGGCAGCAGCCCGGGCCCCACATGACGCTTCCAGCCGCCGAGCCCGACGACCGGACGGTCCGGGAAGACGGCGTCGTCGACGATGCACGAGATGCCGTTGGCCAGGAAGTTGCGGGCGGCGAAGCCGCAGGTGCGGCGGGCGAGGCGGTACTGGGCCTCGGACTGGTCGTTCCAGCCGGACTGCGGGTCGGCGAACCCCGAGCAGACCCATTCGCGTACGTCGTCGAGGCTGATGTGCGCGGTCGGCACCCGGCGGTGCCTGGCCCAGTGCTTGGCGACGGTCGTCTTGCCCGCTCCCGCGGGGCCGATGAGCAGCACCGCCAGCGTCGTGCTCCCGGTGTCCGTGGGCGCGGCGGCGGGCGGCGGCGCGGGGACGGGGACCGGTCCGCCGGGCGGCAGCTGGATGTGTCCGGTGGCGTCCCGGGCCGGCGGTCCCGGCGTGTGCTGCGGGGCCGGGCCGCTCCAGCCGGGAGCCGGGGCATGGTGGGCGGGCGCGTGGCCGGGCCCGTGGCCCTGCGGGCCGCCGGGGGCGGTTCCCGGGGCCCCTGGGGCCTGCGGAGGCCCCTGGGGCGCCGGTGGCCCGGCGGGGGGCCCTGCGGGGTGCGGGGCGCCGTGCGTCCATCCGACGCCGGGCCTGTGGGGCGGTGGCAGCGGAGCCCCCACTGCGTGCTGCATCCGGTGCCACTCCGTCTCGTACAGGCGACTCGTACTGGGCCAGGGCGGTTTCGGCGGGCCCGGGCCTACCGAAAGGTACCTGCCCCCGCCGCGTGGGTGTGAACGGCCGGGACAGGTCCAGAGTGCCCTGTCAGTCGCCGAGTTCCTCGGCCAGGGCCCGCAGGGCGAGCCGGTACGAGCCGATGCCGAAGCCCGCGACCGTGCCGCTGGCGACGGCGGCGATCACCGAGGTGTGCCGGAATTCCTCACGTGTGTACGGGTTCGAGATGTGCACCTCGATGAGCGGTGCGGTGCGCTGGGCCGCCGCGTCCCTCATTCCGTACGAGTAGTGCGTGAAGGCACCCGGGTTGATGACGACCGGAATTGACCCGTCCGCGGCCTCGTGGAGCCAGCGGATCAGCTCGCCCTCGTCATTGGTCTCGCGTACGTCGACGTCGAAGCCGAGCTCCTTGCCGAGCCGTCCGCACTCCTCGACGAGCCCGGCGTACGACGTCGCGCCGTACACGTCGGGCTCGCGCGAGCCGAGCCGGCCGAGGTTGGGCCCGTTGAGGACGTAGACCTGTCGGAGGGCCGTCACTTGGACACCTCGCCGTACGCGGCGAGCAGCACCGCCGGATCCGGGCCTTCGAGCACGGTCGGCCTGGCGAGACCGTCGAGGACGATGAAGCGCAGCAGGTTGCCGCGCGACTTCTTGTCGACCTTCATGGTCTCCAGGAGCTTGGGCCACTGGTCGCCGCGGTAGGCGAGCGGCAGCCCGACCGACTCCAGCACCGTGCGGTGCCGGTCGGCGGTCGCGTCGTCGAGACGGCCCGCGAGCCGGCCGAGTTCGGCGGCGAAGACCATGCCGATGGAGACGGCCGCGCCGTGACGCCAGGTGTAGCGCTCGTTCTTCTCGATGGCGTGGGCGAGCGTGTGGCCGTAGTTCAGGATCTCGCGCAGACCGGATTCCTTCAGGTCGCTCGACACGACGTCGGCCTTGACCCGGATCGCGCGCTCGATCAGCTCGGCGGTGTGCGCCCCCTCGGGCGTACGGGCCGCCGCCGGGTCCTCCTCGATCAGGTCGAGGATCACCGGGTCGGCGATGAAGCCCGCCTTGATGATCTCGGCGAGGCCGCTGATGTAGTCGTTGACCGGCAGCGAGTCCAGCGCGGCCAGGTCGCACAGCACACCGGCCGGCGGGTGGAAGGCACCGACGAGGTTCTTCCCCTCGGCGGTGTTGATACCCGTCTTGCCGCCGACGGCCGCGTCGACCATGCCGAGCACGGTCGTCGGTACGGCGATCCAGCGCACCCCGCGCAGCCAGGTCGCCGCGACGAAACCGGCCACGTCGGTGGTGGCTCCGCCGCCGACGCCGACGATCACGTCGGTGCGCGTGAAGTTGGTCTGCCCGAGCGCCTTCCAGCAGTACGCCGCGACCTCGACGGTCTTGGACTCCTCGGCGTTCGGCAGCTGGATCGCGATGGCCTCGTAGCCCTGGCCCGCGAGGTCCTCACGGATCGCGTCGCCGGTGCCGGCGAGCGCTTCGGGGTGCAGGACGGCGACGCGCCGGGCCCGGTCGCCGATCAGCCCGGGGAGCTCACCGAGCAGCTGCCGGCCGACCAGCACCTCGTAGGGCTCCGCGCCCTCGCCGCCGCCGACCTGGATACGGGTGACTGCCTGCTCCGTCATGCTTCCTTCAATTCGAGTGCGTCGAGGACCGCTTGGGCGACCTCTTCGGGGGTGCGGTCGTCGGTCTCGACGATCGCGTCGGCCACCTCGGCGTACAGGTGGCGACGCGCTTCCATCAGCTGCTTCCACTGCTGGCGCGGGTTGACGGCCAGCAGCGGGCGCGCGGTGTTCAGCCCGACGCGCCTGATCGCCTCGGTGACGTTCATGGAGAGGCAGACGACGGGCAGCGGGGCCAGGGACGCACGCGTGCCGTCGTCGAGGACCGCGCCGCCGCCGAGCGCGAGGACGCCCGTGTGCTCGGCGAGGGCGGCCCGCACGGCCTGCCGCTCCAGCTCACGGAAGTGCGCCTCCCCCTCGTCGACGAAGATCTCGGCGATCGGCCGGCCCTCGGCCTCGACGATGTCGGCGTCCGTGTCCCGGTAGGCCACGCCCAGCCGCTCGGCGAGGATCGCGCCGACGGTGGACTTGCCGACCCCCATGGGTCCGACGAGTACGACCAGGGGGCCGCCCGCCTCGCTCACCGGACGACCAGGTTGTCGAGGTAGCCCCGCACGTTGCGCCGGGTCTCGCCGACGCTGTCGCCGCCGAACTTCTCCGCGACGGCGTCCGCGAGGACCAGCGCGACCATGGCCTCGGCCACGATCCCGGCGGCGGGCACGGCGCACACGTCGGAGCGCTGGTGGTGCGCGGCCGCGACCTCACCGGTGGCGGTGTCGATGGTGGCGAGCGCGCGCGGCACGGTGGCGATGGGCTTCATGGCGGCCCGTACGCGGAGCAGCTCACCGGTGGACATGCCGCCCTCGGTCCCGCCGGCGCGCCCGGAGGTGCGGCGTACGCCCTCGGCGGTCGGCACGATCTCGTCGTGCGCCTTGGAACCGGGCACGCGCGCGAGATCGAAGCCGTCGCCGACCTCGACACCCTTGATGGCCTGAATGCCCATCAGCGCGGCGGCGAGCCGGGCATCGAGGCGACGGTCCCAGTGCACGAACGACCCGAGCCCGACGGGCACGTTGTACGCCAGCACCTCGACCACGCCGCCCAGCGTGTCGCCGTCCTTGTGGGCCTGGTCGATCTCGGCCACCATCGCCTTCGACGCGTCCGCGTCCAGGCAGCGCACGGGGTCCTCGTCGAGCTTCGCCTCGTCGGCGGGCACGGGCAGGACGCCGTACGGCGCCTTGGCGGCGGCCAGCTCCACGACGTGCGACACGATCTCGACGCCCGTGGTCTGCTTCAGGTACGACCGGGCGACGGTACCGAGCGCCACGCGGGCCGCGGTCTCGCGCGCACTGGCCCGCTCCAGCACCGGCCGGGCCTCGTCCAGCGCGTACTTCTGCATGCCGGCGAGGTCGGCGTGGCCGGGACGGGGGCGGGTCAGCGGCGCGTTGCGCGCGAGCTTGGCCAGTTCCTCGGGGTCGACCGGGTCGGCCGACATGACCTTCTCCCACTTGGGCCACTCGGTGTTGCCCACCATGATCGCGACGGGGCCGCCCATGGTCAGCCCGTGCCGTACGCCGCCGAGGAAGGTGACCTCGTCCTGCTCGAACTTCATGCGCGCGCCGCGCCCGTAGCCGAGCCGCCGCCGGGCCAGCGCGTCCGCCACCATCTCCGTGGTGAGGGGGACACCGGAGGGAAGGCCCTCCAGCGTCGCGACGAGTGCGGGGCCGTGGGATTCTCCCGCGGTCAGCCAGCGCAACCTGCTCAACGGTGCTCCTCATGCTCGCGCCTGGAACTGCAACGGCGCGACCGGGTGCGCGGCCCTGGCCCGCCACCCCCGATCCTCCCACGACCGGGGGCGCGACCGGCCCTCGGTCCAGCAGACGGACGGCTTTCTCAGTGCGCGGGACGCCGTGACCTGAGCCCGCGCGCCGCCGCGACACGCCACAGTCCGCGGGCGCCGCCCGCGAACAGCGGGAGCGGAACGGCCGCGCCGAGGGTGATACGCAGCCACTCCGGCAGGAAGTGCGGCGCCGGTTTCAGCAGGTCCGGCGCTGCCAGGGCCCGCTCCATCGCCATGCCCATGATCGAGCGCCCCCTGTTGTGACCTGCGATTCCCCGCAGACCTAAGGGGCGGTGAGCGCCCGTTCCCCGGCAGCCCGCATCACGGCGAGCGGCGCGGTGGCGCAGCCCGTCATCTGCTCCACCTGGAGCACGGCCTGGTGCACGAGCAGGTCGAGCCCGCCGACGACCGCGCCGCCGCGCGCCGACCAGGCGGCGGCGAGTGCGGTGGGCCACGGGTCGTACAGCACGTCGAAGAGGGTTCCGGGGCGGTCGGGGACGGCCTGCGCGAGGGCGTCGGTGGTGCCGGCCGGGGTGGTGGCGACGACGAGCGGCGCGTCGAACGCCCGCGCCGCCTTGGCCCAGTCGGCGATCCGTACGTCGACTCCGAGCCGTTCGCCCCACTGCCGCATCTCGTCGGCGCGGGCGGAGCTGCGGACGTACGCGGTGACCGGGCCCGTGCACAGGCGGGAGAGGGCGGCGAGCGCGGACGAGGCGGTGGCTCCCGCGCCGAGAACCGCGGCGGATTCGACCTTCTCGATGCCGCGCTCGCGCAGGGCGGCGATCATCCCCGGGATGTCGGTGTTGTCGCCGAGGCGCCGACCGTCCTCGGTGAAGACGACGGTGTTGACCGCCTCCACGGAGGCCGCCGTCTCACCGACCTCGTCGAGCAGCGGCATGACGGCCCGTTTGAGCGGCATGGTCAGGGACAGTCCGGCCCAGGACGAGTCGAGCTCCGCGAAGAAACCGGGGAGGGCGGCCTCGTCCACTTCGAAACGGTCGTACGACCAGTGGGTGAGGCCGAGTGCCTCGTACGCGGCGCGGTGGAGTACGGGTGAAAGAGAGTGCGCGATGGGCGAGCCGAGGACCGCCGCCCTGCGGGCGTCATTCGCTGCCCTTGTTTTCATTGAACTTTTCCTTGAGCTTCAGGAAATCGTCGTGGGTCTTGGCGAATTCCGTCTTGTGCTGGCCGTCGGTCGCCACGAAGTACATCCAGCCGTCCTGCGTCGGGTTGAGCGCGGCGGCCAGGGCTTCAGTGCCCGGGTTGCTGATGGGTCCGGGGGTGAGGCCCTTCTGGGTGTACGTGTTGTACGGGTCCATGTTGCTGTTGATCTCGGACTCGCTGATCTCGATCTCGCTCTGACCGTTCAGGTAATTGAAGGCGGAGTCGAACTGGAGCAGTTGATTCGTCTCCGTGTTGGTGGGCTTGAGACGGTTGTAGATCACCTCGCCCATCCTGCGGAAGTCATCGTCCGTCTTGCCCTCGACCTGAACGAGGCTGGCGACGGTGAGAAGTTCCCAGGGCCCCTTCAGTCCGAGCGACGTGGAGTTCGCCTCCAGGTCGAGCTTTCCGTATTCCGCATTGGCTCGGGCCACCATCTTCTTGAGCACATCCGCAGGCTTCGCGTTCTTCGCGACCGGATAGCTCGCGGGGAAGAGGAAACCCTCCAGCGGGTCCTTGACGTCCGGGTGGCCGGTCGCCCAGTCCGGCAGTCCGAGGTCCTTCACCTCCGCCTCCGCAGCGGCCTCGGTGGTCCCGGGCTTCACTTCCAGGCGCTTGTCGATCTGCTCGTAGACCCAGGCGTTGCGCTTGCCCTCGGGGATGATCAGGGCGTTGCGACTGCTCGGTTTGAGCATTTCCGAGACGGCGTTGTCCGCGGACATCTTCTTGTTGAGGGTGTAGACCCCCGCCTGGATGTTCTTGCCCTGCGGATTCCTGTTCTGAGCGGCGACGAAGGCGCCCTGGCTCTTGACCACACCGGCCTTCTCCAGGAGGCTGCCGATCTCGTAGCCGCCGGCGCCCTGGGGGATCTCCACCTGGGTGGGATCGGACCCCTTGCCCGCATAGTCCTCGGGCGCGCCGAACTGGTTCTGCCAGAACTGGTAGCCGAAGTAGCCGATGCCGCCCACGCCGCCGACCAGGACCACCGCGACGATGAGACACGCCGTGCCGTTGCGGCTCTTCTTCTTTTTCGGTTTTCCGCCGCGGCGGTCGCCGCCCCGGCCGCGGCGGGACTCGCGTGGCTCGTCGGGCCCGTCGTCGTCACCGGCGTCGCCGCCCGTGAAGAAGGGGTGCTCCTCGGGCGCTTCCGGCTCGGGCTCGGGCGTCCACTCGGGGGCCTGCTCCGGCTCGGGGCCGCGCCGGCCCGGGGGCTGCGGCGGGGGGTACGCGTCCGGTGCGGCGTAGTAGTCGGGGCTTTCGCCGCCGTAGCCGGGCCGCTGGCCGGTGTAGGGGTCGGCGGCCGGGTTCATGCCGTACGGCGCCGGGTCCTGCTGCTGGTGCCCGCCCGTGTCCCAGCCGCCGTCATGGCCGTAGTGCTGCTGCTCCGGATACCCGGGCTGCTGCTGGTGCTGCTGGTGCTGCCGGCCGTCGTAGTACGGCTGCTGCGGGTGTTGCGGCTGCTGCTGGTAGTGCTGCGGCTGCGGCTGGTCTCCGTACGGACCCTGACCATGTGCGGACTGCTGCCCTGCCCATCCCTGGTCCCCGTACAACGGGTCCTCGGGATGCCACGGTTCGTGGCCTGCGCCCCGGCCATACTCAGTCATCAAACCCCATAGTGTGCCGCGAGGCGGCGACTGCTTCGCGCGTGGGGCGCGGCAACCGTTCCGCCTCTTCTTTGTGCGGCAGCTGTTCGAACACCGCCGCATCGCGCGGAACGTTACCGTATCGCGATCAGACAACCACTTCGACGCCCTCGCCCGGGGGGTTGCCTGAGACCCGTTCGGCCTCAAGCGCGTTCTGAAGAATGACAATCGCCGCCGCCTGGTCGATGACCGACCTGCCCTTCTTGGACTTCACGCCCGAAGCGCGCAGGCCCTGACTGGCCGTCACTGTGGTCATCCTCTCGTCCACCAGTCGTACCGGAACGGGTGCGACGGAACGGGCGAGCTCCTGGACGAAGGCGCGGACCTTGACCGCCGCCGGGCCCTCGCCCCCATTGAGGGAGCGAGGGAGGCCGGCCACGACCTCGATCGGTTCGTACTCCTCGACGAGCTGCTTCAACCGCCGGTGGGCGGCCGGGACGTCACGTCCCGGCACGGTCTCCACCGGCGTGGCGAGGACCCCGTCGGGGTCGCACGAGGCGACCCCGATCCGGGCGTCCCCGACGTCGATCGCGAGGCGACGGCCGCGTCGCATCAGGCGCTCTCGCCGACGACACGCTCGACGGCGGCCACGGCGTCGCCGATGGCCTCCGGGTTCTGGCCGCCGCCCTGGGCGACGTCCGGCTTGCCGCCACCGCCGCCGCCGAGGGTCTTGGCGGCCGTACGGACCAGCTCACCGGCCTTGAGACCGCGCTCGCGGGCGGCCTCGTTGGTGGCGATGACGGTCAGCGGGCGGCCGTTGGCGGTGGTGAAGAGGGCCACGACCGTCGGACGGTCGGCCGGGATGCGGCCGCGGACGTCCAGGACGAGCCTGCGCAGGTCGTCGGCCGAGGTGCCGTCCGGCACCTGGCCGGTGACAACGGCCACGCCGCGTACGTCCTTGGCGCCGGCGGCGAGACCGGCGGCGGCCTGGAGGACCTTCTCCGCGCGGAACTTCTCGATCTCCTTCTCGGCGTCCTTGAGCTTGGCGAGCATCCCGGAGATCTTCTCCGGCAGTTCCTCCGGACGGCCCTTGACCAGCTCCTGGAGCTGGGCGACGACCGTGTGCTCACGGGCGAGGAAGGTGTACGCGTCCACGCCGACCAGGGCCTCGATGCGCCGTACGCCCGAGCCGATCGACGACTCGCCGAGCAGCTTCACCAAACCCAGCTGGGCGGTGTTGTGGACGTGCGTACCGCCGCACAGCTCCTTGGAGAAGTCGCCGATGGTCACGACGCGCACCCGCTCGCCGTACTTCTCGCCGAACTCCGCGATGGCGCCCTGCTTCTTGGCCTCGTCGATGGACATGACCTCGGCCTGGACGTCGAGTTCCCGGGCGAGCACTTCGTTGATCTTGTGCTCGACATCGGTGAGGACCGTGCCGGGTACGGCGTTCGGCGAGCCGAAGTCGAAGCGGAAGCGGCCCGGCGCGTTCTCCGAACCGGCCTGGGCGGCGGTCGGGCCGAGCGCGTCGCGCAGCGCCTGGTGCGTGAGGTGCGTGGCGCTGTGGGCGCGGGCGATGGCCCGACGGCGCTTCAGGTCGATGGCGGCGTAGGCGGAGGCGCCCACGGTCACCTCGCCGACCTGGACCGAGCCCTTGTGGACGGAGACGCCCGGGACCGGCTGCTGCACGTCGCGCACCTGGATGACGGCGCCCGTGTCCAGCTTGATGCGGCCGGTGTCGGCCTGCTGGCCGCCGCCCTCGGCGTAGAAGGGCGTGCGGTCGAGGATCACCTCGACCTCGTCGCCCTCGGTGGCGGCCGGGGAGGGCAGGCCGTCGACGAGCAGGCCGACGACGGTCGACTCGCCCTCGGTGTGGGTGTAACCGGTGAACTCGGTCGTGCCGGAGCTGTCGGCGACCTCGCGGTAGGCGGAGACGTCGGCGTGGCCGGTCTTCTTGGCCCTGGCGTCGGCCTTGGCCCGGTCCCGCTGCTCCTTCATGAGGCGGCGGAAGCCGTCCTCGTCCACGGAGAGGCCCTGTTCGGCGGCCATCTCCAGGGTGAGGTCGATCGGGAAGCCCCAGGTGTCGTGGAGCAGGAACGCCTTGTCGCCGGGCAGGACCTTGCCACCGGCGGCCTTGGTCTCCGAAACGGCAGTGTCGAGGATGTTCGTGCCGCCCTTGAGGGCCTTGGTGAAGGCGGCTTCCTCGGCGAGGGCGACGGTCTCGATGCGCTTACGCTCGGTCAGGAGCTCCGGGTACTGCCGGCCCATCGAATCGATCACGGTGTCGACGAGCTCGGCGACGACGGGGCCGGTGGCGCCCAGGAGGCGCATATTGCGGATGGCACGGCGCATGATGCGGCGCAGGACGTAGCCGCGGCCCTCGTTGCCGGGGGTGACGCCGTCGCCGATGAGCATCACCGACGTACGCATGTGGTCGGTGACGACGCGCAGCGAGACGTCCGAGGCGTGGTCGGCGCCGTACCGGACACCGGTCAGCTCGGTGGCCTTGTCGATGACGACCATCGAGGTGTCGATCTCGTACAGGTTCTGCACGTCCTGGAGGATCATCGCCAGGCGTTCGAGACCGAGGCCGGTGTCGATGTTCTTCGACGGCAGGTCGCCGAGGATCGGGAAGTCCTCCTTGCCGTCGCCGGCACCCCGCTCGTACTGCATGAAGACCAGGTTCCAGATCTCCACGTACCGCTCGTCGTTGACGGCGGGGCCGCCCTCGACGCCGAAGGCCGGGCCACGGTCGTAGTTGATCTCGGAGCACGGGCCGCACGGTCCGGGCACGCCCATGGACCAGAAGTTGTCCTTCTTGCCCAGGCGCTGGATGCGCTCGGCCGGTACGCCGATCTTGTCGCGCCAGATCTGCTCGGCCTCGTCGTCGTCGAGGTAGACCGTGATCCACAGACGCTCGGGGTCGAGGCCGAAGCCGCCGTCCGCCACGGAGCTGGTGAGCAGCTCCCAGGCGTACGAGATGGCGCCTTCCTTGAAGTAGTCGCCGAACGAGAAGTTGCCGCACATCTGGAAGAACGTGCCGTGGCGGGTGGTCTTGCCGACCTCTTCGATGTCCGGCGTACGCACGCACTTCTGCACGCTGGTGACGCGCGGGGCGGGCGGCTTGACCTCGCCGAGGAAGTACGGCTTGAAGGGCACCATGCCCGCGGGGACCAGCAGCAGGGTCGGGTCGTCCGCGATGAGCGACGCCGAAGGCACGACGTTGTGTCCGCGCTCCTCGAAGAAGCGCAGCCAGCGGCGGCGGATTTCAGCCGACTCCATCAGTGGTCCTCATTCCGGTTGTACGAGTGCTTGGGGTGGTCGAGAGCGGCGAGGCGCCGGGGCTCGAGAGCTGCGGGGTCGTTCCGCGCGTCGAGGCCGAGGGCTTCGCCGAGTTCGGCCTCGCGCTGCGCCATTCCCGCCTTGACGTCGAGCGCGAAGTCCTTGAGCCGGTGACCTGCTTCGACCGCCTTGTCGGCGGCCTGCGCGGCGAGGCTCTCGGGCGTCAGCTGCTTGAGCTTGCGGTTGACCTTGGTGGTGGCCCACACACCGGCTGCGGCGCCCGCGGTGAACCAGAACGTACGGCGGAACATTGCGGCTTCAGCCCTTCCGCTTCCTGCGCCGGGCGGACGGCACGGTCCGGCCGGCGATCACAGTGCGACGCGACGGCTGCCCCGCCGGAGCGTCCTTGTCGCGGCCGAGCGCCCGGCGTACGCCGTACCCGAAGGCGGCGACCTTGACGAGCGGGCCGCCGAAGGTGGACGCGACGGTCGTCGAGAGCGCGGACGCGTTGGAGGTGACTTCCTGGACGTCGGTCGCGATGGCGTCGACCCGCTCCAGCTGGGTCTGCGCGGACCGGACGGTCGCGGAGGCGTCCGCCAGCAGCGGAACCGCCTGCTCGGTCACGTCCGCCACCAGCTTGGTCGCCGCCCTGAGCGTCTGGGCCAGCCTCACCAGCACCACGGCGAGGAAGGAGACCAGGATCGCCCAGAAGACGGCCACCAGAATGCCGGCCACCTCTCCACCGGACACTTTGCACCGCTCCCTGCCGTCGAGAAAAGTCGTTCTGCGAGCCTATCGCGCCAGGGCTCCGGGTCCGTACCGCATTGCGGGCGCGCGGGGACGGGAGTACGCGGGGTGATTGTACGGAGTGCTTACAGATCGGTACGCTCCGTGTCCTATGCGACGCACCTCCCGCCCCGTCTCCCCGTCCCCCGCGCACGGCAGCCTCCCGGCGGAGCTGAATCCGTTCGTCGGACGGCGCGAGGAGCTGGCAGAACTCGGCCGCCTGCTGGAGAACGCCCGGCTGGTCACCGTGACCGGGGTCGGGGGCGTCGGCAAGACCCGGTTCGCGCTGCGTACCGCGAACGATGTGCAGGAACGGTACTGCGACGGGGCGTGGCTCGCCGAGCTGTCCGCTCTCACCGATCCCGGCCTGCTGGAGCACGCGGTCGTCGAGGCACTGGGGCTCACCGACCACACCAGCAAACCGCCGCGCCGTGTGCTGGTGGATCACCTCGCGGAACGCCGGCTGCTGCTCGTGCTCGACGGCTTCGAGCATCTCGTCGACGCCACCGCCGGGCTGGTCAGGGAGCTGCTCCGGCGCGCGCCCGGACTGACCGTGCTGGCCGCCGGACGGCTGCCGCTGTGCGTCGAGGGCGAACAGATCTTCTCCCTCCCGCCGATGCCCGGCCCGGACGCGGTCCGGCTCTTCACCGACCGGGCCGCCGCGGGGCGGCCCGGCTTCCGGCTGACGGACACCAACCGCGACGCCGTGCACGAGCTGTGCCGTCGCCTGGACGGGCTTCCGCTCGCCCTGGAACTGGCGGCCGGGCGGCTGAAGGCGCTCTCCGTCGAGCAGCTGCTCGACCGGCTCGACGACCGTTTCCGGCTGCTGACCGGGTCCACCCGGGGCACCCTCCCCCGCCACCAGACCCTCCGTACCGCGATCGGCTGGAGCCATGAGCTCTGCACTCCGGAGCAGCGGCTGCTGTGGGCGCGGCTTTCGGTGTTCGCGGGGCAGTTCGACCTGGAGGCGGCCGAGTACGTCTGCGGCGGCCCGGAACTCCCGGGAGACAGCGCCCTCGGCGTGCCCAGCGTTCTCGATGTGCTCACTGATCTGATCACGCAGTCCGTCGTGGTCCGCGAGGACACCGCGCCGGGGGTCCGCTACCGGATGCTGGACACCGTCAGGGAGTACGGCGCCGACTGGCTGGCGGCCATGGGCGACGCGGAGCGCGTGTGCCGCAGGCACCGCGACTGGTACCTGGGGCTCGCGACCTGGTGCGAGCTGGACTGGTTCAGTCCCCGGCAGGCCGAGGTGGCGGCGCGGGTCGGCAGTGAACTGCCCAACCTGCGCAGGGCGATGGAGTACTCGCTGGAGCACCCGCAGGACGTGCACCTGGGGCAGTACCTGGCGGGCACGCTCTGGTTCTACTGGGTCGGCTGCGGACGTCTGTCGGAGGGGCGGCACTGGCTGGACCACGCCCTGGAGGCGGAGAGCAGACACGAGCCGCACCGGCTGAAGGCGCTGTGGGTGCTCGGTTACGTGGCCGTGCTGCAGGGCGACGCGATCGGGGCGCTCGCCGCCCTGCAGGAGTGCCGCGAGGGCGCCGAACTCAGCGCGAACCCGGTCGCGACGGCGTACGCCGTGCACCGGTCGGGCTGTCTCGCCCTGGTCTCCGACGACATGCGGCGGGCGGAGGAGCTGCTGCGCGACGCGCTCTCGCGGTACGAGGAGATCGGCGAGCTCAACAGCAACGTGCTGATGGCCCAGGTCGAACTGGCGATGGCGGTGGCCTTCCGCGGCGACCTGGCCCAGGCCGTCGCCATCTGCGAGGAGGTCACCGCGGTCTGCGAGGACCACGGGGAGCGCTGGACCCTCGCGTACGCGCTGTACGTCCTGGCCTATGCGGCGCGTACGCACGGCCGGCCGGACCGGGCCCGGGAGCTGCTGGCGGAGTGTCTGGCCATCGACCACGCGTTCAACGATCTGCTGGGCGTGGTGCTCGCCCTGGAGCTGCTGGCGCTGGTCACCCTGGACGAGGGCGACCCGGCGGAGGCGGCGGTGCTCCAGGGGGCGGCCGGGCGGATCTGGCCGTCGGTGGGGCTGCCGCTGTTCGGTTCGGCGTACTACAACACCCCGCACGCGCTGTGCGAGGAGAAGGCGCGAGAGCGCCTGGGCGACGTCCCGTACGAGAAGTTCCGGCGCCAGGGCGCCTCGCTCGGCCTGGACGCGGTGGTGGCCAGGGCGCTCGAAGGGCCGGCCCGTCCGGCGCCGGCCGCCCCGCCCCGGCCGCGCGGGGCGTCCGCGCCCGGGAACAGCGCCCCGCACACGCGCGAGCCCGCCGCCTCCCGTTCCGTACGGAACGAGGAGACGGCGGGCTGAGGCGATTGCCCGGCTACGGCCGCTGGATCAGCGGGCGTAGTACTCGACGACGAGCTGCTCGTCGCAGATGACCGGAATTTCCTTGCGGTTCGGGTCGCGGTCCAGGCGGAAGGCCAGGGCCTTCAGGTTCACCTGGAGGTAGCGCGGCGTCTCACCGTCGGTGTCGTAGCCACCCTCGCGAGCGACCTGGAAGGGGTGCTTCTCGCGGCTGCGCTCGCGGACCATCACGACGTCGTCGGGACGGACGCGGAACGACGGCTTGTCGACCTTGCCACCGTTGACCTCGATGTGGCCGTGAACGACCATCTGGCGGGCCTGGTAGATCGTGCGGGCGATGCCCGAACGAAGAATGAGGGCGTCGAGGCGGCGCTCGAGCTCGATGACCAGGGCCTCGCCGGTCTTGCCTTCGGCCTTCTTGGCGCGGTCGTAGGCGCGGGCCATCTGCTTCTCGCTGATGTCGTACTGGGCGCGCAGACGCTGCTTCTCGAGCAGACGGACCTTGTAGTCCGAGTTCTGCTTGCGTCCACGGCCGTGCTCGCCCGGCGGGTAGGGGCGGGCCTCGAAGTACTTGACAGCCTTCGGCGTCAGCGCGATGCCGAGCGCACGGGACTTCTTGACCTTGGGACGCGACTGGTTAGGCACGTTCTCCAGACCTCCGTTGTAGGTTAGGTTAGGCTCACCTTACTCAAGGAGATCGCATGTCTCGTCCGGGGAACACCAGTCACATCACGGACAACACAAAGAAGGCCGACATCAGGAGTGTCGACGCGACGGAGGTCCGATCAGATCGTGGTCAGCCGCGTCCCAGCGGACTTGAAATCGCGCGGATGCCGTCAGCAGCCGAGCGCACACGAACTCTCGTACAGAGTACCTGCTCCGCGGTGGTGCTTCTCCCCGGTCCTGCGGTGGCCCGCCCCGAACAGCTGGTGCCGCAGGAGCGGAGCGTGGGGCCCGACGGTGAAGTGCTGCTGGTCTTCCCCGCGGATTCACCGGTCGTACGGGCCGCCACGCACGCACAGGACGACGAGCTGGCCGTGGTGCTGGAGATCACCGATGTCGCACCGGTCTCGGTGCCTCACCGGATCCGCGGCCGCGCCTGGGTCTCCGGTTGGCTCACCTGTGTACGCGGGGTGGCCGGGGCGGATGCTGCTGCGGCTCGAGGTCGGCGAGGCGCGCGTGGACGACCTGTGGGGGACGGGGACGGCCGAGGCCGAGGCGTTCGCGGCGGCGGCCGCGGATCCGCTCGTCGAGCACGAGGCGGAGCTGCTCCAGCATCTGCACGCCGCCCACGGCGACCAGGTGCGGCAGCTGTGCGGTCTCGCGGGCGACCGCGCCGCCGGGACCAGCGCGGTGCCCGTGGCGATGGACCGGTTCGGGCTGCGGGTGCGTTTCGGCGGCGGCGCCGCGGGACGCGTCTTCGACGCGCGGTTCGACTTCCGCGAACCGGTGCGCGACATCGCCGGGCTGCGCCGCGCCATGCACCAGCTCTTCGAGGCTGCCGCCTCGCGGTGAAGCGGCCGGCGGGCGGTCAGGGACGCGCTTCGGGCGGACCGTCGCCGCGCAGCCGGCCGCGCACCTTCTCGACGACGTCGGCGTAGCGGGCTTCCGCTCCGTAGCGCGTGGGTTCGTAGTAATGGCGGCCGTGCACGGCGTCCGGGGCGTACTGCTGGGCGGCGATCGCGCCCGGCACATCGTGCGGGTACACATAGCCCTGCGCGTGGCCGAGCTTGGCCGCGCCCTGGTAGTGGCCGTCACGCAGATGCGCGGGGACCGGGCCGGCCAGACCCTTCCGCACGTCGGCCTGGGCGGCGAAGATCGCGTTCGTCGCGGCGTTGGACTTGGGCGCGAGGGCCAGCGCGATCGTGGCGTGGCCGAGGGTGAGGGCGGCTTCCGGGAAGCCGATCATGGCCACGGCCTGGGCGGCGGCGACGGCCGTCGGCAGGGCGGTCGGGTCGGCGAGGCCGATGTCCTCGCTGGCCGAGATCATCAGCCGCCGCGCGATGAACCGGGGGTCCTCCCCCGCCTCGATCATGCGGGCCAGGTAGTGCAGCGCGGCGTCCACGTCGGAGCCCCGGATGGACTTGATGAGGGCGCTCGCCACGTCGTAGTGCTGGTCGCCGTCGCGGTCGTACTTCACCGCCGCCCGGTCGACCGTCTCCTCGACCGTCTCGAGAGTGATCTCCCCCTCGCCCTTGGAGATCGCCGCGCCCGCCGCCGCTTCGAGCGCGGTCAGGGCGCGCCGGGCGTCGCCGCCCGCGATCCTCAGCAGGTGCGCCTCGGCGTCCCCGGCGAGCGTGACCGCGCCGCCGAGACCGCGCTCCTCGGCGAGGGCCCGGTGGAGCAGGGCACGCAGATCGTCGTCGGTGAGCGATTCCAGCGTGAGCAGGAGGGAGCGGGAGAGCAGGGGGGAGATGATCGAGAAGTACGGGTTCTCGGTCGTCGCCGCGATGAGCGTGACCCAGCGGTTCTCGACGGCGGGCAGCAGCGAGTCCTGCTGGGCCTTGCTGAAGCGGTGGATCTCGTCGAGGAAGAGGACGGTGTCCTTGCCGTACCCCCCGGAGGCGCGGCGGGCGCCGTCGATGACGGCCCGCACTTCCTTGACGCCCGCGGTGATGGCGGAGAGCTCGACGAAGCGCTTCTGGGTGGCGAGGCTGACGACGTACGCCAGAGTGGTCTTCCCGATGCCGGGCGGGCCCCACAGGATCACCGAGGAGGGCCCGGCGGGACCGCCGCTGCCCTCCCCGACCAGCCGGCGCAACGGGGCCCCCGGCTTCAGCAGATGCTGCTGGCCGACGACCTCGTCGAGGGTGCGCGGGCGCATCCGTACGGCCAGGGGGCTGCTGGACGGATCCTTGAGCTGGCGGTCTTCCGCGGCTGCGGTGAACAGGTCGGGCTCCACGTGTGAAGCCTATGCCAGCCCGCTGACAACGCCGGCGGCTCAGCTGGTCCAGAAGTCCCACCAGCGGGTCAGGATCAGCATCCCGATGACGCCGGTCCACAGGACCGGCGGCACCCAGTGGAACTCGACGAGAGCACTGCGCAGGCCGCTGGGGGCCGGGATGATCCGGTGCTTGATGTTGTGCGTGGTGACGTAGCAGAACATCACGATGGTGGCGACCCAGGCCAGACAGCACCACAGGCAGAGCGAGTTGATGTTGTACAGCGACTGGTACTGGAGCCAGGTGCAGAAGGCGACGCCGAAGAGGGTGCCCGCGTTCAGGCCGAGCCAGAACCAGCGGCGGTAGCGCGCGCCGGCCAGCAGGCCCACGCCGATGCAGACGACCATCGCGTACGTGACGAGGCCGAGCATCGGGTTGGGGAAGCCGAAAGCCGCCGCCTGCTCGCTCTTCATGATGTTGCCGCACGCGACCACGGGGTTGAGGCTGCAGCCCGGGGTGAAGTTCGGGTCCTCGAGCAGTTTGAACTTGTCGAGCGTGATGACCCACGAGGCCAGCAGCCCGGCCAGACCCGTGATCACCAGCATCAGGGCGAAGGGACGACCGCTGCCGGTCGCGCCCTCCTGGCCCTCCTGCACGCCGTTGGAAGTGCGGTCGTCCACCGCTGCAGTCGTCATATCGCCGTTCCGTCGCTGAGTCAGCCGCATGGGCCGAGTGACCTGCCGGGAGGGCCATTCTGCCGCACCGGCACCCGCGGCCACCGTTCGACGGAGATAAGGAGGTACGCGCCACAGCGCCCCCGCCATCACCGCGACAGGGCCGTGACCGGGGCGAAACAACGATTTCGGGCACCGGACCGTCCAGAGCCGGCGTCGCCGTCCGGCAGGACGAATCCACTCCCACGGGGTTGACCGCCCGCGCAAGCGTGCGAGCGGACGGGGGTGACGGTTCCGGGGGGCCGCCGCTTCGGCCGGCGGGACCGGACGCGACGGGGCCCGGCCGTCCTGGTGGACGGCCGGGCCCCGTGCGTGCGTCAGACGCGTGCCGCAGGTCAGACCAGGCGGCGCTGGATCTCCGCCGTGAGCGCGTCCAGGGCGACCGCCGTCTGCTCGCCGGTCTCCATGTCCTTCAACTGGACCTGGCCGTCGGCCAGATCCCGCTCGCCGGCGACGATCGTGTAGCGGGCGCCCGAGCGGTTGGCGTTCTTCATGGCACCCTTGAGGCCCTTGCCGCCGTACGCGAAGTCGGCAGCGATCCCCGCCCTGCGCAGCTCGGTGACCCTACCGAAGAGGACGCGGCGCGCCTCCTCGCCGAGCGGCACCGCGTACACGCTGGTGGTGGCGGGCAGGTCGAGCTCGACGCCCTCCGCCTCCAGCGCCAGCACCGTGCGGTCCACACCGAGCGCCCAGCCGACGGACGGCAGCGCGGGGCCGCCGATCATCTCGGACAGGCCGTCGTAGCGGCCGCCGCCGCCCACCGCGGACTGCGAGCCGAGACCGTCGTGGACGAACTCGAAGGTGGTGCGGGTGTAGTAGTCGAGGCCGCGCACCAGCTTCTCGTCGTCCTCGTAGGCGACGCCCGCCGCGTTCAGCAGCTCGCGGACCTGCTCGTGGTACGCCTTGCACGCGTCGCACAGGTAGTCGCGCAGCATCGGCGCGCCCACCAGCTGCTTCTGTACGTCGTCCCGCTTGTCGTCCAGGACCCGCAGCGGGTTGATGTCGATGCGGCGCCGCGTGTCCTCGTCGAGGTCGAGGCCGCGCAGGAAGCCCTGGAGGGCCTCCCGGTAGACGGGACGGCACTCCTTGTCGCCCAGCGAGTTCAGCAGGATGCGGAACCGCGACAGGCCCAGCGAGCGGTACGCCTGGTCCGCCAGGATGATCAGCTCGGCGTCCAGCGCCGGGTCCTCGGCTCCGATCGCCTCGGCGCCGACCTGCGAGAAGTGGCGGTAGCGGCCCTTCTGCGGGCGCTCGTAGCGGTAGTACGAGCCGGAGTACCAGAGCTTGACGGGGAGGTTGCCGCTCTTGTGCAGGTTGGCTTCCAGGGCCGCGCGCAGGACGGACGCGGTGCCCTCCGGGCGCAGCGCCAGCTTGTCGCCGCCCTTGGTCTCGAACGCGTACATCTCCTTGGAGACGATGTCGGTGGACTCACCGACGCCGCGCGAGAAGAGGGCAACGTCCTCGAAGCCGGGCGTCTCGACGTAGCCGTAGCCGGAGTTGCGCAGCGGCGCGGAGATCGCCTCGCGCACCGCCAGGAACTTCGCGGAGTCCGGCGGGATCAGGTCGTACGTGCCCTTGGGGGCCTTGAAGGTGCTCATGGGGCTTGTCTCGTCACATTCCTCGTCGGGGAGCGGCGGCCAGACCGTTCAGGTACGGGTTGGTGGCGCGCTCACGGCCGATGGTCGTCTGGGAGCCGTGGCCGGACAGCACCACGGTCGAGTCGTCGAGCGGCAGGCACACGCGGGCCAGCGACTCGAGCAGCTCGGCGTGGTCGCCGCCGGGCAGGTCGGTGCGTCCGACGGAGCCGGCGAACAGCAGGTCGCCCGAGAAGAAGACCGACGGGATGTCGGCCTGCTCGGGCAGCCTGAAGGTCACCGACCCCTTGGTATGGCCGGGCGCGTGCGAGACGGTGAAGTCGAGACCCGCCAGCTTCAGCTCCGCGCCGTCCGCCAGCTCCTTGACGTCGTCCGGCTCGCCCACGGTCAGCTCGCCCATCAGCGGCATGCCGATCGAGCGTCCGAGCGCCTTCTCCGGGTCGCTCATCATGTACCGGTCGGCGGGGTGGATCCACGCCGGTACGTCGTGCGCTCCGCACACCGGGACGACCGAGGCGACATGGTCGATGTGGCCGTGGGTGAGCACGACGGCGACGGGCTTGAGCCGATGCTTCGCGAGGGCTTCCTCGACGCCCGCGGCGGCCTGGTGGCCCGGGTCGATGATCACGCACTCCTCACCCGCGGCGGGGGCGACCAGGTAACAGTTGGTCCCCCAGGCCCCGGCGGGGAACCCGGCAATAAGCACGATCGTCCTCAATATGTCGTCCGGCGGGAGATTGCTGTGCGCAATTGCAGCAGATCAGAGCCTACCGGGGCCGCTCATCCCCCAGCGAACCCATATACGGTACGGGCAAGCTCGGCTCGGCCGGACAGCAGTGACAGACGAGACGTACGAGGAGAACACCGGTGGTCAGCAACGATCAGCGGCGGCGCCAGCTCGCCCGGGAGAAGTACGAACGGCAGCAGCAGCGCCGCACCGAGGCCCGGCGCAAGTCGCGCCGTCGCAACGCCGTGATCGCCTCGGCGCTCGCCGTGGTGCTCGCGGGAGGAGCGGTGGTGTACGCCACGGGCGCTCTGGGCGGCGACGACGACAAGGACACCACCGTCGCCGACTCGGCGCCCAGTGCCACGCCGTCGAAGAAGGCTCCCGACCCCTGCGGGAAGCCCGCCCCCGGAGCGGTCGAGAAGCTCTCGTACAAGAAGGAGCCGGCGCTCACCATCGACAAGTCCGCGTCGTACACGATGAGCCTGCGGACCACCTGCGGCGACATCACGCTGGGCCTGGACGCGGCGAAGGCCCCGCGCACGGTGAACTCGTTCCACTTCCTCGCCGGCAAGGGCTACTTCGACCACACGAAGTGCCACCGGCTGACGACCGGCGGCATCTACGTCCTGCAGTGCGGCGACCCGACCGCGCAGGGTTCCGGTACGCCCGGCTACAAGCTGCCGGACGAGAACCTGAAGGACCCGAAGCTCAAGGGCGGCGTCTACCCGGCGGGCACGGTCGCGATGGCCAACGCGGGTCCGGGCACGGGCGGCAGCCAGTTCTTCCTCGTCTACCAGGACAGCAAGCTGCCCCCCAACTACACGCCGTTCGGGACCATCAAGGGCGGCATGGACGTGCTGAAGAAGATCGCCGGCGCGGGTGAGGCCAGCGGGCAGGGCGACGGGGCGCCGAATGCCACCGTCGTCATCGACAAGGCGACCGTCACCAAGTAAATCCGGGAGTGCGGGATGCGGACAGCCGCCCTGCCGTTCGCCTATGTTGGCGGTGTGCAGGGCGTCTGTGGCCCCGCGAAAGAAACTGTGGACGATGCCCGGGGGGCGAGCAGCCCCTCGCAGGCGTCATGTGGAGGAGGCGCTGTGAGCAGCGACCCGTGGGGCCGTGTCGACGAGACCGGCACCGTGTACGTGCGTACGGCCGAGGGCGAGAAGGTCGTCGGATCCTGGCAGGCGGGCTCTCCCGAGGAGGCCCTGGCCTACTTCGAGCGCAAGTACGAGGGCCTGGTTGTCGAGATCGGCCTCCTCGAGCGGCGGGTGAAGACCACCGACCTGTCGGCCAAGGACGCCCAGACCGCCATCGACCACCTGCGGGGGCAGGTCGACGAGCACCATGCGGTCGGTGACCTCGACGCGCTGAGCAAGCGCCTCGACGCGCTGGTCGCGACGGTCGAGTCGCGCCGTGAGGAGCGCAAGGCCGAGAAGGCCAAGCAGACCGACGAGGCGAAGCACGCCAAGGAGGCGCTGGTCGTCGAGGCCGAGGAGCTGGCCCAGAGCGAGCAGTGGCGGGCGGCCGGTGAACGGCTGCGGGCGCTCGTGGACATCTGGAAGGGCCTCCCCCGGCTCGACCGGAAGTCCGACGACGAGCTGTGGCACCGCTTCTCGCACGCCCGCTCCGCGTTCTCCAAGCGGCGCAAGGCCCACTTCGCCTCGCTGGACGCCCAGCGCGAGGAGGCCCGCAAGACCAAGGAGAAGCTGGCGGCGGAGGCCGAGAGCCTGTCGAACTCCACCGACTGGGCCGCGACGGCCGCCCGCTACCGCGACCTGATGGCCGAGTGGAAGGCCGCGGGCCGCGCCCAGCGCGAGGTCGAGGACGGTCTGTGGAACCGTTTCCGCGGCGCCCAGGATGTCTTCTTCGCGGCGCGCGGCGCGGTCTTCGCGGAGCGCGACGCGGAGCAGGCCGAGAACCTCAAGCTCAAGGAGGAGCTCGCGGCCGAGGCCGAGAAGCTGGTGCCGGTGAAGGACCTGAAGGCGGCCCGGGCCGCGTTCCGCTCCCTCAACGAGCGCTGGGAGGCCATCGGCCATGTGCCGCGCGACGCCCGCCCGAAGGTCGAGGGGCGGATGCACGCGGTGGAAAAGGCTCTTCAGGAGACCGAGGAGAACGAGTGGCGTCGTACGAACCCTGAGGCGCGCGCCCGCGCCGCGGGTCTGACGGGCCAGCTCCAGGACGCCGTCGACAAGCTGCGCGGGCAGATCGACGCGGCGCGCGCGGCGGGCAACAACGCCAGGGCCGACAAGCTGGCCCGCGAGCTCGAAGGCCGGCAGGCGCTGCTCGACCAGGCGATGAAGGGCCTGGAGGAGTTCGGCGGCTGAGAGCCGGAGCTCGGAGCTGGTTGCGCGTGAGGGCCCCGGCACGGATGTCCGTGCCGGGGCCCTCACGCGTACGGCGTTACGGCCGGCGGGCCGAGGTGACGCGGTAGACGTCGTACACGCCCTCCACGCCGCGCACCGCCTTCAGGACGTGTCCGAGGTGCTTCGGGTCGCCCATCTCGAAGGTGAAGCGCGAGGTGGCCACCCGGTCGCGGGAGGTCTGGACCGCCGCCGAGAGGATGTTGACGTGCTGGTCGGACAGGACGCGGGTGACGTCCGAGAGCAGCCGGGACCGGTCCAGCGCCTCGACCTGGATGGCGACCAGGAAGACCGAGGACTGGGTCGGGGCCCACTCGACGTCGAGGATGCGTTCCGGCTCCTTCGACAGCGACTCGATGTTGACGCAGTCGGCGCGGTGGACCGACACGCCGCTGCCGCGGGTGACGAAACCGATGATGGGGTCGCCGGGGACGGGCGTACAGCAGCGGGCCAGTTTGACCCACACGTCGTCGACGCCCTTGACCACGACGCCGGGGTCGGCGTTCGAGCGCCGCTGGCCGCGCCCGCGTGAGGGCGGCGAGCTCTCGGCGATGTCCTCGGTGGCGGCCTCTTCGCCGCCCAGGGCCTGCACGAGTTTCTGGACGATGCTCTGCGCGGTGACGTGGCCCTCGCCGATCGCGGCGTACAGCGAGGAGATGTCGCTGTAGCGCATCTCGTGCGCGAGCGTGACGAGCGAGTCGCCGGTGAGGATGCGCTGGATCGGCAGGTTCTGCTTGCGCATGGCCCGCGCGATGGCGTCCTTGCCCTGCTCTATGGCCTCGTCGCGGCGCTCCTTGGAGAACCAGGCGCGGATCTTGTTGCGGGCGCGCGGCGACTTGACGAAGCCGAGCCAGTCCCGGGACGGGCCCGCGCCGGCCGCCTTGGAGGTGAAGACCTCCACCAGGTCGCCGTTGTCGAGGGTCGATTCGAGCGGTACGAGCCGTCCGTTGACCCGCGCCCCTATGGTCCGGTGGCCGACCTCCGTGTGGACGGCGTACGCGAAGTCGACGGGTGTGGCGCCGGCCGGCAGCGCTATGACGTCGCCCTTGGGCGTGAAGACGAAGACCTCGTTGCGGGAGAGGTCGAAGCGCAGGGACTCCAGGAACTCGCTGGGGTCCTCGGTCTCCTTCTGCCAGTCCAGGAGCTGGCGCAGCCACGCCATGTCGTTGACGGTGTCCTGGCCGCGCCCGGTGTGCTTGGGGATGTCGGTACGGACCTTGGAGGCGCCGGCGACGGCTTCCTGCTTGTACTTCCAGTGCGCGGCGATGCCGTACTCGGCGCGGCGGTGCATGTCGAACGTACGGATCTGGAGTTCGACCGGCTTGCCGCTGGGGCCGATGACCGTCGTGTGCAGCGACTGGTACATGTTGAACTTCGGCATCGCGATGTAGTCCTTGAACCGGCCGGGGACCGGGTTCCATCGCGCGTGGACGGTGCCGAGGGCCGCGTAGCAGTCGCGGACCGTGTCGACGAGGACGCGGATGCCCACCAGGTCGTAGATCTCCGCGAAGTCACGGCCGCGGACGATCATCTTCTGGTAGACGCTGTAGTAGTGCTTCGGCCGGCCGGTGACGGTGGCCTTGATGCGGGCGGCGCGCAGGTCGGACTGGACCTCGTCGGTCACTATGGCGAGGTACTCGTCGCGCTTGGGCGCGCGCTCGGCGACGAGCCGCACGATCTCGTCGTACATCTTGGGGTAGAGGATCGCGAAGGCGAGGTCCTCCAGCTCCCACTTGATGGTGTTCATGCCCAGGCGGTGGGCCAGGGGCGCGTAGATCTCCAGCGTCTCGCGGGCCTTCTTCTCCTGCTTCTCCCGCTTGAGGTAACGCATGGTGCGCATGTTGTGCAGGCGGTCGGCGAGCTTGATGACCAGGACGCGCGGGTCCTTGGCCATGGCGACGACCATCTTGCGCACGGTCTCGGCCTGCGCGGCCTCGCCGAACTTGACCTTGTCCAGCTTGGTGACGCCGTCGACGAGGAGCGCGACCTGGTCGCCGAAGTCGCGGCGCAGGGTGTCCAGGCCGTACTCGGTGTCCTCGACGGTGTCGTGCAGCAGCCCGGCCATCAGCGTCGCCGGGTCCATGCCGAGCTCGGCGAGGATCGTCGTCACGGCGAGCGGGTGGGTGATGTACGGGTCGCCGCTCTTGCGCTTCTGGCCGCGGTGCCAGCGCTCGGCGACCTGGTAGGCGTGCTCGATCTGGCGCAGCGTCGACGTCTCGATCTTCGGGTCGTTGCTGCGCACTATGCGCAGGAGCGGCTCCAGGACCGGGTTGTACGGCGACGAGCGCTGCACGCCGAGCCGGGCGAGCCGGGCCCGTACGCGGTTGGAGGAGCCGCCGCCGGTGCGCGGGGCGGAACCCTGGACCGGCTTGGGGGCGGCGGGCGGCGGTGTGGGGCCCGTGGCGCCGGCGGCCCGCTCGGGGGCGGTCTTCGGCTTGCCGGTGGGCTCGGGGTTCCTGGCGGAAGCGCCGCTCTCGGCGGAGGTGGCGCCGCTCGCGGGAGGGCCGCCCTTCGCGGGCGTGGCCGGCGTGCCGGACGCGGGCGTGGCCGGACTCGCCGCGGCCTCGGCGGCCTGCTGCCGGCCGGGCTGCGCGGCTGCTTGGTCCCCCGGACGGGAGCTGGGGGAGAGTGGCTGGGCCTCGTCTGGCAAGAGCGCTCCTCGTGCGGGTCCGGGTCCCCCGGTCAGGCCCGGAAATCCCATGGTATCGACCCCCGGCCTCCGGTTCGCCCCGGGCCGGACACCAGAGGGAACACGAAAGGCGGGTCCCGGAATTCCTCCGGGGCCCGCCTTCGCGTACAGCCGTGCTGGTCAGACCGTGATCAAGGCATCCAGTGGAGCGCCCCGGAGCGCCGGTTCCAGACGGCCGCGGCCGCCCAGGAATCCGAGCTCCATGAGGACCGCGACACCGGCGACCTGGGCGCCGGCCCGCCGGATGAGCTCCAGCGAGGCCTCGGCGGTGCCGCCGGTGGCGAGGACGTCGTCGATGACCATGACGCGGTCGCCGTCGGCCAGGTCCTCGGCGTGGATCTCGATCTCGGCGGTGCCGTACTCCAGCTCGTACGCCTGCGAAAGCGTCGCACCCGGCAGCTTCCCCGCCTTGCGCACGGGGATGAAGCCGAGGCCGGCGCGGACCGCGACGGGCGCGGCCAGGATGAAGCCGCGCGCCTCCAGACCGACGATCTTCGTGGCGCCGCACCGTACGCACAGCTCCGCGAGGGCGTCCGTCAGCGCCGTGAACGCCACCGGGTCCGCGAGCAGCGGG
This sequence comes from Streptomyces enissocaesilis, assembly GCF_039533765.1. Taxonomy (NCBI): domain Bacteria; kingdom Bacillati; phylum Actinomycetota; class Actinomycetes; order Kitasatosporales; family Streptomycetaceae; genus Streptomyces; species Streptomyces enissocaesilis. Next base: position 91,100 of record NZ_BAAAUD010000038.1, on the reverse strand, counting down.
GTGATGTCCTTGAACACCACCCCCGGCTGCGGATGGTCCGGTACGTCCCGGATGCGGCTGAGCAGGAGATCCTGCGTGCTCGTCGTCATCACCGCTTCCCCGGGGACTTGCCGCGGCCGCTGTGGCCACGGTCGGCCGGACGCTGGCCGACGACCGCACCGGCGGGTGCGGCGGCGTCCGGGAGCCGGTCCTGCGGCTCTTCGGAGCCGTCGGCGCCGTCCGGCGACTCGCCCCGGGCGGCGGCGGACGCCCGCTTGGCGAGCACGCGCTTCTTCAGGGCCTTCATCTGCGGGTCGCGTTCCTTCAGGTCGGCGACGAGCGGAGTGGCGATGAAGATCGAGGAGTACGCACCGGCGGCCAGGCCGACGAAGAGCGAGAGCGAGATGTCGTTGAGCATGCCCGCACCCAGCACGCCGCCGCCGATGAACAGCAGGCCCGCCACCGGGAGCAGCGCGACGACGGTGGTGTTGATGGAACGCACCAGGGTGCCGTTGAGGCTGCGGTTGGCGATCTCGCTGTACGTCCAGCGCGTCTGCTTGGTGATGTCCTTCGATCCCTCCTTGAGACCGTCGAAGACGACGACGGTGTCGTAGAGGGAGTAACCGAGGATCGTCAGCAGACCGATCACGGTGCCCGGGGTGACCTCGAAGCCGACCAGCGCGTACACACCGACGGTGATCGTGAGGTCGTGGATCAGGGCGATGAGGGCGGCGACGGCCATCCGCCATTCGAAGGCGATGGCGAGGTAGACGACCACCAGCACCATGAAGACCGCGAGGCCGGTCCATGCCTTGTTGGCGATCTGCTCCCCCCAGCTGGGGCCGACCAGATCGGCGTTGATCTTGTTCGCCGGGACGCCGAGGTCCTTGGCGAGCTCGTCCTGGACCGGGGTGGCGGTCGAGGTGTCCAGACCACTGATCTGGATGCGCATGCCGCCGTTGCCGAGCTCCTGGGCGATCACCTCGTGTCCGGACGCCTCTTCGGCGTACTCCTGGACCTGGGCGACGGAGACGTCGGTCCTGGGCGTGGTGAAGACGGCGCCGCCCTCGAACTCGATGCCCATGACCAGACCGCGCACCGCGAGGCCGACGATGGCCGTGATGGTGATCAGGACCGAAAGGCCGTACCAGATCTTCCGCTTGCCGACGAAGTCGTAACCGACCTCACCGTTGTAGAGGCGGGCGCCGAGACTGCCGAGTCGGGACATCTCAGGCCTCCTTCGGGTCGATGGGGGCGGCGATACGACGGGTACGGCGCAGCGGGGGCTGTACGCCGAGCCGCTTCGGGTCCAGGCCGGACCACGGGTGGCCCTGGCCGAAGAACTTCGTACGCGCCAGCAGCGTCATCAGCGGCTTGGTGAAGAGGAACACCACCACCACGTCGAGCAGGGTGGTCAGGCCGAGCGTGAACGCGAAGCCCTGCACCTTGCCGACGGTCACGACGAACAGCACCGCCGCGGCGAGGAACGACACGAAGTCGGAGACCAGGATCGTGCGCCGGGCACGCGGCCAGGCACGCTCCACCGCGGGCTTGAGCGTCCGGCCGTCGCGGATCTCGTCGCGGATGCGCTCGAAGTACACGATGAACGAGTCCGCGGTGATACCGATGGCGACGATCGCGCCGCACACCGCGGGGAGGTTCAGCGCGAAGCCGATGCCCGGGCCGAGCAGCGTCATGATCGTGTAGGTCAGGACCGCCGAGACGATGAGGCTGACGATCGCGACGAACGCCAGGCCCCGGTAGTAGGCCAGCAGGTAGATGACGACCAGCGCGAGACCGATCGCGCCGGCGATGAGGCCGGCCTCGAGCTGCTCGCCGCCGAGCGCGGCGGTGACGGTGGTGACGGTCTCCTCGTTGAAGGAGAGCGGCAGCGCGCCGTACGACAGCATGTTGGCCAGTTCCTGGGCCGATTCCTGGGTGAAGCTGCCGGAGATCTCGGCGTTGGCGCTCAGGGTCTGGTTGACCGAGGGGGCCGAGACGACTTCACCGTCGAGGACGATGGCGAACTGGTTCTGCGGGGGCTGCTGCTGCGAGAGCTTGCCGGTGATCTTCTGGAACTTCTTGGACCCACCGTCGGTGAACTCCATGTTGACCTTCCAGCCGCCACCGCGCTGGGTGTCCAACTGGGCACTGGCGTCCTCGACGTCCTTGCCGTTGACCTCGGCCGGACCCAGGATGTACTTCTCCCACTCGTCGGCGTTGTTCTTTCCGCAGGCGATCGTGGGGTCCTCGGGCTTGACGTTCTCACCGGCCCTGGAGCGCTCGGTCTCCTTGGTGCAGTCGAGGGCCTCGAACCGCTTCTGCAGCGCCGAGACCTCGGGGTCGGCCGAGGGGGCGGCCGACGGCTCGCCGCTCTTGTCCGTCTTGTCCGGGCTCTTGGACGCGCTGCCCGTCGGGGTCGGCGTCGGCGTCTCGTCCTTCTTGAGCCCGTCCGTCACGGCGCGCCCCTGGGTGGTGGCGCCGGCCGACGGCGTCGCGGGCGGCGTGGACTTCTTGTCCTTGCCGCCGGCGGTGGTGTCCGGGGAGGGAGTGGCGGCGGGCGTCGGCGTACCGGCGGTGTACGTCAGTACGGGCCGGAAGTAGAGCTGGGCGGTGGTGCCGACCTGCTCACGGGCCGACTTGTCGTTCGATCCCTTGGGGATGTTGACGATGATGTTGTCTTCGCCCTGGGTCTGGACCTCGGCCTCCGAGACGCCCAGACCGTTGACACGGCGCTCGATGATGCCGACCGCGGTGTCCATGTTGGTCTTGTTGACCGCGTTGGGCTTGCCGGGCTCGCTCTTCGCCTTGAGCGTGATGCTGGTACCGCCGGCGAGGTCGATGCCCAGACGCGGCGTGAGATGACCGGACCAGAACATCCCGCCGGTGAGCGCGACCATGGCGATCAGGATCAGAGCCAGGGCGCGCCCCGGCCTGCCCGGGGCCCCCGCGGGCCTGCGGCCCTTCTTCGGTGCTGCCACCTTCTCGTTTCTCCCTGTCCAACCGCCCCCGCGCCGGGTGAGCGCCGAGGCGGCCACGAAGTATGTGGGGCCCAGCCCCGCGGAAGTCGACACGATCCGGGGACCGGGGTACGCCGGTGGGCGCGCCGCGGTCCCCCTACGTGACTACTTCGCGTCGCCCTCGCCGTCGGTCTTCCTGTCCTTCGCCTCGTCGCCGGCCTCGTCGGCCTTGCCCGCCGCGTCGGCCTTGCCCGCCGCGTCGGCCTCGTCCGCCTCGGGCTTCTTGCCGAGGTCGATGCGGGCGACGTCGCCGGCGTCCGGGTCCGTGGACCCGGTCAGCGAGGAGGCGTCGTCCGGGACGACCGGCGTGTCGAGCGCGAGGTCACCGTCGCCGTGGACGATGCGGTTGTACTCCTCGTCCTCGAGAACGGCACCGACGGCGTTCTTGGCGTAGAGGGCGTGCACGCCGGGAGCGACCTCGAGGAGGACCGTGTCGTCGTGAACTTCCTTGACGGTGGCGTACATGCCCCCGATCGTCCGGACGCCGGTGCCGGGCTGCATGTCGTCGCGCATCTGCGCAGCCGCCTGCTGCTTCTTCTTGGCGGACCGGGTCATCAGGAACATGGCCCCGATGAGCACGATGAAGGGGAGGAGGGTCACGATATTCACGGGACGGAAATTCCTTCGCACGACCGCGCCGGGGAGCGGCCTGATCTACGGGGGTGGGCGCGCCGACCCGGAAGGGCGGCATCGGCGGAGTCTAAGCGAGTCCGCATCAATGGAACAACGCCCAGCATCGCACCGTGGTTCCTGACCGGGCCACCGTCCGCGCCGTCACGCCCTGAACAGGCCCGGTTGTCCGCTTCCGCCCTGACCCTGTTGCGGCGGCACGAGTCCGAGGTGCGCCCAGGCGGCGGGGGTGGCCACCCGGCCCCTCGGCGTACGGGCCAGCAGGCCCTCCCGCACGAGGAAGGGTTCGGCGACCTCTTCGACCGTTTCGCGCTCCTCCCCCACGGCCACCGCCAGGGTGGACAGTCCCACGGGGCCGCCGCCGAAGAGCTTGAGCAGCGCGCCGAGGACGGCACGGTCGAGGCGGTCGAGGCCGCGGGCGTCGACCTCGTACACCTTGAGGGCCGCGGCGGCGATGTCACGGTTGATGACACCGTCGGCCTTGACCTGCGCGTAGTCACGGACGCGGCGCAGCAGCCGGTTGGCGATGCGGGGCGTGCCGCGGGAACGTCCGGCGATCTCCGCGGCGCCCTCGACGTCGATCTCGAGGTCGAGGAGGCGGGCGGAGCGGTGGATGACCCGCTCCAGCTCGGCCGGTTCGTAGAACTCCATGTGCCCGGTGAAGCCGAAGCGGTCGCGCAGCGGGGGCGGCAGCAGGCCGGCCCTGGTGGTGGCGCCGACGAGGGTGAAGGGCGGCAGTTCGAGGGGGATGGCGGTGGCGCCGGGGCCCTTTCCTACGATGACGTCGACGCGGAAGTCCTCCATCGCCATGTAGAGCATCTCCTCGGCCGGCCGGGACATCCGGTGGATCTCGTCGAGGAAGAGGACCTCGCCCTCCTGGAGGGAGGAGAGGATCGCGGCGAGGTCGCCGGCGTGCTGGATGGCGGGGCCCGAGGTGATGCGGATCGGGGCGTTCATCTCGGCCGCGATGATCATCGAGAGGGTGGTCTTGCCGAGTCCGGGGGCGCCGGAGAGCAGCACGTGGTCGGCGGTGGCGCCGCGCGCGCGGGCCGCCTTCAGGACCAGGTCGAGCTGTTCGCGGACCTTCTCCTGGCCCACGAACTCGTCGAGGTCCTTGGGGCGCAGCGCGGCCTCGACGGCCTGGTCCTCGCCGTCGGCGCCGGAGCCGACCAGCCGCTGGTCGGCTCCGGTGTCGGTGTCGGGTCCGGTCTCGTCCCAGTTCATGTACGGATCTCTCGAATCAGCGGGCACGGTTGAGGGTCTGGAGCGCGGCGCGCAGCAGCTGCGGCACCGGCGGCCGGCCGCCTTCGGCAAGGGCGGCCTCGGCCTGCGGCGCGACCGCCGCGACCGCTTCCCCGGCCTCCCGGGGCGCGTACCCGAGACCGATGAGCGCGTTCTGGAGCTGCTCGCTCCACGGGGCGGGTCCCGAAGCGACGCGCTGGGCGCCCACGGAAGCGCCGGTTCCGAGCGGCTCGCCGAGACGGTCCTTGAGCTCCAGGAGCAGCTTCTGCGCGCCCTTCTTGCCGATGCCCGGAACGGCGGTGAGCGCCTTCTCGTCACCCGTCGCGACCGCCAGGCGCAGCGCGTCCGGCGCGTGCACGGCGAGCATGGCCTGGGCGAGCCGGGGGCCGACGCCGCTGGCGGTCTGGAGCAGCTCGAAGACCTGCCGTTCGTCGTCGTCGGCGAAGCCGTAGAGGGTCAGTGAGTCCTCCCGGACGACCAGGGAGGTCGCGAGCTTCGCCTCCTGGCCGATACGGAGGGCGGACAGCGTGTTGGGCGTGCACTGCACGGCCATGCCGATACCGCCGACCTCGACGACCGCGGTGGTCGGGGCGAGTGCGGCGACCGGGCCGCTGACGAACGCGATCATCGCGTGACCTTCCGTACGGGGATGCGGGGCGTGCGGGCCGCGGCGTGCGCCTGCTGGAGGCGGTTGAGCGCGGGAGCGCGCCAGATGTGGCAGATGGCGAGCGCGAGGGCGTCGGCGGCGTCGGCGGGCCTGGGCGGGGCGTCCAGCCGCAGCAGCCGGGTCACCATCGCGCCGACCTGGGCCTTCTCCGCCCGGCCGCTTCCGGTGACCGCCGCTTTGACCTCACTCGGCGTGTGCAGGGCGACGGGCAGTCCGCGGCGGGCCGCGCAGAGCATCGCGACCGCGCTGGCCTGGGCGGTGCCCATGACCGTACGGACGTTGTGCTGGCTGAAGACCCGCTCCACGGCGACGTACTCGGGCCGGTAGGTGTCGAGCCACTCCTCGATGCCGCGCTCGATGGCGACCAGACGCTCCCCCAGCTCCGCGTCCGACGGCGTACGCACGACACCGACCCCGAGCATCTTCAGGGGGCGGCCCGCGACGCCTTCGACCACGCCGACGCCGCACCGGGTCAGCCCCGGGTCCACGCCCAGTACCCGCATCGTGCCCCTCCCCTCACCTTTTCGGCCGTCTGTTCCTGTGTTCCTGCCTGGTCAGCACAGTAGCGGCTGGGTCCGACAACGCACGGACGGGCCGCCGGGAGTGTGTCCCGTCGGCCCGTCCGTGCGTGCAGGGCACTGTCGCCGTGCTGATCAGTCCTCAGGCGTCGACCTTCTCCATGACCTCGTCCGAGACGTCGAAGTTGGCGAAGACGTTCTGCACGTCGTCGCTGTCCTCCAGCGCGTCGATCAGCTTGAAGATCTTCCGCGCGCCCTCCTCGTCGAGCTCGACCTGCATGGTCGGGACGAAGTTGGCGTCCGCCGAGTCGTAGTCGATGCCGGCGTCCTGGAGCGCGGTACGGACCGCGACCAGGTCGGTGGCCTCGCTCAGGACCTCGAAGGAGTCACCGAGGTCGTTGACCTCCTCGGCGCCCGCGTCGAGCACCGCGCCGAGCACGTCGTCCTCGGACAGCTCGCCCTTGGGGACGACCACGACGCCCTTGCGGTGGAAGAGGTACGAGACGGAGCCCGGGTCGGCCATCGAGCCGCCGTTGCGGGTCATGGCGACCCTCACGTCGGAGGCGGCACGGTTGCGGTTGTCGGTGAGGCACTCGATGAGCACCGCGACACCGTTGGGGCCGTAACCCTCGTACATGATGGTCTCGTAGTCGACGCCGCCCGCCTCGAGACCGCCACCGCGCTTGACCGCGGAGTCGATGTTCTTGTTGGGGACGGAGCTCTTCTTCGCCTTCTGGATGGCGTCGAAGAGGGTCGGGTTGCCGTCGATGTCGGCGCCACCGGTGCGCGCCGCGACCTCGATGTTCTTGATCAGCTTCGCGAAGAGCTTGCCGCGCTTGGCATCGATCACGGCCTTCTTGTGCTTCGTCGTAGCCCATTTAGAGTGGCCGGACATCCGCCTGTCTCCTTCGCGTCACCAATACTGCTGCGTTCGGCAGAGATCCTACCGGGGTCCGGTCAGCGTACGGCGCGCACCATCTCGGTGAAGAGCTGATGCATCCGGTGGTCACCCGTCAGTTCGGGGTGGAAGGACGTGGCGAGGGCATTGCCCTGGCGTACGGCGACGATGTGGCCGTCGTGCTCGGCGAGCACCTCGACCTGGGCACCGACCGACTCGACCCACGGCGCGCGGATGAAGACTCCCTCGACGGGGCCGTCCTCTATGCCTTCGACCTCGACCCCCGCCTCGAACGACTCGTTCTGCCGTCCGAAGGCGTTGCGGCGCACGATCATGTCGATGCCGCCGAACGTCTCCTGGCCCGAGCGCGGGTCCAGGATCTTGTCGGCGAGCATGATCAGGCCGGCGCACGTGCCGTAGACCGGCATGCCGTCCTTGATGCGCTCGCGCAGCGGCTCCCGCATGCCGAAGAGGGTGGCCAGCTTGGACATGGTGGTGGACTCGCCACCGGGGATGACCAGGCCGTCGACCTCGGCGAGCTCCTCGGGGCGCCGGACCGGCCTGGCCGTGGCGTCGGCCACGGCCAGGGCGACCAGGTGCTCCCGTACGTCGCCCTGGAGAGCCAGGACTCCGATCACAGGATTGCTCATGACCGGCACTACCAGCCGCGGTTGGCGTAGCGCTCGGACTCGGGGAGGGTGTCGCAGTTGATGCCGACCATGGCCTCGCCCAGGTTGCGGGACGCGTCCGCGATGATCTTCGGGTCGTCGTAGAAGGTGGTGGCCTTCACGATCGCGGCCGCGCGGGCGGCCGGGTCGCCGGACTTGAAGATGCCGGAGCCGACGAAGACGCCCTCGGCACCGAGCTGGCGCATCAGCGCGGCGTCGGCGGGGGTGGCGACGCCGCCCGCGGAGAACAGCACCACGGGGAGCTTGCCGAGCTCGGCGACCTCCTTGACGATCTCGTACGGGGCGCGGAGCTCCTTGGCGGCGGCGTACAGCTCGTTGTTGTCGTAGCCGCGCAGCTTCGCGATCTCGTTCTTGATCTGGCGCAGGTGACGGACGGCCTCGACGACGTTGCCGGTGCCGGCCTCGCCCTTGGAGCGGATCATGGCCGCGCCCTCGGCGATACGGCGCAGGGCCTCGCCCAGGTTGGTGGCGCCGCAGACGAAGGGGGTGGTGAACGCCCACTTGTCGGAGTGGTTGACCTCGTCGGCCGGGGTCAGGACCTCGGACTCGTCGATGTAGTCGACGCCGAGGGACTGGAGGACCTGGGCCTCGACGAAGTGGCCGATGCGGGACTTCGCCATGACCGGGATCGACACGGCCTCGATGATCTCTTCGATCATGTTGGGGTCGGACATCCGGGCCACGCCGCCGTCCTTGCGGATGTCGGCGGGCACGCGCTCCAGCGCCATGACGGCCACCGCGCCCGCGTCCTCGGCGATCTTCGCCTGCTCGGCGTTGACGACGTCCATGATCACGCCGCCCTTGAGCTGCTCCGCCATGCCGCGCTTCACGCGTGCGGTGCCGGTCTCGGGGGCCTGGAAGTTGCTGGTGCTGGACACGGATGGACCTCACTCGGAGAAAGAAGGTTCTTGCTGTCTCCGAGAGAACATGGTCCGAGCAGTCCACTGCAAGGGCCAATGTGCAGCCGGTGGATCGTTTTACTGACTGCCGGGGCGGTCGGCCAGGGCCACGGGGGGCTCGTCGTCCATCTCGAACGCCAGCGGGAACGGCGCGTGGCCGGCCAGCCGGAACCAGCGGACCGTGCGGTGGCGGCGCAGGGCGCGGGCCGCGCGTACGGAGTCGTTGTGGAAGCGCCGGGCCATCGGGACGCGGCGTACGGCCGCCGCCAGCTCCCACGCGGCGTCCTCGCCGCCGGGCGCCTCCTTCACGGCGTCGACCTGCGCCGTCTCACCGAAGACCGCCCGCAGCGCCTGGCTGAGCTCGCTCTCCGCGACCTCCCGGTGGTCCTCCTCGGCCTGGCGGGCGGCGTGCGCGGCCTGGTAGAGCACGATCGAGGCGGCGGGATCGAGCACACCGGAGGTCGCCAGTTCCTGGGCGACCGAGGCGCGGCGCAGCAGCTGGGCGTCGAGCGCGGCGCGGGAAGCGTCGATGCGGGCGTGCAGGCGGTCCAGCCGGCCCGCGGTCCAGCTGAGGTACAGCCCGACGGCGACGAGGGCTACGACGATCCAGATGAGGGTTGCGGTCACGGGCGGCAAGGTTACCGGGGCGGCGCCGGGAGCGGGCCGCTCCGGGAGCGGCGCCCTGAGCCGCTCCCCCGGATCAGTCCCGGGCCAGGCCGAACCGGGCCCGCAGCCCCGTTCGCTCGTCGGTGTCCACCGACGCGGCCCCGTCCGTCACCGTCTCGTACACCGACAGGATGTCCGCGGCCACCGTCGACCAGTCGAAGCGCCGTACGTGCGCCGATCCCCGCAGCCGCAGCTCGTCCAGCCGCTCCGGGTCCCCCAGCAGCCGCACCGCCGCCGAGGCCAGCGCGTCCGCGTCCTCGTTGGCGAAGAGCTCGCCCGCCGCCCCCTGGTCCAGTACCTGCGCGAACGCGTCCAGGTCGCTCGCCAGCACCGCCGCGCCCGCCGACATCGCCTCGACCAGGATGATGCCGAAGCTCTCGCCGCCGGTGTTCGGGGCGACGTACAGGTCGACGCTCCGCAGCAGCCGCGCCTTGTCCTCGTCGCTCACCATGCCGAGGAACTCGACGCGGCCCCGCATCTCCGCCGGGAGGGACGCCACCGCCTCCTCCTCGTCACCGCGCCCCGCGACCAGCAGCCGGGTGCCCGGGCGCTCGGCCAGGATCCTGGGGAGGGCGCGCATCAGGACGGGCAGTCCCTTGCGCGGCTCGTCGATGCGCCCGATGAAGCCGATGGTCTGCCCCTGCCACTCGGCCTTCGCGTCGGCCTTCGCGAAGAAGTCGACGTCGACGCCGTTGGGGATGACGACCGCGTCCCCGCCGAGGTGCTCGACCAGCGTGCGCCGCGCGTACTCGCTCACCGCGATACGGGCGCTGATCTTCTCCAGCGCGGGCTGCAGGATCGGGTACGCCGCGATCATCGCCCGCGACTTCGGGTTGGAGGTGTGGAAGGTGGCGACGATCGGTCCCTGCGCCGCCCAGCACGTGAGCAGACCCAGCGAGGGCGCGGTCGGCTCGTGGATGTGGATCACGTCGAAGGTGCCGTCGTGCAGCCAGCGCCGCACCCGTGCGGCGGAGAGGAACCCGAAGTTGAGGCGGGCGACCGAGCCGTTGTACGGGACGGGGACGGCCCGGCCCGCGGACACGACGTACGGCGGCAGTGGCGTCTCGTCGTCGGCGGGCGCCAGGACGGACACCTCGTGCCCGAGCCGGATCAGGTGCTCGGCCAGGTCCCGGATGTGGAACTGGACGCCGCCCGGCACGTCCCACGAGTACGGGCAGACGATGCCGATCCTCACGAGGGCCCCCGACGCGGCTCGAGGTCGTCGAGCCACAACCGCTGCAGCATGTGCCAGTCCTCCGGGTGCTCGGCGATGCCGGTGGCGAAGGCGTCCGCCACCGCCTGCGTCATGACGGACGTCTTCTCGGCCCGCGTGCCCGTCCGCGGTACGTCGACGGGCGCGTGGATGCGGCCCCGCATCACCGGCGAGTCGTCGTACCAGAGGGTCGCCGGCAGCAGCAGCGCCCCGGTCTGCTGCGCCAGCATCGCGGGCCCTCCGGGCATGCGCGCCGTCTCGCCGAAGAACTTCACCTCGGTGCCGGACGCCGACAGGTCGCGGTCGGCGACCAGGCAGACGAGGCCGCCGGCCCGCAGCCGCCGCGCCAGCGTCCCGAAGGCGCTGCCGCCCGTGTGCGGCAGGACCTCCATCCCGAGGCCCTCCCGGTACGCGACGAAGCGGTCGTACAGCGACTCGGGCTTGAGCCGCTCCGCGACGGTGGTGAAGGGGATGCCCAGTCCGGTGGTGGCCCAGGCGCCCGCGAGATCCCAGTTGGCCAGGTGCGGGAGCGCCAGTACGACGCCCCGCCCCGAGGCGAGGGTGTCCGTCAGGATGTGGATGTCCTTGATCTCGACACCGGCCTTCACCCGCTCCGCGCTCCACGCGGGCAGCCGGAAGGACTCCATCCAGTAGCGCATGTACGAGCGCATGCCGGCCCTGGACAGCTCGGCGAGGCGCTCGGGGCCCGCGTCCGGTACCACCCGGGCGAGATTGGACTCCAGCCGCAACACGCTCGGGCCGCGCCGCTTCCACACCGTGTCGGCGATCGTGCGCCCGAGGGCGACGGACACCGGCTCGGGCAGTTTCTTCACACCGGCCCAGCCGAGGCCGTACAGCGTGTCCGTCAGCCGTTCCCCGACACCGCTCACGAGGTGGCCTCGCTGCCCGGAGCGGCCGACGCGTCGGCCTCCGCCGACTCCCGGCGTACGGTGACGACCCGCTGTCCGAGCGTCACCAGGCTGCCCGCCGCCACGACCCACAGGGCGATCGGCAGCAGTACGCCGATGCCCGGCACCCCGAAGTCGTGCAGTCCGGCGAGCCCCGCGGCGACGAGCGTGATGACGAGCCGCTCGGCCCGCTCCACCAGGCCGTTCACCGCCACCGGCAGGCCGATCGACTCGCCGCGCGCCTTGGTGTACGAGACGACCTGGCCACTGGCGAGGCAGAAGATGGCGACGGCGCACAGCGCGTTGTCGTCGCCGGTGCCCGCGTACCAGAGCGCGATCCCGCCGAAGATCGCCGAGTCGGCGACCCGGTCGAGCGTCGAGTCCAGGAAGGCGCCCCAGCGGCTCGACACCCCGGCCTGCCGGGCCATGTTGCCGTCGACGAGGTCGGAGAAGACGAAGAGGGTGATGACGATCGTGCCCCAGAAGAACTCTCCCCGGGGGAAGAAGGCCAACGCACCCGCCATCACTCCGGCCGTACCGACGAGGGTCACCGCGTCCGGGCTCACCCCTCGACGGAGCAGAAACGCGGCGAACGGTGTGAGGACACGCGTAAAGAATGCACGCGCGTACTTGTTCAGCATGGCCTTCCCGGGGGTCGGTGGCCGGTCCAGCCCCTGTGGCCACCGGCTGGCCCATCGTAGCGACGCCGGAGCCGCGACACCGCCGGGGCACCGGCGAGCCACCGGCGGGGCCCCGGTGCCCCGGGGGCCGGGGCGTCACGTGTGGACGGGACGTGGCCGGAGTGGAAAGCTCGAATGACCGCGGGCGTCATCGGTGTCGCCTCGCCACTGCGGCTCCCACATGTCCGCGCCCCCTCTCCTCACCGTGCTCGGAACAGGGAGGCAAAATCATGGGCGACAAGACACACGCGCACCACCCCGGAGCCGCCGGCGGGGCGACGGCGGCCGACCGGCCCTCGTCCGTACGCAACGTCGTGCTGGTCGGCCACAGCGGAACGGGAAAGACCACCCTGGCCGAGGCCCTCGCGCAGACAGCGGGAGCGGTCAACAGGGCGGGCCGCGTCGAGGACGGCACGACCGTCTCCGACCACGACGAGATCGAACACCGGCAGCAACGCTCGGTGCAGCTGTCGCTGCTCCCCGTCGAATGGGGCGGCGTGAAGATCAACCTGATCGACACCCCCGGATACGCCGACTTCGTCGGGGAGCTCAGGGCCGGTCTGCGGGCGGCGGACGCGGCCCTCTTCGTCGTCTCGGGGTCGGACGGCGTGGACGGCTCGACCCGGATGGTGTGGGAGGAGTGCGCCGCGGTCGGCATGCCGCGGGCGATCGTCTTCACCCACCTCGACGCGGCCAGATCCGACTTCGACGAGATGACCCGGCTCTGCGCGCAGACCTTCGGGGGCGAGGACCCCGACGCCGTACTGCCGCTGTACCTGCCGTTGTACGGGCACCGGGGACCCGACGGACACGCCCCGGTCGAGGGGCTCGTCGGCCTGCTGTCGCAGCGGATCTTCGACTACTCCTCCGGCGAGCGCGAGGAGACGCCGCCGGACGGCGAGCAGGCCCCCCGGATCGAGGCGGCCCGCGGCCGGCTGATCGAGGGGATCATCGCCGAGAGCGAGGACGAGACCCTCATGGACCGCTATCTCGGCGGTGAGGAGATCGACCACGAGACACTCGTCGGCGACCTGGAACGGGCCGTCGCGCGGGGCACCTTCCACCCCGTGCTCGCCGCCGCGCCGGCCGCCGACGGGGCACGCCAGGGCATCGGCACCGTCGAGCTGCTGGAACTGATCACGGGAGGCTTCCCGTCCCCCGCCGAGCGCGAGGCGCCCGCGGTCACGACGCCCGACGGCAGGCCGCGCCCGCCGGTCACCTGCGATCCCGACGGGCCGCTGGTCGCCGAGGTCGTCAAGACGGCGTCCGACCCGTACGTCGGGCGGGTCAGCCTGGTGCGGGTCTTCTCCGGCACCCTGCGGCCCGACGAGACGGTGCACGTGTCGGGGCACGGCCTCACGGACCGGGGCCACGAGGGCCCGGACCTTCACGAGGCGGACGAACGGATCGGCGCGCTGTCCTCCCCGTTCGGCAAGCACCAGCGCCCCCTGAACCGCTGCATCGCGGGCGACATCGCCAGCGTCGCCAAGCTGATGCGCGCGGAGACCGGGGACACCCTGTCCTCGAAGGACGATCCGCTGCTGATGGAGCCGTGGACCATGCCCGACCCGCTGCTGCCGCTCGCCGTGCGGGCGCACAGCAAGACGGACGAGGACAAGCTCTCCCAGGGGCTCGCGCGGCTGGTCGCCGAGGATCCGACGACGCGTCTGGAGCAGAACCAGGACACCCGCCAGCTGGTGCTGTGGTGCCTGGGCGAGGCCCACCGCGACGTGGCGCTGGAGCGCCTGCGCAGCCGGTACGGAGTGCGGGTGGACGCCGTGCCCCACAAGGTGTCGCTGCGCGAGACGTTCGGCGCCGGGGCGGCCGGCCGCGGCCGTCATGTGAAGCAGTCCGGCGGCCACGGGCAGTACGCGATCTGCGAGATCGAGGTGGAGCCGCTGCCGCCGGGCAGCGGGATCGAGTTCGTCGACAAGGTCGTGGGCGGCGCGGTGCCGCGCCAGTTCGTCCCGTCCGTCGAGAAGGGGGTACGCGCCCAGGCGGGGCGCGGTGTCGCCGCGGGCTACCCACTCGTGGACATACGCGTGACGCTGCTCGACGGAAAGGCGCACTCGGTGGACTCCTCCGACGCGGCGTTCCAGACGGCGGGCGCGCTGGCGCTGCGCGAGGCCGCGGCCGACGTGAAGATCCACCTGCTGGAGCCGGTCGCCGAGGTGCTGGTGCTGGTGCCCGACCACTACGTCGGGCCGGTCATGAGCGACCTGTCGGGGCGGCGGGGACGGGTGGTCGGAACCGAGCAGGAGGGGGAGGGGCGCACGCTGGTACGGGCCGAGGTTCCGGAGATCGAGATGGAGCGGTACGCCCTGGACCTGAGGTCGGTCACGCACGGCACCGGACGCTTCAGCCGCTCGTACGTCCGCCACGAGCCGATGCCGCCCCAGCTGTCGGGCAAGATACGCGAACAAGCGGAAAAGGGATCATAATCCGCAGGCCGCCCGCCCAATTGCCCTGCGGCGGGCGGCATTTCACTGTCGCATGACGGGCAGGAACATCCTGGACACGCTGGGTACGCTGGGGGCCGGCTCAGAAGGAGTGCCGGGCACGGCGGTCGAGGACAGGCCGCAGGACCGGTTGCGCGCGGCGATGGGGGCAGCAGTGGCGGATGACGGGTTCGACTTCTCACCGGGGGCACAGGTCCCGCTCCAGGGCTCCGCGGGCCAGACCGCCGCGACCCAGGCCCTCGCCTCGGCGGCGTACCGCGACAGTCCGGTGACCGAGATCCTCAAGGCCAACAACGAATGGCACAAGTCCGAGGTCAAGAAGGGCAGACTCTCCCTCTTCGAACCGAACCTGGGTGAGGCCTTCTCGCGCGCCGTGCAGGTACGCATGCTCGGCGGGGCCCGCAAGGCGCTCATCCAGTCCTTCGGCACCGAGCCGCAGACCGTCGTCGAGCACTGCCTCGCCGCGACCCGCATCCGCAAGGAGCGGGACACCAAGCTCACCGGCGTCATGGCGCTCTTCGGCCTGGTCTTCCTGCCCGGCATGCTCATCTGGCTGGGCGTCTTCCAGCTGCGCCGTACGATCGCCGGCTCCAAGGACAAGCGGGCCGGCGCCCTCGCCACCGCCGCCCTGGTCGCCTTCGGCGGGCTCGCCGTGATCGCCCTCGTCATGCTGCCCTTCGGCGGATTCTGGGCGGTCTACCTGCGGGTGATGCTCGTCGCCCCGGTCATCGGCTGGCTGTGGGCCAAGCGGATCAGCGAGTCCACGGCCAAGGACCTGCGGGCCCGCTGGGAGGGCCTGCTGTCGGGCGGCGGCGTGGGGGCGAAGATCCCCGAGGCCGTACCGCGCGACCCCAACGAGTCCGCCGCCGAGCAACTGCGCCAGTCCCTCGTCAAGCTCACCGCCGAGCAGCACAGCAACTCGGTCTTCTACGCGGGCCCCAAGGGGATACTGGGCATGGGGACCCGCTGGGGCAGCTGGCAGCTCGCCGAAGAGCTCGTCCCGCGGGACCCCGGCAAGGAGATCCACGGATTCCGCAGCTGGGACGTCGTACGCGCCATCCACGACCAGCTCCGCATGCTGGAGCGCGGCCCGCTCCACACCGGCGGCTTCCCGACCCCCTCCGTGCGCCACTGGATCGTCGCGCCGATCGGCGAGAACGCGGACGAGGTGTCCAGGCCCGGCGGCGAGAGCGTGGACGCCTTCCAGATCAAGGGCCACGAAATACAGCGGATCTGCAACGAGCAGCAGTTCGGCGCCGGGAACCGGCACTACCTGGGTGTGCAGTTCACCCTCTGGGACGGCCAGCTGGTCATCACCATGCTGATCACCGTCACCGTGCTGCACGAGACGCTGCGCATCGAGGTCACGGGCCACGCCCTGGGCCCGGTCCACTCGCTCTTCACCACCAAGCCCAAGCCCAAGACGGTGACGGTCAGCAAGACGGTCAGGTTCTGGGAGACCGTCGACAAGCACCAGCCGCTCGTCGACGCCGACGAAGTGGTACGCCTGGCCGTCCGCGCCCCCCTCACCTGGTTCCCGTCGCTCCTCGACTTCTTCGGCGGCAAGATCGCGCTCCCCGAGCCCTTCGGGCTGCGGCACGCCTGGGCCGAGAAGCCCTGGCGGCACCGCTTCATGGCCGACGACGCGATGCGCGCGGCCACGCCCGTACTGCGCGTGGTCCACGCCGCGGCCATCCGCGTGCTCGACGACCACGGCGTGGACACCGACCGCTTCAGCAACCGCTCCCTGATCCTCAGCGGCCTGGTCCAGGACCCGGCGCCGAGGAAGGCCGACGTCTACGACGCGTAACGTACGACGCGCAAGGCTCGGGGGCGCCCGGGGGTCAGGCGGCGGGCCAGGCGCCGGCCAGCAGCGTGCGGGTGTCCCCCAACAGCTGCGGCAGTACCTTCGTGTGCCCGACGACCGGCATGAAGTTCGTGTCGCCGCCCCAGCGCGGCACCACGTGCTGGTGCAGGTGCGCCGCGATGCCGGCCCCGGCGACCGCGCCCTGGTTCATCCCGATGTTGAAGCCCTGCGCCCCGGAGGCCGTGCGCAGCGCCGACATGGCCTGCTTGGTGAGCAGGGCGAGTTCGGCGGTCTCGGCGTCGTCCAGGTCCGTGTAGTCGGCGACGTGCCGGAACGGGACGACCATCAGGTGTCCGCCCGTGTAGGGGTACAGGTTGAGCACCGCGTACACGTGCTCACCGCGCGCGACGACCAG
This sequence comes from Streptomyces enissocaesilis, assembly GCF_039533765.1. NCBI lineage: Bacteria > Bacillati > Actinomycetota > Actinomycetes > Kitasatosporales > Streptomycetaceae > Streptomyces > Streptomyces enissocaesilis. Next base: position 74,410 of record NZ_BAAAUD010000038.1, on the reverse strand, counting down.
CCCGTCCTCGTCGGACTTCGCCGGGATCGAGCAGAACGGGCAGCCGTCCTCGGCCCCCGGACCGGTCGGCTTGTTCTCCCCCTGGATGTACGCCATCCGGTGAGGCGTCCACAGGCGCTGGAACGCGTCCGGCGTCCCGACTCCGATCTGCTGCTCCGGCTCAATCGTCATGGAGTGCAGCATATGACTTGGTGCCCGCCGGACGTGTCGTCGGGGCAAGCCCGGTGGCCTTCCGGCCATGCTGGGGCGATGCACGCCGATCAGGACGGTCCGGTACGGCGCTGGGAGCGGCGCAGCGAGATCCCGCTCTTCGCCGCCTCCCTGCTCTTCCTCGCCGTGTACGCGGTCCGGGTGCTGGTCCACGGCCTGCCCGCGGGCTGGCGGAACGCGTGTCTGGTGGTGATCGTGGTCCTGTGGAGCCTGTTCGCCGCCGACTACCTGGTGCGGTGGCGGCTGACGGGACGGTGGCTGGGTTTCGTCCGTACGCACTGGCTGGACACCCTCGTCCTGCTGATGCCGCTGCTGCGCCCGCTGCGCATGGTGCGGGTCTACACGGCAATGCAGAGCAGGCGCGACCAGCCGCGGCTGAGCCTGCACGCGCGCGTGATCACGTACGCGGGTCTGACCTCGGTGCTGCTGGGCTTCGCCGGCGCGCTCGCCGTCTACCAGCAGGAACACGCGGCTCCCGGCGCCACGATCCGTACCTTCGGAGACGCCGTGTGGTGGGTCTGCTCGACGCTGACGACGGTCGGGTACGGCGATGTGGCGCCGGTGACCTGGGGCGGGCGGACCATCGCGGTCGGCCTGATGGCGGGCGGCCTGGCACTGCTCGGGGCGGTGACGGGCTCGTTCTCGTCCTGGCTGGTCCAGGCGTTCCGCCGGGAGGACGAGAACGACGAGGACGCAGCAGGGCCCGCGGCGGGTTAGTGCCCGCCGCGGGCCCTCGGACCCCGCTCGCGCGGGGAACGCATCACACCTGCACGCGCCGCTCCACCACGTCGGCGAGCTTCGCCAGCGCCTGGTCGCGCGGGATGCCGTTCTCCTGCGACCCGTCGCGGTAGCGGAACGACACCGTGCCCGCGCTCATGTCCTCGTCGCCGACGATGATCATGAACGGGACCTTCTGCTTCTGCTGGTTCCTGATCTTCTTCTGCATACGGTCCGAGGAGGCGTCCACCTCGACCCGCAGGCCCTTCTTCCTGGCCTCGGCGGCGAATTCCTGAAGGTACGGAATGTGCGCGTCGCCGATCGGGATGCCGACCGCCTGCACCGGAGCCAGCCACGCCGGGAACGCGCCCGCGTAGTGCTCCAGGAGCACCGCGAAGAAGCGCTCGATGGAGCCGAACAGGGCACGGTGGATCATCACCGGGCGCTGCTTGCCGCCGTCGGGGCCGGTGTACTCCAGGTTGAAGCGCTCGGGCAGGTTGAAGTCGAGCTGCACGGTCGACATCTGCCAGGTGCGGCCGATGGCGTCCTTGCACTGGACGGAGATCTTCGGACCGTAGAAGGCGGCGCCGCCCGGGTCCGGGACCAGCGGCAGGCCCTGCTTCTCGGCGACCTGGCGCAGGGTCTCGGTGGCCTCTTCCCAGATCTCGTCCGAGCCGACGAACTTCTCCGGGTCCTTGGTGGACAGCTCCAGGTAGAAGTCGGTCAGGCCGTAGTCGCGCAGCAGGCCGAGGACGAAGGTGAGCGTACGGTCGAGCTCCTCCGCCATCTGCTCCTTGGTGCAGTAGATGTGCGCGTCGTCCTGGGTGAAGCCGCGGGCGCGGGTCAGGCCGTGCACCACGCCGGACTTCTCGTACCGGTACACGGTCCCGAACTCGAAGAGGCGCAGCGGCAGTTCACGGTAGGACCGGCCCCGCGCGTCGAAGATCAGGTTGTGCATCGGGCAGTTCATGGGCTTGAGGTAGTAGTCCGTGCCCTCGTCGAGCTGCATGGGCGGGTACATGCCGTCGGCGTACCAGTCCAGGTGGCCCGAGGTCTCGAAGAGCTTCCCCTTGGTCGCGTGCGGGGTGTAGACGAACTCGTACCCCTCCTCCTCGTGCCGGCGGCGCGAGTAGTCCTCCATGACCCGGCGGATGATGCCGCCCTTGGGGTGGAAGACCGCGAGGCCGGAGCCGATCTGCTCCGGGATCGAGAAGAGGTCCAGCTCGGAGCCGAGCTTGCGGTGGTCGCGCTTCTCGGCCTCGGCGAGGAACTCCAGGTGCGCCTTCAGCTCGTCCTTCGACGGCCACGCGGTGCCGTAGATGCGCTGGAGCATCGGGTTCTTCTCGCTGCCGCGCCAGTAGGCGGCGGCGTTGCGCATGAGCTTGAAGGCGGGGATGTTCCGGGTGGTCGGCAGGTGCGGACCCCGGCAGAGGTCCTTCCAGCACAGGTCGCCGGTCTTGGCGTCCAGGTTGTCGTAGATGGTCAGCTCGCCGCCGCCCACCTCGACGTTCGCACCGTCGTCGGTCGACGCGGAGCCCTTGATGCCGATGAGTTCCAGCTTGTACGGCTCGTCCGCCAGCTCCTCGCGCGCGGCCTCGTCGGTGACGACGCGGCGCGAGAAGCGCTGCCCGCGCTTCTGGATCTCCTGCATCTTCTTCTCGATGGCCTTGAGGTCCTCGGGGGTGAACGGCCGCTCGACGTCGAAGTCGTAGTAGAAGCCGTCCTTGACCGGCGGACCGATGCCGAGCTTCGCCTCGGGGAACAGCTCCTGCACGGCCTGCGCCATGACGTGCGCGGTGGAGTGGCGCAGGATGTTCAGGCCGTCCTCGGAGGAGATCTCGACCGGCTCGACCTCCTCGCCGTCCGCGACGACGTACGCCAGGTCCTTCAGCTCGCCGCCCACGCGCGCGGCGACGACGGTGCGCTCGCCGGGGAAGAGCTCGGCCGCCGTGGTGCCCGTGGTCACCACGCGCTCTTCCCGCTCGGAATCGCGTTGGATGAACACACGGACGTCCGACACCGGTCACTCCTGTCTGAGGGGGTCGCGCGTAAGTTGTTGCGCACGTAGTAACTAACTGTACCGAGCCGGACGGCCCCCTCGCGAAACGGTTAATCCCCGCCGCACGCCTCCTCGAAAAAGTCCAGGTTCTCCTGGAGCGACTTCATCAGCCGGTCCCGTTCCGCGTCGTCCACCTGCACGGGCACCACGCCGTTCGCCCCGGTGAGCCGCCGGAAGCCGCCCCGGCTCTCCAGCTGCCCGTGGACCCTGATCGGCAGCCCGACCAGGTGGGCGTGGCCCGCGATCCGGTACGCCTCCTCGTCGAGCACCATCCGTACGTGCGGCACCTCCGCGCCCGCCAGGACGCGCAGCCGCACCGTGCCGGCCCCGCGCGGCCCCGGCCGTCGCATCCGTACCACCGCGCCCGTGATCCGTACCCTCACGGAGGGCTCGTCGAGCAGGTAGCGCGCGCCCGCCGCGCGCAGCGCCGGCAGGTCGCCCGGCGAGAACTCCACCGCTTCGGGGCGGGCCGCGCACCCTGCGGGCACCCCGGCGGCGGGTGACCACTCCAGGGCTATGCGCGCGCCCTCCGAGCCGTGGACCAGCGCGATCACGGCGTCCGTGAGTTCGCGGCTCACACCGGCCTCGACCGCCGTGTCGAAGGCGTCCATGCCGCCGGTCGCCCGCTGGTAGTCGACGGCCTCGCGGGCGGCGTGCAGGGCGTGGTGCAGCCGTACGGCGACACCGCGCCCCGCCGCCACCGGTACGAACGCGGTGAGGGCGCGCCCGCCCGGCGCGGGTCCCACCAGGACGCCCTCCAGGGACGCCCGCGCCTGTCGCCGGTGCCGCGCGCCGTAGTACCCGGCGCGCCCGCGCGCGGCCAGCGCCGCGGCGAGCAGCGTCTGGCGCGCGGCCGAGCGCAGCCGTTCCTGCGCGGTCCACGGGACGGCCCCCGAGGGGCCTTCCGGTACGTCGCGCCACCAGCGGATCTCGTCGCTGGGGACGGTGAGGGAGACCAGCACCTCGCGGGCGGAGGGCGCGGCGCAGCGGACGAGCGCGGTCAGCGCCTCGCCGAGCAGGTCGTCGCTGTCGGGGAAGGCCCGGCTCTCGGGCACGAGCAGGCTCGTCCCGCCGCCGGACGGCCCGGGCGGCGTCCAGCGGGCGTAGCGGCCCGCCGCTCCCCCGCGCCGCCGCCAGCCGTGCCGGGCGAGCAGCACACCGAGCACGGCGGGGTCGACGTGGGCGGGATCGGGGCCCGCTCCGGCGTCCCAGATGCCGGGGCCCGTGGCGAAGCCGCTGTCGGACTCCGTGCCCGGGTGCGGTCGCAGGGGTTCGTCGATCGGCCGGTGGTGCATCAGGGTCTCCCTCCCACCCCGACCCGGGTCATGATCTCGCAGAGTGCTCGGTCGTCGAATATCCGCGAGGTCGGGATCCGCACAGTGGTCCTGCGCCTGCCCGTCACCGGGTGTCCGGCCAGGTTGGTCCAGTAGCAGCAGTGCCGCAGGTCGAGGCCGTCGTGGCCGGCGCGCAGCCAGTCGTCCCGGGTCCGCGGTACGAGCATCACGACGAGGATCTTGTGCACCGACACCGGGGTGCGGGCGAGCTTCTCCAGATGGGCGTTGTCGAGCGTGAAGGAGAAGGCTCCCCCCGCCGGGTGCGGCGGGATCTGGTAGGTGCATTTGAGCTGGACCTTGACGGTGACTTCGTCATCGACGGTGTGCCCGGGAGCGCTGTGGCTCACGTGCCAGTCGATGCCGTTGTCCGGAAACGGTTGCGAGAGAGAACATCCCGCGGCCGCCGCGACCGCGTGCAGATAGCCCACCTGAAGAGTCTCCATGCAGGCGGTGGTGGCGAGTCCGCCGCGCAGCGGTGCGATCCGCTCGGGCAGCAGCCCGCCCGGTTCGGGCTGCGTGAGCGCCATGGCTGACGGTGCCTCCCGGGCTGTGCCGATCAGTTTCCCCGTGACGGCCCGTGGACTTCACGCTCCGTCACTTGTGTTGTCTCCGCTGCGCATCCCCCTCAAACGGCGTACCGGACAAACGACCCGGGTATCACCGCTTCGGGCAGGGGACGCGCGCCATCTGCCAAGGGAGCAAGAGGAGTTCGGACATGACGTGCTGGTACGAAGGACCCCTGGCCGCTTTCGACACCGAGACGACGGGGGTGGATGTCGAGGAGGACCGCATCGTCTCCGCCGCGCTGGTCGTGCAGGACGCGCCGGGCGGGCGGGTGCGGGCGACGCGCTGGCTGGTGAATCCGGGGGTCCCGGTGCCCCCGGGGGCGACGGAGATCCACGGGCTGACGGACGATCACCTGCAGCGCAACGGCCGCTGGCCCGCGCCGGTCGTGGAGGAGATAGCCAGAGGGCTCGCCGAGCAGAGCATCGCCCGCCGGCCGCTGGTGGTGATGAACGCGCCTTTCGACCTGACCCTGCTGGACCGCGAGCTGAGGCGCCACCGGGCGTCGTCGCTGGGGCGCTACCTGGACAGCCGTCCGCTGTGCGTGCTGGATCCGCGCGTACTGGACAAGCACCTGGACCGCTACCGCAAGGGCCGCCGTACGCTCACCGATCTGTGTGCGCAGTACGAGGTGGAGCTGGACGGCGCTCATGACGCGGTCGCCGACGCGACGGCCTCGCTGGAGGTCGTACGCACCCTGGGCCGCCGTTTCGCCTCGCGCCTGGAGCGGCTCTCGCCGGCCGAACTGCACACCCTCCAGGCGGTGTGGCACGCGGCGCAGGCACGCGGCCTGCAGGCGTGGTTCGCGCGCAACGGCTCGGAGGAAGAGGTGAATCCGGCGTGGCCGCTGCGCCCCGAGGTGCCGGCGGCGGCCGCCTGAGCGGGCGGTGTGAGGCGCTATGGAAAAAGCCGGTCCGTCTGTGACGGACCGGCCTTCCCGGGTGGGCGATACTGGTTTCGAACCAGTGACCTCTTCGGTGTGAACGAAGCGCTCTCCCACTGAGCTAATCGCCCGGGAACGCACTGAACCATACAGGCCCCCGGGGGGTCGGTTCAAACCGCGAGGGCGGCCGAGAGCCCGCGCCGCCCGCCCCGCATCATCAGCGCGTGGTTGGCGATGAGGACGGGCCGTCCGGGTACGGCGAACCGGCGCATCAGCGCCTTGCGCACCTCCACTTCCTGCTCGTAGAGGACGCGCGCGCCGCCGCCGCGCGGCTGTACGGTCCAGCGCGCCCAGCCTTCGAGGTCTCCGGTCATGGCCATCTCCAGGACGCCGGCCTCCGGGGCGCGCCGCCTCTCCTGAGCGGTGACGACCAGTTCGTACGGCAGGAAGGAACGGAACCGGGCGACGCCGGTCCGGTCGTCGAGGCGGGTGACCTGCCGCACCTGCGGCCACCACCGGGGGTACTCGTCGACCCGTTCCAGCACGCCGTAGACCCTGCTGGGCGGGGCGGGCAGATCCCAGACACTGCGAAAGCGGTAACGGCACCAGTCCATCCGCCCAGTCTGCGTGTTCCTGCACGTACTCACCGGGGATCTGAGTATCCGGACCCATGCCCCGCAGTGTGTCCCGCGCCACACTCCTCAACCATGGAGAACGCATTGCCGCCCGCGGAAGAGCTGGCGGTCCTCGACCACGAACTGGGCCTGCTCGAAGCCCGGCGGGCCCAGTTGCTGACCCGCAGGGCGTGGTTGCTCAGTGCCGTGCGGCAGGCCCCGCCCGCCGCTCCGCACGGCCCCTTCTCGCCGTACGCCGGGGCCTTCGGCGCCGGTCAGGTGCCGCGTGCGCCGCAGGACGCCTCGCCGCGCGGTGCGCAGAACGTGCTGCTGGCGCTCGGCGGTGTTCTGCTGACGGTCGCCGCGATCGCCTTCACGCTGGTGAGCTGGGGGCATCTGGGCATCGGCGGCCGCTCGGCGGTGCTGGGCGCGGTGACGGCCCTGGCGCTGGTCGCGCCGGTCCTGCTGCTGCGCCGCGGCCTCGTCTCGACCGCCGAGTCGGTGGCGGCGCTGGGGCTGGCCCTCACCGTGCTCGACGCGTACGCCCTGCACCGCGTGGCGCTGCCCGGGACGGACCCGCTCGGGTACGCCGCGATCGGTTCGGCCGCGCTGGCGGCGCTCTGGGCGGCGTACGGTCTGGGGCTCGGCCGGCTGCGGGTCCCGCTGCCCGCCGCGCTGATCACCGCTCAGTTCCCCTTCCTCCTCTGGTCATTGGCGGCCGGGCCGGGCCCGCTGTCGTTCGCCTGGGCGCTGTCGGCCACGGCCGCGCTCGATGTCGCCGTGGCCCTGTGGGGCACCGGCCGCGCGGTGCGTCCGCTCGCGTACGCCGGTGCCTGGCTGACGGGCGCGGGGGCGCTGCTCGGCGGCGGTGTCCTGTCGTTGGCGGCGGGCGGCCCGGCGGACGCGCTGCGGCCGGGCGTGCTGCTGGTGGCGGTTGCCGCCCTCGCCCTGTCCGCCGCCCGGCGCGCCCCGGCACCGCATGCCGTGGCGCCCTCGGCGGCGGCCGGCCTCGCGGCGCTGGCGGCCGGCGGCGGGGTGGCACGCCCCGCGGTGACGGACACGTGGGCGGTGCCCGTGTACGTGCTGTGCGCGGTGGCCCTGCTGGCCGTCGTACGGGCGGGCCTGCCGCGTCCCGTGACGGCCGGCCTGGCCGGTGCGTCCGGTGCGGTGCTGGCGGCGGGCGCCCTGTGGGCGCTGCCTCCGGTCGCCATCGGTCTGCTCGGCCCCGCCGCGCAGGCGGAGCGCGTCTGGTCCGGTGCCCCGGCCGGTGTCCGCGAGGCGCTCCTCTCCGGGCTCTCCCGGCCGTGGACGGCCGCGGCCCCGCTGGTCCTGCTGACCGTGGCCGCGGTCTCGGTCGCCGCCGCCGCGGCCGCGGCACGCCGGCCGGCCGCGCCCGGCCACACCTGGCGCGCCCCGGCGGCGTGCGCGGCCCTGGTCCTGGCATGGGCGGCGGCGCACACCGTCCCGGCCGTACGGGACTTCGGCTACCCCGCGGCCGTAACGCTGCACCTGTTCCTGACCGCGGGGTCCCTGGCCCTGGCGGTACGCCCGGTCCTCGCCAAGGCCGCCACGGCACCCCACGCCCTCCGCGCGCCCCTCGCGCTCACGGCGCTCGCCTGCGCCCTCGCGTCGGCGCTCTCCGTGTCGCTGCTGTCGCTGGCCGCGCAGACCGCCACGCTCACCGTGCTCGGCGTCCTGGCGGCGCTGTTCGGCGCGGCCGCCGTGACCGCCGCGCCCTCCGGGGGAGCCGTCACGCCGGCCGTCTGCGCCGCCGCGGCCGTCGTGTACGCGACGGGGCTCACCGGCGCCACCGCCGCCGCGCTCTCGCTCGCGCCCCACCAGGCCGCATGGGCGGTCCTCACCGTGCCCGCGGCCACCGCCGCGCTCGCCGCCCGGGTGCGCGGCCACGCCACCGCCCTCCCCCTGGAGGTCACGGGCGCCGCGGCGGCGCTGCTCGCGGCCGGCCTCGCCGCGGGCCACGCCCCCGCCCTCGCGTCGGTCCTGGCGCTGTGCGGGGTCATCGCCGCGGGCACGGCCGTACGGGCGGACCGGCGCCCCGTCGGGTACGCGGCCCTCGTGCTCTTCGTGCTGGCCGGCTGGGTCCGCCTCGCCGCCTCGGACGTCGCCGTGCCCGAGGCGTACACGCTGCCCGTCACCGTCGCGGCGCTCGCCGTCGGTGCGCTGCGCCGACGGCGCGACCCGCGGGCCTCGTCCTGGACGGCGTACGGCCCGGGGCTCGCCGCGACCCTCCTGCCGAGCCTGGTCGCGGCCTGGGGCGACGAGCACTGGCTGCGCCCGCTCCTTCTCGGGGCGGCGGCCCTGGCCGTGACCCTGACGGGCGCCGGGCGCCGGCTCCAGGCGCTGCTGGTGCTGGGCTCCGTCGTACTCGCCCTGGACGCGCTGCACGAGCTCGCGCCGTACGTCGCCCAGGTCGTCGGCGCACTCCCCCGCTGGCTGCCGCCGGCCCTCGCGGGCCTGCTGCTGCTGACCGTCGGGGCGACGTACGAGCAGCGTCTGCGCGACGCCCGCCGGCTGCGGGAGACCCTGGGCCGGATGCGCTGAGGCCGGGACGTCCGGAGGGCCCGTCCGGGGGCCGTCCGGGGCCGGGAAACGGCGAAGGCCCGAGAGACTTCCGTCTCTCGGGCCTTCGGTCCGGGTGGGCGATACTGGGTTCGAACCAGTGACCTCTTCGGTGTGAACGAAGCGCTCTCCCACTGAGCTAATCGCCCCGGCGCTCCGCACACATTACCCCATGTCAGCGGGGATCCCGAACCGATTGCCGGCCATCCCGCACCGGTCACTCCTCGATGTTCCACGGCATCTCGAGACCGAACTCCCGGACGTAGATCCCGACCAGCACCGCGATGATCACCAGGCCGGCCGTGGTGAGGATCATGTTCCGCCGCCGGACCCTGGGGTCGAGCGCCTTCTGCGCCGCTTCGGTGACTTTCCGTTTCGTCCAGCGCAGCACCAGCTGCGCCCACACGAACTCGGTCGCCCAGATCGCCATGCCGCCGAAGATCACCAGCCAGCCGGGCCCCGGCAGCGGCAACATGATCACGCCGGTGACCACGACCGCCAGGCCGATGACGAATACCCCGACCTGCCAGCTCAGATGCAGCGGTTTCGACGCCTTGATGAACTGCGGCGCCCGCGAACCCAGCTCCCGCTCGTCCTCGCCCGCGCCCCCCGCGGCGGGCACTGCGGCCGCCGGGTCGACGACTTCTTCCCGCTCGTTACTCTCCGCGTTCATGAGGCCCAACCTACCCGACCTGACCCCGCGACCGTAATGCTCGTATCGCATCAAGTACCTCTCGGCCGTACGAGCTATCCGAAGCGCCGCAAAAAGGTCAGAGGGGTTTACAACGGCACCGTAGGTGGCATGTCGATTTCGCCGACGTGCGAATCCCCGAGCGCACACTGAGCGAAAGGCCCTGGCGCTTATGAACACCACGGTCAGCTGCGAGCTGCACCTGCGCCTCGTAGTGTCGAGCGAGTCATCACTGCCTGTACCCGCGGGCCTGCGGTATGACACGGCCGATCCCTACGCCGTGCATGCCACCTTCCACACCGGAGCCGAGGAGACCGTCGAGTGGGTGTTCGCCCGCGATCTTCTCGCCGAGGGCCTTCACCGGCCCACCGGTACCGGCGACGTCAGAGTCTGGCCGTCCCGCAGCCACGGCCAGGGAGTCGTCTGCATCGCCCTGAGCTCCCCGGAAGGAGAAGCCCTGCTCGAAGCCCCGGCGCGGGCCCTGGAGTCGTTCCTGAAGCGGACGGACGCCGCGGTACCACCGGGCACCGAGCACCGTCACTTCGATCTCGACACGGAACTCTCACACATCCTGGCGGAGAACTGAGCCAGGCCGAGAGCCGCTCGACGCCGTCCGACTCGGGGCGACGGCGCGGGGCGGACAACCGCATACAGCACACGTCGGCGCCGTCGCCGCGGGATCCACCGCGGAGACGGCGCCGGTGCGCCGTGCGCGCGAGCCGCTAAAGTCGGCCAGCATCGGCGGGCGCCCGCCCGCGGCAGGCCAGGGAGCGAATCGTGCTGATCCCCCACGACACCAGACGCGCCCTCGACGTCGTCGTCGATCTGGTGAACACGGCGCCGGAGAGCGACCAGAGCGACCGGCTCGCGGACATCGAGGCGCTGTACGCGTTTGTGCGCCTCCATCACATCAGCGACGTGGGTGAACTCGACGGGACCGACCTCAGGGCCGTACGGGACGTGCGGGCACGCTTCGCGGACGCGTTCGCGGCGCCCGGCCCCGGCACCTGTGCGGAGCTGATCAACCAGCTGGTGGCGGCGGCCGGCACCACACCGCGGCTGACCGACCACGACGGCTTCGGCTGGCACGTGCACTACTTCGCGCCCGGCGCCTCGGTCGCGGACCATCTCGCGGCGGACTGCGGGATGGCGCTGGCCTTCATCGTGGTCTCCGGCGAGCACGAGCGGCTGCGCCGCTGCGAGGCCCCGGACTGCCGCCGGGCCTTCGTCGACCTCTCGCGCAACCGGTCCCGCCGCTACTGCGACAGCCGCACCTGCGGAAACCGGCTCCATGTGGCGGCGTACCGGGCGCGGCGCAAGGAAGCCGCGAGCTGAGGCATCACAGCAGGAAGAGATCGTGCATCGCGGCCATCAGCAGCAGGAAGCCGATCACCCCGAGGAAGATCATCAGGGGTGGCTGGGAAAGCGCGAAGAGGCAGCCGCGCGGTTCTTCGGTGGGTGCGGGGGCTTCGCCCCGGGAGGTGTCCAGCATCTCCGGGCGATGATGACGCAGCGCGGCCACCCCCGATGACCAACACACCCACCTGCGCCGGGAGTTCGTCGGATCTTGGCCGTTCGTGATCTTTCGTTGATCACTTCGGCGTTCGAGTTGCCAGGTTTTCGGAGATCCTGCCGGGCGACCCGCTCGCGGCCGTCCGGGCCGTCCGGCCCCTTCGAGCCGTTCAGATGCCGTGCTTCTTCAGAATGGCTTCGATGTCGCTGAAGTCCTCCCCCGCCCCGCCGGCCTCCGGCCGGGCCTCGGCCCGGGGCCCCGTCGGCTGCGCGGCCGCCGGACTCGCCGCGCCGAGCGGCGGCGCGGACGCCCGCGGAGCGGCCTCCTCGCGCTGCGCCGCCCGCGCGGCCCTGCGCTCCCTGCGGGTGCCGCCGGTACGGCGCTCCACCGCCCTGGTCGTCATGAAGAGCAGCCAGGACAGGCCGAGCAGACCGAAGCCCACCCACACCTCCGGTTTGAAGGCGATGCCCGAAACCCACTCGACGACGCCGGTCAGCACCAGACCGACCGGTACCAGCGCGTAGGCGGCGATGCGCGTCGCGGCCAGGAATCGCTTGCGGTACGCGGCGATCGCGGCGATGCCCAGACCGGCCGCGGACGCCGCGGAACAGATCGTCTCTGCCAGCATCCGGTCCTCCAGCCCCAGGGATTGCGTTCCCCTCCATCCTGCACCGGGGGAGCCCGCCCGGGCCACGCCCCCGTACGACCTCAGGGACATCTCCGGGGCGGCCTCCTCCGCAGGTCCCGGTTGGGGACCCCTCCGGCGGGCTGGAAGACTGGCCCCATGACCGACTCCTCTCCCGTCCGCCCTGTCGTCCTCGACCTCTGGTGCGAGCTCCAGTGCCCCGACTGCCGTGCCGCGCTGGACGACGTGCGCGCCCTGCGCGAGCGCTACGGCGACCGGCTCGACGTACGCCTGCGCCACTTCCCCCTCGACAAGCACAAGCACGCCTACGCCGCCGCGCAGGCCGCCGAGGAGGCGGTCGACCAGGGCAAGGGCTGGCCGTACGTGGAGGCGGTCCTCGCCCGCACCGGGGAGCTGGCGGCGAAGGGCGAGCCGTTCCTGCTGGAGCTCGCCGGTGAACTGGGGCTGGACGCCGAGGAGTTCGACACCGCCCTGATCGACGGCCGGCACCTCCTGATCGTCGACGCCGACCAGGCCGAGGGCAGGGCCATCGGCGTCACGGGCACGCCGACCTACGTCATCGACGGCGAGCGGCTGGACGGCGGCAAGAGCCAGGAGGGGCTGCGCGGGCGCATCGAGGAGATCGTCGACCGGCTGCTCGCCTGAACCGCCGCCGGGAACCGCCGCGCAGCCGCCCCGGACCTCAGAGCAGCTGCTTGTAGAGGTGGTACGTCACCGGCTCGTAGCCGAGTGATTCGTACAGCCGCAGGGCCGGCGTGTTGTCCGTGAAGACGTTGAGCCCGATGCGCCCGGTCCCCGCCGCCAGTGCCTCGCGCTCGGCGAGCAGCAGCAGCGCACGGCCGAGCCCCTGCCCCCGGTGCTCCCGCGCCACCTCGACGTCGAAGACGTACGCACCGCTCTGGCCGGGGTGGGGGTGGCGCAGCGCCAGCCAGAGCGTGCCCACCACCGCGCCGCCCCGGGCCAGGACGCCCAGGTACGTGTCCGGGGTGGCGACTCCGCCGGCGAGAGCGGCCGCGTGGTCGGCCTCGGTCTTGGCCCGCGCCGCCTCCTCGGAGAAGCCGCGCAGGGTCAGGGACCGCGCGTAACCCGCCTTGGTGTGGGCCAGCCAGGTCTCGAACTCGCTTCCGCTCATCGGCCTGCCCGCGACACCCTCGGGCAGTACGGGGGCCCGCGCGGGCAGGGGTTTGCTCATGATGCGGTTGCGTTCCGTGTAGCCGAGGGCGGCCGCCATGCGCCGCGCGGGCTCCGCCCCGGCCGGGACGGAGATCTCCACGCGGCCGCACCCCCAGCCGCGCAGCACCTCCTCGGCCGCGAGCGCGGCGACCGTCGCCCTCCCCCGGCGCCGGTCGGCCTCGTCGATGCGCAGTCCGGCGATACGGCCGGCGCCCGTCCCCGTGCGGGGGTCCGTGGAGAGTTCGACCGTACCGACGGACCGGCTGTTCACGCACACCGCGTAGGTACGCGATGTGGCGCCGTCGGCGCCTTGCTGGAGCGGCGCGGTGGGCCGCAGGGTTGTGGTCATCAGGGGGGTTGTACCCACCGGACGGCCCCCCGTCATCCGAATTCCCGGTGCTTTACGGGTCCAGGTCCGAGGCGGCCCGCTCGTCGAAGACGCGCATGGCCTTGGCGGTCACGGGGCCCGGAGCGCCCGGCAGTTGGCGCCCGTCGACGCGGTGCACCGCCTGCACGTCGCGCAGCGTGGAGGTCAGGAAGACCTCGTCGGCCCGCTCCAGTACGTCCAGCGGCAGGTCGGCCTCCTGGGCGCCCGTCCATTCGACGGCCAGGGCGCGCGTGATCCCGGCGAGGCAGCCGGAGGAGACGGGCGGGGTGAGCAGTTGCCCGTCGAGGACGACGAAGACGTTGGAACCCGTGCCCTCGCAGAGCTGCCCGACGGTGTTCGCGAACAGCGCCTCGGTCGCGCCCTGTTCACGGGCGCGGGCGAGCGCGACGACGTTCTCGGCGTACGACGTGGTCTTGAGCCCGGTGAGAGCGCCGCGTTCGTTGCGCGTCCAGGGGACGGTGACCACCGCGGTGCTGTCGGGGCGGCGGCCGGCCTCCCCGAGGGCGACGATCAGGGTGGGGCCGGTGTCGCCGCGCTCGGAGCCGAGCGGCGAGAGGCCGCCGGTGCAGGTGATCCGCAGCCGGCCGCGCTCCATGGGGTTGGCGTCCAGGACGGCGGCGCAGGCGCGGCGCACCTCGTCGAGGTCGGGCTCGGGCAGCCCCAGACCACGAGCGGAACGAGCCAGCCGGTCCAGGTGCCGGGTGAGGGCGAAGGGCCGCCCCCCGGTCGCCTTCACCGTCTCGAAGATCCCGTCGCCCGCGGTCAGCCCGTGATCGAGTACGGACACCCTGGCGGTGGCCGCGTCCCGCAGCCCGCCGTCGACCCAAAGCTTCATGAAGCGGTCCTTCCCGTCTCCTGGTATGTGCCCGACGCTACCGCGAGCAGCCGGGATGCCTTCAGCTCGGTCTCCTCCCACTCGCGCTCGGGGTCGGAGCCCCAGGTGATGCCCGCGCCCGTACCGAACCTGAGGACCGGGCCGCCGGGGGTGGTGCGGTCGATCCAGAAGGTGCGTATGCCGACGGCCAGCTCGCCGGTGGAGCGGTCGGCGTCGACCCAGCCGATCCCTCCGCAGTACGGGCCGCGCGGCGCGGTCTCCAGCGCCTCGATGATCGAGAGGGCGCTGGACTTGGGGGCCCCCGTCACCGAGCCCGGCGGGAACGTCGCGGCGAGCAGCGCGGCCCAGCCGGCGTCGGGCGCGAGCTCGGCACGGACGGTGGAGACCAGGTGGACGAGGCCGGGGTGCGGTTCGACCACGCACAGCTCCGGGACGGTCACGGAACCGGCGACGGCGACCCGCCCCAGGTCGTTGCGGACCAGGTCCACGATCATCACGTTCTCGGCGTGGTCCTTCTCCAGGAGATCGTCCACCGTCCGCCCGGTGCCCTTGATCGGCCCGGACTCGACGGTCCGCCCGTCCCGCCGCAGGTAGAGCTCGGGGGACGCGGTGGCTATCTCGACGCCGTGCGCGGGCAGGCGGATCGTTCCCGCGTAGGGCGCCGGGTTGCCGCGGGCCAGCAGGGCGGTGAGCGCGTCGACGTCGGCGCCGGCCGGACCGGGCAGCGGCGCGGTCAGGACGCGGCAGAGGTTGGCCTGGTAGACCTCGCCCGCCGCGATGTGCTCACGGATGCGGCGTACGCCCTCCGTGTACGCGGCGCGGTCCATCGACGACGTCCAGTCACCGGCGACGGGACCGCGCCAGGCGCCGGGCACGGGAGCGGGGACCGGCTCCGCGCGTACGTCACCGAAGCGGGCGCAGACGAGACGGCCCTCGAAGTCCGCGGTGACGGCCCAGAAACCGGTGGAGTCGAGCGCGGCGGGATCGCTGGTCACATCGCGCAGGTCGGAGGCGACGAGGCCGCCGAAGCGGGCCAGAGGGGGAAGGTCGTGCACGGCCCCGAGTCTAGAGCGGGCCGCGATGACCTGCGCCGGAGCGGAGGCAGCGCAGCACGCTGCGCAAACGCGTTTTTGTACTGGCCCCGGAATCCGCTAGAGTTCACCACGTCGCCGGGACACGGAAACGCCCCGGCAAGACAAGCGGACGTGGCTCAGTTGGTAGAGCATCACCTTGCCAAGGTGAGGGTCGCGAGTTCGAATCTCGTCGTCCGCTCGGTGTGGGGGATCTTCCCGACCCCCTGTATGCACTCCTGGTGGAGTGGCCGAGAGGCGAGGCAACGGCCTGCAAAGCCGTCTACACGGGTTCAAATCCCGTCTCCACCTCCAAGGACGATTAGCTCAGCGGGAGAGCGCTTCCCTGACACGGAAGAGGTCACTGGTTCAATCCCAGTATCGTCCACTGGATCCACGGTCGTACGCGACCGGATGGTCCGTCCCGCGCGATTAGCTCAGCGGGAGAGCGCTTCCCTGACACGGAAGAGGTCACTGGTTCAATCCCAGTATCGCGCACGCAGTTCGCAGTGAGGCAGGACCAAGAGAACATCCCGCGCGATTAGCTCAGCGGGAGAGCGCTTCCCTGACACGGAAGAGGTCACTGGTTCAATCCCAGTATCGCGCACCACCAGCAAGAAGCCCCCGGCCGGGAAACGGACGCTGTTGGTTAATTCCGCCCCGCTGGATCTGATCCAGCGGGGCGGAGTGCTGCGAAGGGTGAGGTCCGGGTGCGGGCGAGGGGTCTGCCGGTGAGCCAGGCATCGATGCGGGCAAGGTTGATGGCGGCGCCGGTGAGGTGGTGTTGCAGCCGGGTTTTGGCGAGGCCGCGGTAGCGGGATCTGCGCAGGCCGAAAGCCTGAACGGCCTGGGAGATGGTGCCCTCGACGCCGGCGCGGTGTCCGTAGCGCTTCCGCCACTGATCGCTGTCCTGCTCAGGCCGGATCTGCTGCAGAATCTCGTGTTCGGGCCGGGGCCGCAGGGTGATGTAGCGGCCTTTTGGTGAGGTCGTGCACTCCTGGCGGGCCGGACAGGACGTGCAGTCACGTGCTGGGAACTTCGCCCGAACCACCGGTGTTCCTCGGTGGCTGGTCGTCTCCCGCCAGCTCGTGGTGGTGCGCCCCGTTGGGCATACGACCTGTCTGTTCTCCCAGTCGACGCTGAAGCGGGTGTTATCGAATCCTGTTGCCTGGGCCTTTTGCCTGTTGGTGTCCCGCGCGAGCGGGCCTGTCAGGCTGACGCGGTGATCACGCTGCGCATGATGGATCTGTTCAGCGTCGACGTAGCCGGCGTCGACCAGGTGCTCGTCCGGCAGGAGGCCACGCTCGGCCAGAGCGGTGTGGATGTCTTCCAGGACGGCCATGTCGGTGACCGGTGCCGCAGTGGTGTGGACGTGCGTGATCAGGTGCGGGGCGTCAGGCTCGCAGGTCTCGCTGAGGTGGACCTTGTAACCGGACCAGCCCAGGTCCCGCTTCGCACCGGTCCGCGCCTCAATCTCGTGCGGGGTGCGTAAGCGGATCAGACCGGGCGGGGTGTTCTTCGGCTCCCGCCAGCGCAGCACACCCTCGACGTGCTGGAACTGCTGCACCCACGTCCGCCGCAGGAACTCCACCGCGGGCAGATGCCGAAGGCCGGGCGGTGCCGACGCCGACCAGAGGGCCTGAAGCAGCACCATGCCGTCGGCCCCGCACTGATCGCCGTGCTCGATCCGCGCGGCCCACCGGGACGGGAAACGGGTGTCCTCCGGCCGCGCGGAGTACCGGTCGAACCACTCCGGTGCCGCCACCCCCAAGAGCCAGTCGCCGGCTGCTTCGGCGACCTGGTTCAGTGCCGTGCGCAGCGTCTCGACCACGAACTCCAGCCGGTTCAGGTCGCTCGTCGCGGCCAGCACATGGGTGGCGTCCGTGCGCTGCCGTCTGCCCGACTTGACCAGCCCGACTTCCCCGGCGGCGGTCAGTACCGCATCGAACACGCCCCTGCCCGCATCGTCCGCGGCCAGCCGGGCACGGAACTCGCTGAGCACGGAGAAGTCGAAGCCGGTATCGGTCAGCTCAAGCGACAGGGCGTACTTCCAGTCCAGACGCGAACGGACCGCGTGCGCGGCCTGCCGGTCGGTAAGCCCCTCAGCGAACTGCAACACCGACACCAGCGCCAGCCGGGCGGGCGACACCACCGGCCGCCCACGCACCGGGAACAGCCCCTCAAAATCGGCATCGGCGAAGACCGGACCCAGCGTGTCCCGCACCCGCATCACCAGACAGCCCGTCGGGAACACCGCACGAGCCACCCGCACGGTCTCCTCCGGGATCTCCGCCAGCTCCACCCCACGCAATGACACGAACCCACCCCAGAAACGTGACGACGGCCTGCACAACCCCAACGGGGTCGCACAGGCCGTCGTCACGCAGGCCCCCGGCTTTACCAACAGCATCCGGGAAACGGCCGGGGGCTTCTTCGTACCCCGGTCAGGACGAGAAGAGCATCCGGCCGAAGCCCTTCTGGCGGTGGTGGCCGCCGTGGTGACCGCCGTGGTGGCCGTGCTGCGGGGCGCCCCAGGCGGGCGCGGGGGCGGCGGGGTAGCCCTGCGGGGCCGGCGGCGGGGGCGGCGCCTGCTGCGTCCACTGCGATTCGAGGCGGGTCAGCGACTCCAGCTCGCCGTAGTCGAGAAATATCCCGCGGCAACCGCTGCACTGCTCGATCTGGACACCGTTGCGGTTGTACGTGTGCATGGGCGCGTGGCACTTGGGGCACTGCATGGTCGACTCAACTCCTCGCCGTCGGTTCGGCATCGCCGGAACACGTACCCGGCGACGGTGCGTTCACCCTACGTCGTGGCTTCGGACACCAACTCGGGCGGTAGGGCCGCAATTCGGGCACAGGATTCGATCATCATCTCCTCCACCTCGTCCAGCGGCCGGTTCTCGGCGGCGGACTTGGCGAGGGCGAGAGCGGCGGTCTGGGCCGTCAGGGCGCGGGCGGGTACGTCGAGTTGGGGCCAGGGGTCGCCGTCCGGACGCACGGCCGTACCGCCCGCGGCCCGGTACGCGCCGAGGAAGCGGTCCCAGATGTCCGGCGCGAGCAGGCCCGCGGCGTACCAGGCGGCGGGGCGGGCCAGGTCCCAGGCGGGATCGCCGGTGCCCATGTCGTCCACGTCGATCAGCAGCCAGGGGCCGTCGGGTGCGGGGTGGCGGACGAGCTGGCCGAGGTGGAGGTCGCCGTGGCAGAAGGCCGCGCGCCCGTGCGGCGGCGGGGCTTCGTCGCGGGCCCAGGCCGGGAGCCCGGCCCAGGCGCGGAGCACGGGGGCCTCGGCGGGGTGCGGGCCCGCGGCCCGCATGCGCGCGATGGCACGGGCGGCTTTCGCGGGGCCGCGCATGGGCGGGAGCGGCGTGGGGAGTCGGAGTGCGCCGGGTCTGACCGCGTGCAGCCGGGCGAGGAGGGTCGCGGCGTCCTCCCAGGGGGCGGCGTCGGGCGCTTCGGGGTCGACGGGGGCTCCGTACGGCCACAGGCTCAGGGGCCGGCCGTGCAGCAGGGTGGTGAAGGTGCTTTCCGCCGCCGGTACAGGCAGGGGTGGCAGGAGGACGCCGGTGAGGAGGGGGTCCGCGGCGGCGGCGATGCGTGCGGTGAGGGCGGCGGTGTCGGTGCCGGGGGCGTGGGACTTGGCGACGACGTCGCCGTGGCGTACGACCGTGCCGTCCGGACGGTCCGCCAGGACGTCGGGGTGGGCGCAGGGGCAGGGGGCGGCCGAGGCGCTGCGGGTGCGCGGGAGCCGGGGTTGGAGGTGGAGCCGGGGCTCGGGCTGGGGTGCGGCGTCGTGCGCGACGGCGCTCAGCGCTCGCGCGACGGATGCGGTCACGGTCTCCCCCGGTGCTGTGCTGTGTGTCGGTGCCGCGAGGGAGCCTAGCGGGGCCGGCGGGGCGGTTCTTTCCCTGTCCCGCGCCTGGGGGGTGGAGAAAAAAGCGTTTGCCCGGACAGCTCCCCAGCTGTCCGGGCAAACGCAGTCGCCCGCCGCACCCCCGTCCCCACGGGGTTATGAGATGGCCGGATGCCCTGGCCCGGTCCGCTCTACCGGGCCGTGGGCGCCGCTCAGCGCCCGAGCATCACACCCACGGACGACGCCTGTGTGACCACTGCTTCCCAGCCTCCGAAGAGGACGACGAGCAGCGCCGCGAGGGGAAGGACCATGGCCGTCGCCACCAGGGGGTGGCGCGTGCCCGACGAACGGCCGCCGAACGAGGCGAATGCCCTGCGTCCCTGCGTGCGGATCACCGTCCGCGATGCCGTGTCCGCCATGGTCCCTCTCCTGTCGTGCATGGACGGCGGCGGGTGTCTGACCTCGGGGGACGAGCGCCCCACCCGCCGCTTGACCTCAACATTAGGGGCGCGTCCGGACCGGGGCGTCATGCCCGCGTACCGATTGCCGGGCCTCCCGGAGGATGAGCGACCGTCCCCCGGCGTACTCCCCAGGGTGGAGAGACGGCCCTCCGTCCCGGGGTCTTCCCGGAGGGGGACGCTCCTGGTGTTCGGAGGTGTCCTCCCCGGGGTCCGGCTGTTCGATCAGGGCCGGCCCCCTGGTCGCCATGGAGCGCGCGGTGCACACTACGGAACCGGTGGGGGCGCCTCCATGCCCTTCAGGCCACGGGGGAGGGTGACTTCACTCACTTCGGCCACTCCCCCGTGCACCGCTGTTTCCCCCCGTCGGCCTGCCCGGCCGGCCACCACTTCGTACGTACCCGTCGTGTCTCCCGCGTCGACTGCTGTCTCCACGCGATCACTCCTCATTGATCCAATCCCCCTTCAGGGACGGGCCTTTGAGATCTCGCGCGGGCCGGGGGCGGCGGACCGGCCGTCCTCCGGCCACTTCCCGAGCTTCCCATTCGGCACTGACAATCGATCGATTCGCGAGGGCGCGGCCTATGAGCACACCGGGCCGCAGGTACGTAAGCTGTCCGACGTCGAACGGACCGGTCAGCAGCGGGGTGGGGGAGGCCCCACCGGAGGTAGGGGACGGACATGGCGATGATGCGGCTCCGGCGGGAGGACCCGCGTGTCGTCGGCTCGTTCAGGATTCACCGGCGGCTCGGGGCGGGCGGCATGGGCGTCGTCTACCTGGGCTCCGACCGGCGCGGCCAGCGGGTCGCGCTGAAGGTGATCCGGCCGGACCTCGCCGAGGACCAGGAGTTCAGGTCGCGCTTCGCACGCGAGGTGTCCGCCGCGCGGCGGATCCGCGGCGGCTGTACGGCGCGGCTGGTGGCCGCCGACCTCGAGGCCGACCGGCCGTGGTTCGCGACCCAGTACGTGCCGGGCCCCTCACTGCACGACAAGGTCGTCGACGAGGGCCCACTGGTGGCCTCCGAGGTGGCCTCGATCGGTGCGGCGCTGTCGGAGGGACTCCTCGCGGTGCACGAGGCCGGGGTCGTGCACCGCGATCTGAAGCCGTCGAACATCCTGCTGTCGCCCAAGGGGCCGCGGATCATCGACTTCGGCATCGCCTGGGCGACCGGCGCGAGCACCCTCACTCATGTCGGCACGGCGGTGGGCTCCCCCGGTTTCCTCGCGCCCGAGCAGGTGCGCGGCGCGACGGTCACACCGGCCACGGACGTGTTCGCGCTGGGTGCCACCCTGGCGTACGCCGCGACCGCCGACTCCCCCTTCGGGCAGGGCAGTTCGGAGGTCATGCTGTACCGCGTGGTGCATGAGGAACCGCAGCTGTACGGCGTGCCCGACGCTCTCGCGCCGTTGGTGCGGGCCTGCCTCGCCAAGGACCCGGAGGAACGGCCCAGCACGCTGCAGCTCTCGATGCGGCTCAAGGAGATCGCCGCCCGGGAGGCCCAGGGTCTCGGCGAGGCCAGGCCGCCGGCGCCCCGCGCCGATCAGGACCGGCCCACGGGGCGGCTTCCGGAGCGGTACGCCGAGGAGGAGACCCAGCGGGGACGGACTGCGGGGACGTCCGGGGCGCGTGCGCAGGCTCCGCGCGCCTCGTTGCCGCGCTCGGGATCACGGCCCTCGGCGGCGCGCGATGCGGCGCGTTCCGGCGGGCGTACGCACGGACGCACGGACGGGCGGACCGACGGACGCGCGGACCGGCGGACGGACGGGCGGACGGGCGCACGTACGAACGGGCGTCCGGGCACCAGGCCGGGGGTCAGGACGACATCGACCGGGCGGCGTCCGGCGAATCCCAGGCTGCTGCGGCAGCGCATCGTCGTCTTCGTCGTGGTGACGCTGCTGGTGGCGCTGGGGATCGCGGCGGCCCAGGGGTGTCAGGGGCCGGCCAGGAGTCTCGGCGTGCCTCCCGGTGCGGCTCCCGGCGTCTCTCCCGGTGCGGCTCCCGGCATGGGGAAGCCGGGCTCCGAGGGTCCGCAGGCGTTCTGAGCCGCCGGGGCCGGGCCGGTCAGGACTGCGGGCGGCCCGTCGCCACCGCGTAGAACGCGACCGCTGCGGCGGCGCCCACGTTCAGCGAGTCGACGCCGTGTGCCATCGGGATGCGCACCCACTCGTCGGCGGCGGCGAGCGCCTTCCTGGACAGGCCGTCGCCCTCCGCGCCGAGCATCAGGGCCACCCGGTCGAGGCGGTGCGGGGCCATGTCGTCGATCGCCGACGCCTTCTCGTCGGGGGTGAGGGCGAGGAGCCCGAAGCCCGCCTCCCGTACCTGCTCCAGATCCTTGGGCCAGGATTCGAGGCGGGCGTACGGCACTGAGAAGACCGCGCCCATGGAGACCTTGACCGACCTGCGGTAGAGCGGGTCGGCGCAGTCCGGGGAGAGCAGCACCGCGTCCATGCCGAGCGCGGCGGCGCTGCGGAAGATCGCGCCGATGTTGGTGTGGTCGTTGACCGCCTCCATGACGACGACCCGGCGGGCCCGGGCGAGCAGGTCGCCGGCGGCCGGGAGGGGCCTGCGCTGCATGGAGGCGAGCGCGCCGCGGTGGACGTGGTAGCCGGTGACGCGTTCGGCGAGGTCCGGGCTCACGGTGTACACCGGGGCCGGGGCCTCGTCGATGACGTCGCGCATGACATCGACCCACTTGGCGGAGAGCAGCATCGAGCGCATCTCGTAGCCGGCCTGGCGGGCGCGCCTGATGACCTTCTCGCCCTCGGCGATGAAGAGTCCCTCGGCGGGCTCGCGCCTGCGGCGGAGTTCGACGTCGGTCAGGCCCGTGTAGTCGCTCAGGCGCGGGTCGTCGGGGTCGTCGATGGTGATGAGATCGGCCACAGGGTCACTGCCTTGTCGTGGGTGCGGTGCCAACGGCTGGTTGTCGGAGGCATGGGTGCTTGCGGGCCGGACCAGTGCGGCCTTGCTTCGCTTACTGCGCCCGCGTCTGCGTCTGCGTCTGCGTCTGTCCTACGGTGACCACGTCGCCGATGACGATGACGGCCGGCGGGCGCACGTCCTCGGTCCTGGCCTTCTCGGCGACGGTCGCGAGCGTCGCGTCGACGCGGCGCTGGGCGGCCGTCGTGCCCTCCTGGATGATCGCCACGGGTGTCTCGGGCGAGCGGCCGTACGCCGTCAGGGCCGCGGC
The DNA here is from genome assembly GCF_039533765.1 of Streptomyces enissocaesilis. Classification (NCBI taxonomy): domain Bacteria; kingdom Bacillati; phylum Actinomycetota; class Actinomycetes; order Kitasatosporales; family Streptomycetaceae; genus Streptomyces; species Streptomyces enissocaesilis. The sequence goes on along the minus strand of NZ_BAAAUD010000038.1, from coordinate 51,637 downwards.
GATCGCGCCGATCCGCTCGACGGCCATGAGGAGCACGAGCGTGCCGCGCAGGCCCGCGACCGCCTTCCAGTCGACGAGGGAGCGCGGGTCCTCGGGGGCGACGTGGCCACTGATCACCGCGAACTCGTGGGCCACGCCTCGGTGCGTGACGGGGATGCCCGCCGCGCCGGGGACGCTGATGGAGCTGGAGATGCCGGGGACCACGGTGCACGGGATGCCTGCCTCGGCGAGGGCTTGAGCCTCCTCCATGCCCCGGCCGAAGACGAACGGGTCGCCGCCCTTGAGGCGTACGACCGCCTTGCCGGCTTTGGCGTGCTCGATGAGCGCGTTGTTGATGGCCTCCTGGGCCATGAAGCGGCCGTACGGGATCTTCGCGGCGTCGATCACCTCGACGTGCGGCGGGAGTTCGTCGAGGAGGTCGCGCGGGCCGAGGCGGTCGGCGATGACGACGTCCGCCTCGGCGAGGAGGCGGCGGCCTCGGACCGTGATCAGGTCCGGGTCGCCGGGACCGCCGCCGACCAGGGCGACGCCGGGGGTGCGGGTGCGGTGGTGGGGGGCGACGAGAGTGCCGTCGCGCAGGCCCTCGACGATGGCGTCGCGTACGGCGGCGGTGCGGCGGGGGTCGGGGCCGCCGCTGGTGAGGACGGCCACGGTCACGCCCTCGGAGCGGCCGGTGGCGGGGGTCCAGGCGGTGGCGGCCTCGGCGTCGTCGGAACGGACGCACCAGGTGCGGGTGCGTTCGGCCTCGGCGGAGGCGGCGGCGTTGGCGGCCGTGTCGGTGGACGCGATCAGGGCGTACCAGGCTTCGGCCAGGTCGCCTTCGGCGTACGGGCGGCGCTCCCAGCGGATCTCGCCCGCTTCGGCCATCGCCTCCACGGAGGGGGTGGCGGACGGCGATACGAGGACGATGTCGGCGCCGGTCGCGATGAGCGCCGGGAGGCGTCGCTGGGCGACCTGGCCGCCGCCGACGACGACGACGCGCCGCCCGGCGAGGCGGAGTCCGACGGGGTAGGCGGGATACGGGTCGCCTGCGGCGGCGTGCGGCGCGGTCATGGCGTGCGGCTCCTCGGGGCGGGGAGGTGGCGGGGAGGTGGGTGCGGCTTGCGGCTTCGCCGCTCTGTGGCTCGGCGGCCCCGGCTCGGGGGCCTTGCGCCGCTGCGACGGTGAAGCGGCTGGTGGGGCGGGCATCGGGGCCCCGCGAATACCTTACGGGCCGGGGGCTGCGGGGGCATCGGCGGCCGGGGGCGGTGGTGGCGGCGGGGCCGGGGCGGCGGAGCCACCCCGCGCACGGGGCCGGTGCCGCGTCGTGGCGTCTCCCCGGGTGCCGGACGTTCGGGTACGTCGGTTTGTTCGGGCGTGTTGCGTTCGACACCCTGCGGGGAGCGTCCCGGCACGTCCCCTCCCGGCACCGTGAGAGGTGGAGCACGCGTGGCTGTGGCCCCGCCTGCGCGGCGCGGACGGCGAGCGCGAGTCCTGCGGGCGACGTGCGGGGCGGGGCGCCTCGCACGGCCGTGCCCCCCGCGCAGGAGGGCGCGAGGGGCACGGCACACGCCCGCCCGGGACCGCTGAGGGCGGGGCGCGTGGCGGGTTACTTCTCGGTCACTCCGGCCGAGTCGAACGTGGCCACCTCGTGCATCGCCCTCGCCGCGCTCTGGACCACCGGGAGCGCCAGCAGGGCTCCCGTGCCTTCGCCGAGGCGGAGGTCCAGGTCGACCAGAGGGCGCAGGCCCAGCTTGTTCAGGGCGGCCACATGGCCCGGTTCCGCGCTGCGGTGGCCCGCGATGCAGGCCGCGAGGGCCTCGGGGGCGATCGCGCGGGCGACCAGTGCCGCCGCTCCCGCGCTCACCCCGTCCAGGATGACCGGCGTACGGAGAGACGCGCCGCCGAGCAGGAAGCCGACCAGCGCCGCGTGCTCCAGGCCGCCGACCGCCGCCAGGACGCCGATCGGGTCCGCCGGGTCCGGCTGGTGGAGTTCCAGGGCGCGGCGTACGACGTCGACCTTGCGGGCGTGCATCTCGTCGTTGATGCCCGTCCCCCGGCCGGTGATCTCGGCCGGGTCCTGGCCTGTGTAGACGGCGATGAGAGCGGCCGAGACCGTGGTGTTGGCGATGCCCATCTCACCGGTGACCAGCGCCTTGTTGCCCGCCGCCACCAGATCGCGCGCCGTTTCGATGCCCACCTCGATCGCGGCGAGCACCTCCTCGTGGGTGAGGGCCTGCCCCGTGGTGAAGTCGGCCGTGCCCGCGCGCACTTTGCGGGGCAACAGGCCCGGGGTGGAGGGGAGTTCGCCCGCCACGCCCACGTCCACCACGCAGACCTCCGCGCCGACCTGGCTCGCGAAGGCGTTGCAGACCGCGCCGCCGCCGAGGATGTTGGCGACCATCTGGGAGGTCACCTCCTGCGGCCAGGCCGTGACGCCCTGGGCGTGCACGCCGTGGTCGCCCGCGAAGATCGCCACCGCCGCAGGCTCGGGGATGGGGGGCGGGCACATCCGGGAGAGGCCGCTGAGCTGGGCCGAGATGATTTCGAGCATGCCGAGCGCGCCGGCCGGCTTGGTCATGCGCTTCTGGCGTTCCCATGCCTCACCGAGCGCCTTGGCGTCGAGGGGGCGGATGTTGGAGACGGTCTCCTGGAGGAGGTCGTGCGGCTCCTCGCCGGGCAGGGCGCGGCGGCCGTACGTCTCCTCGTGGACGACCCAGGAGAGCGGGCGGCGCTTGGACCAGCCCGCCTGCATCAGCTCGGGCTCTTCCGGGAACTCGTCGACGTAACCGACGCAGAGGTACGCGACTACTTCGAGGTGCTCGGGCAGGCCGAGGGCGCGGACCATCTCCCGCTCGTCGAAGAAGCTGACCCAGCCGACGCCGAGTCCCTCGGCGCGGGCCGCGAGCCACAGGTTCTCGACGGCGAGGGCGGAGGAGTACGGCGCCATCTGCGGCTGCGTGTGGCGGCCCAGGGTGTGGCGGCCGCCGCGGGTGGGGTCGGCGGTCACGACGATGTTCACCGGGGTGTCGAGGATGGCCTCGATCTTCAGTTCCTTGAACTGCTTGGCCCGGCCCTTGGGCAGCGACTTGGCGTACGCGTCGCGCTGGCGCACGGCGAGCTCGTGCATCGTCCGGCGGGTCTCGGCGGAGCGGATGACCACGAAGTCCCAGGGCTGGGAGTGGCCGACGCTCGGTGCGGTGTGCGCGGCTTCGAGGACGCGGAGGAGAACCTCGTGCGGGATGGGGTCGCTGCGGAAGCCGTTGCGGATGTCGCGGCGCTCGCGCATCACACGCAGGACCGCTTCGCGCTCGGCGTCGTCGTAGCCGGGAGCGGGCGCGGAGGCGGGAGCGGGGGCGGTTTCGGAAACCTCGGGCTCGGAAGTCGTTTCCGGAGCCGCTTCGGGCTCGGGGGCCGTGATGGCTTCGACCGCGGGCTCCGGTTGCGGCTCCGGTTCCGGTTGCGGCTGGACCGGCGGTTCGGGAGCCGGGACGGTGGCCGCAAGCTCGGGCTCGGGCTCGGGCTCGGTTGCAGGCTCGGCGAGCTGTTCCTGGGCCGGCTCGGGCTCCGGCTGCGCGGTCGGGACCGGCGCCGGCTCGATGACGGTGGCTGCCGGTTCGGCCACCGGCGGTTCGGCCAGGGGCTGTTCCTGGGTCGGTACCGCGACGGGTGCCGGTTCTGGGACAGGAGTCGGCGCCGGAGCCTCGACAGGTTCCGGAATCGGTACGGGTACGGGTACGGGCGCTGCCTCCGCTTCCGGCGCTTCGGGCTCGGGCGCCACGACGGGGACGGCGACGGGCTGCGGCTGCGCCTCGGCGACGGGTTCTCCGGACGGCAGCGGGGCCACCTGCGGCGCGACCGGGACGAACTGGCCCACGGGCTGCGGTTCCTGAGACACCAACGGCGGCTGCGGCTGCGGCAGCTCGGGCTGCTGCGGCTCGGAAGCGACAGGTTCGGGGGCGACCGGCTCCGGCTCGGCGACGGCGACCGGTTCCGGAGCGACGGGCTCGACGGCGGCCGGCTCGGAAGGGAGAGGTCCGGGGGCAACGACCGGCTCGGGCACGACCGGTTCCGGCTGGGCGACCGCGGCCGGTTCCGGCTCGGGCACGACCGGCTCCGGCTGGGCGACCGCGGCCGGTTCCGGCTGGGCGACCGCGGCCGGTTCCGGAGCGACCTGCTCCGGTTCGACCGGAGCGCTCACGGGCTCCTCCGCGACCGGCGCCGGCACGGGTACGGCCTCGACCACGGCTTCGGGCACAGCCTCGACCTGCGGTTGCGGATCTACAGCTTCCGGAACGACCGTTTCTGCTGAGGTCTCCTGAGGCATCTGAGGCATCTGAGGCATCTGAGGCGCCTGAGGCTGAGGCCAGGGCGCAGCTGCCTGCGACGGAATCACGCCGAGCTGCGGACCGGGCAGCGCAGCCGCCTCGTCACGGGGAATGTCGAGGTACTCGGGGCCGGTGACCGGCGGTCCCACGTGTCGTGCGGGTGCGGGGTTCTGCGGCATCGTCACCGCGCCTGACGCAGGCCCGCGGTCGGCCAGCGAACGTACGACGCCGCCGGTCGTCTCGGGCATCGGCGGGCCGAGGTGCAGCGGGCGGCGGGCCGGGGAAGGTGCCTGGGCGGAGACGGACGCCGGCGGAATGCGCACACCGCTGAGGTCGACGGAACCGGAGTCACGGCCACCGGCTTCGTGCGCGCCGGGCTCACTCCCCTGAACCGGCTGCGGCTGCGCCTGGGGTTCGGCCTGCGCCTCGGTCGCCTGAAGGTCCTGCGGCGCGCTCTGCGGCTCCGGGACGGAGGAGAGCCGGAAAGCCGGCTGCGACTCGGCGGTCTCGGGTGCCTGGGGCGCGTGCTGCGTCTGCGCCGCGTGTGGCGCTCCGGAGGCCTGCTCCGGCAGTTGCGCCTGCGGCATCTCGGAGGTCTGGAGCATGTGCTGCCGCTGTGCCTGCGACTGCTGCTGCGGCGCCTGGTGTATGGGCGGCGCCTGCTGCGCCTGCGGCGTCTCCGCCGCGGGCGCGGCCTGGTGGTCGCTCCACGCGCCCTGCGCGCCCGGCATCAGCAGCAGGTCGTCGTCCTCGGCTGCGCCCTCGGAGGGTTCGAGGAAGGTGTACGCGTCCGGAGCGGGGATGCCCGGCTGCGCCACCATGCCTGCGTCCTCCGGCAGTCCCTCACCCGGGACCCGGCCGGTGTCAGTCATGCGTACCCCTTGCCCATCCATCGCTTGTGCTCCTTCGGCCCTTCGCCGGTGACGCCTGCTCGCGGCACGTCCGGCACCCGTTCAAACAAGAACGAGCGTCCCTGTCGCGCGGCACGAGAACCCCACGGACACCATGCATTCTCGCGGCCGTTCGCCGCGAGGGCAGGAAGTCCCGCCACGGCCCGCTGTGGGCTGCGCCACGTTGCGCCGCCCCCGGTTGCGCCGTACCACAAAGAGCTCCAAAAAGGGCCCCGTTTCCGGACATTGGCGAACGAAGCGCCGAACGCCCGGCTGCGGTACAACGATCGGCCAGCCTACCCCGCGCCGCGCAGCGGCATCATCACGGGGCGCGATCCAGGTGGGTCGCGGAGAGCAGGAAGACCACCGAGCGGTCGCGTTCCGTCCAGGCGCCGGTGTCGAGTTCGACGGACTGGAGCAGTTCGCATGCGACCGCGTAGCCGCCCTCGGCGAGCGCCCGGCCGATCGCCTCCGCCTCGTCGCGCGTGGACGCGTGCGTCACGATGCGCTCGGGCCTGCGGTCGGCGCACGCCGAGACGACGGGCACTCCGCCGCCCCCGATACGTACGACATCCGGCTCGGGCAGGTCCTCCAGGATGTGCGGCGCCCGCCCGTGCACCACATGGAGCTGGACGCCGAAACGCCGGGCAGCGGCTGTGGTGCGGCCGCACGCGTCCGGGTCGCTGTCGACGGCGATGACCGCCGCGCCGAACCTGGCCGCCTCCACCGCGAGCGCCCCGCTGCCCGACCCGATGTCCCAGACCAGGTCGCCGGTACGCGGTCCGAGGCGGGCCAGCTGCGCGGCCCGCAGGCCGGCGAACTCACCCTCCCCGGTACCCGGCTCGTCGCCGTACTCCCGTGCGGGCAGCGCCCAGCCGCGCAGGGCGGGCGGATAGCCGGGATCGCGGCCGCTGATCCAGCCGCTCGAAGGGGCGGCGGGGGAAGCGGGTCCGGCGCTGCCTCCGACGACGATGACGACATTGGGGTCGCGCCAGACGTGGTCGGCGGCCTTGTCGGAGGTGAGGACGGTGACCTGCTCGCGCGCCGTGCCCAGTTCCTCGCAGATGACGAAGGTGCGGTGGACTCCTTCGAGGAGCAGGGCGAGCTCGGCGGGGCCGGCGCCCGGTGAGGTGAGCACGGCGACCTTGGTGTGCGCACGGCAGACGTTGACGGCGCGGCGCAGTGTGCGGCGGTGGGCGACGACGATCCGGGCGTCGTCCCAGGGCATCCCGGCGCGGGCGAACGCGGTGGCCACCGGCGAGACGGCGGGCACCACTTCGACCTCCAGGCCGTGCTGGGGCGCGCGCAGGGTCCGTACGACTCCGAAGAAGCCGGGGTCTCCGTCGGCGAGGACGACGGCGCTGCCCCGGTGCCCCGCGATGCGGCGGGCGGCGAGGTCGACGCTGCCGAGGCGGATGCGCTCGGCTCCCGGGGGTACCTCGGGGAGCGACAGATGGTGCGCGGCGCCCGCGACGAGGGTGGCGGCCGCGAGGGCGGACCTGGCCGCTGCGGTGAGGGGCGAACCGTCCCAGCCGATCACCGTGACCCGGTCGGCCATCCTTGTCAGTCTCCTGGAGTCGTCGTGGGTTGCGGCGGTGGTGGTGCGGGAGGGTGAGAGTACCTGGTAAGGACCACGGATGTGCGGGGCGGGGAGCGGGGGTCAGTTCCAGTCGTTGTACGAGCCGTAGCCGCCGGCGCCGGCCATCCGGTCGGCGGCACCTTCGAGGTCCTCGGGGAGCAGGCTCCAGACAATCAGGTCGGTGCGGATGTCGGTCCAGCCGCCGTCCGCGCCGTTCTCGGTCCGGGTGCGTGCTATCCAGGCGTTGCGCAGGACGCCTTCGCTGACGCAGCCGATCTTCTGCGCGACCTGCTGGGAGGCGGTGTTGTCGGCGGCGGTGCGCAGTTCCAGGCGCTCGAACCGCTGGTCGCGGAAGATCCACTGGGCGACGGCGAGCACCGCCTCGGTGGCGTACCCCTCGCCGCGCGCCCAGGGGGCCGTCACATAGGCGGCCTCGGTGGCGCGGGTGCGCCAGTCGGTGTGCCGGAGGTGGACGGTCCCGACGAGCCGCTGGGTGAGGAACTCGGTGACGGCGAGGGCGATTCCGCGGCCCTGGGTGCGCTCCGCGGGAGCGATCCTGCGGACCCAGCGCTCGGCGTCGGTCGTGGTGTAGGGGTGCGGCGCGGAGGTCCAGGCGACGACCATCTCGTCGTTCATCATCTCGATGAGCGCCGGGATGTCCGACTCGTCGAAGGGGCGCAGCACCAGCCGGTCCGTGCTGATGGAGATGTCCGGGAAGGTGGTAGTCATGCGCAGCTCCATGCCGTGGACCGTCGGGTAGGCCGTAAAGGCACAGCATGCAGCATCATGGCCGCCGTGCGCATGGCCGGGTGGTGGCGGCCCGGGAGCGCGAAGGCCCCGCGCACCCGGCGGGGCGGACGGGGCCTTCGCTCACAAGGACCGTACGGGCGTCAGGACTTGACGGCACCGAAGGCCGGCACGATCGAGCCGGCGTACTTGTCCTCGATGAACTTCTTGACCTCGTCGGAGTGGAGGAGCTCGGCGAGCTTCCGCACCCGCGCGTCCTTCTCGTTGCCCTTCTTGACCGCGAGGAAGTTGGCGTACGGGTTGCCTTCGGCCTCCTCGATCGCCAGCGAGTCCTTCGCGGGCTCCAGGTCGGCCTCGATGGCGTAGTTGCCGTTGATGACCGCGGCGTCGACGTCGTCCAGGGCGCGGGGCAGCGTGGCCGCCTCCAGCTCCTTGAACTCCAGGCCCTTCTTGTCCTTGATGTCGGACAGCTTGGCGTCCTGGCCCGCGCCGTCCTTCAGCGTGATGAGGCCGTTGTCCGCGAGCAGCTTGAGCGCGCGGCCCTCGTTGGTGGTGTCGTTGGGCACCGCGACCGTCTGGCCGGGCTTGATGTCCTTGATGTCCTCGGCCTTCTGGGAGTAGAGGGCCAGGGGCTCCAGATGGACGTCGGCGACGGGCACGATGGTGGTGCCCTTCTTCTTGTTGAAGTCGTCGAGGTACGGCTTGTGCTGGAAGAAGTTGGCGTCGACCTCGCCGCTCTGGGTGGCGGTGTTCGGCAGGACGTAGTCCGTGAACTCCTTGACCTCGAGCTTCAGGCCCGCCTTCGCCGCCAGGTTGTCCTTGACGTAGCCCAGGATGTCGGCGTGCGGCGTCGGGGACGCGGCGACGACCAGCGCCTCGGACGCGTCGGCCTTGCCGCCGGACTCGGCCTTGGCGCCCGGGTCGGAGGCGGTGCCGCAGGCGGTGAGGCCGAGGGCTATGGCGGCGGAGGCGGCGGCAGCCGCGGTGGTCTTGATGTTCTTACGCACGAAAAGTGCCTCTTTCCGGTGGTGCGGGTGACAGCCCGGACAAGGAGTGCGGGCTTGCTGGGGAGGGAAGTCGGGGAAGTCCTAGGAGGCGGTGCGTCCGCGGCGCGCCAGCAGCCGGATCGCGCCGTCGCCGATGAGCTGCACCACGGTCACGATCGCGATCAGGATGACCACGGTGACGAGCATGAACTCGGTCTCGAAGCGCTGGTAGCCGTACGTGACGGCCTTGGAGCCGAGGCCCTCGCCGCCGACCGCGCCCGCCATCGCCGAGTAGCCGACGAGCACGATCACGGTGGTGGTGATGCCGGAGATCAGGGACGGCAGGGACTGCGGCAGCAGGACCTTGAAGACGACGGTCGGTACGCCGCCGCCCATCGCCTGGACCGCCTCGACCAGGCCGTGGTCGACCTCGCGGACGGCGGTCTCGACGAGCCGGGCGAAGAACGGGATGGCGCCGATGGCGAGCGGCACGATCATCGCGCTGGGGCCGATGAAGGTGCCCACGACCAGCGTCGTGAAGGGGATCAGGGCGATCAGCAGGATGATGAACGGCAGCGAGCGGCCGATGTTCACGATCACGCCGACGACCTTGTTGACGGCCACGTTCTGGAGCAGTCCGCCCTTGTCCGTGAGGACGAGCAGGATGCCGAGCGGCAGGCCGCCGAGGACCGAGACGACGGTGGACCACAGCACCATGTAGAGGGTGTCGACGGTTCCCTGCGTCAGCAGCGGCTGCATCTCCGACCAGTTCACCTGGCACCTTCCTTCACCGGGGCGGGGGCGGCGGTACGCGCCGGTACGTTCGCGGGCTCGTCGTCGACGACCTCCACCTGGAGTCCCTGCTCGCGCAGGAAGCCGACGGGGACGACGTTCTCCTCGTACCGGCCGGGCAGCTCGATGCGCATCCGGCCGATCTGCCTGCCGCCGGCGGTGTCCATCGCGGCGCCCAGGATCGAGATGTCGATGTTGTACGTACGGGAGAGCTGGGAGATCACCGGCTGCGTCGCGGCCTCGCCGTGGAAGGTGACGTCGACGACCGTGCGGCCGGGGCCCGACGCCTGGCCGCCCACCGGGAAGAGTTCGTGCGCCAGCTCGGAACCCGGCGTCGCCAGGAGCTCGCCGACCGTGCCGGACTCGACGATCCGGCCCTTCTTCATCAGCGCGGCCGAGTCGCAGATCGTCTTGACGACGTCCATCTCGTGCGTGATGAGCAGGACGGTCAGGCCGAGCTGCTGGTTGAGGTCGCGCAGCAGCTGGAGGATCGAGCGGGTGGTCTCGGGGTCGAGCGCCGAGGTGGCCTCGTCGGAGAGCAGCACCTTGGGGTCGCCGGCCAGGGCGCGGGCGATGCCGACGCGCTGCTTCTGGCCGCCGGAGAGCTGGGCGGGGTAGGCCCTCGCCTTGTCGGCGAGACCGACCAGGTCGAGCAGTTCCAGCGCCTTGCGGGAGCGCTCCTGTCCGGACACGCCGAGGATTTCGAGCGGCAGCTCGATGTTGTCCTTCACGGTGCGCGAGGAGAGGAGGTTGAAGTGCTGGAAGACCATGCCGATGCGGCTGCGCGCCCGGCGCAGCTCCTTGCCCGCGCGGCGGCCGCGGCCGGCGAGTGCGGTGAGGTCCCGGCCGTCGACGGTGACCGTGCCGGCGGTGGGGCGCTCCAGCAGGTTGACGCAACGGATCAGGGAGGACTTGCCGGCGCCGCTCTGGCCGATGACTCCGTACACCTCGCCCTCGCGGACGTGCAGGTCGACGCCGTCCAGGGCGGTGACTTCGCGGCCACGCGATGGATAGACCTTGGTGAGGCCCGTAGTGGTGATCACAGGGTTTCCGTCACTGTCGAGTGCGCGGCGCAGTGTCCGCCGGGCACGGGGCATTCGTCTTGTGGACGTGGCACGGCTGGGTCGGTGGGTACCGGAGGCAACGCGTGCGCGGGGAAGGCGGGCCCGGTCCGTTCGAGTACGTACGCACTCGGGGGACGCGGGGCGCGGCTGTCGGGTCTCGCTTCGGGGCGCGAGGCTCAGGCAGGGGCCCTCAGAAGGCGCACATTCGACACATACAACGAGCACCGGGCGTCATCGTCGCCTCGGTCGCAAGGGTGCGGCTGCTCGTCGTGGTCATGCGACGAGTAAACCAGACGCGCGTACGTACTGATCAGCCGCGTCCGCATAGCGGACACTTCTGTCTCATGGAGCAACGCGGCCGGAGTGCGCTCAGTCCCCCGTGTCGATCTCCACGCCGCCGCCCGTGGCCTGCAGGGACACCGCCGAGAGATTCTCCACGACGATGTCCGCGACCAGCCGCGACCGGTCGTGCGTTGTGGCCAACGCCACGGTCCTCATTCCCGCCGCACGGCCGGCCCGCAGCCCGGCGGGGGCGTCCTCGAAGACCACGCAGCGCGCCGGGTCGACCCCGAGTCTGCGGGCCGCCAGCAGGAACGGCTCGGGGTCGGGCTTGCCGCGCGTGATGTCGTCGGCGGCGATCAGCGTCGCGGGGTGGATGCCGGCCTCGGCGAGGCGCGCCTCGGCGAGCCTGCGGGAGGCGGAGGTGACCACGGCCCAGCGCATGGGGGCGCCTCCCCGTTCGCCTTCCCGTTCGCCCGCCTGTTCGCCCGTCCGCCCGGGCGAAGCCGGGAGCCCGGGGGAGGAGAGCGAGGCGAGCAGCTCCGCGGTACCGGGGAGGATCACGACGCCCCCGGCCACGTCCTCGACTTCCAGCTCTTCGATACGGGCCACCGCGCCCGGCACCGTGTCGGCGGGCAGCAGATCCGCGACGATCTCGGCCGCGGGGCGGCCGTGCAGCTCCACGGCCGCGAACTCCTCCGCCGATATGCCGTACTCCTGCGCCCAGCGGGTCCAGCAGCGGATCACCGACTCCATGGAGGAGAGCAGCGTTCCGTCGTTGTCGAACAGCAGGGCCTCGGCGTCGATCCTCATGGTGGCCGACCCTACGCCCGGCCGTGCGCCCGCCCGTACGCCCGCCCCTGCGCTCACCCGTCGTACGGGCCGTAATACGCTCGTCGTCATGCTTGACGCCCTGACGGTCACGGTCTCCGTGGCCGCGCTCGCCCTTGCCGCGTGGTGCGGTTACGCCGCGTATCGCGATCAGCCCACCAAGGACTGGCACTTCATCGGCATGGCCGTGGTGACCCTGCTCGCGCTCGCCCAGCTGGTGGTCGGCATCGTGCAGCTGGCACGCGGCGAGAAGCCGGACGAGGGCGCGGTGATCTTCGTTTCGTACCTCGTCGGAGCGCTCGCCGCCGTGCCCGCGGCCGGCTTCCTGTCGCTGGCGGAGCGGACCCGCTGGGGGTCGGTGACGGTCGCGGCGGGCGCGGTCGTGCTGGCCGTGCTCGAAGTCCGGCTCCACGACATCTGGGGAGGGTGACGATGAGCGAGCCCGTCACCGGGGAGGAGCAGGACCGCGCCCGCGCCCGGCTGGTGAAGGGGCCCGGGCTGCTGCTGGTCTGGCTGTACGGCGTCATGTCGGTCGGCGCCGTGTCCCGTTCGGTCTACCAGATCGCCACGGAGTACGACCGGGCGCCGCTCGCCTACACGCTGTCCGCCGTGGCCGCGGTGGTGTACGCGTTCATCACGTACACCCTGGTGCGGGGCGGGGAGAGGGCGCGCAGGGCGGCGCTGGTGTGCTGCGCGGCGGAGCTGGTGGGCGTGCTGGTCGTCGGGACCTGGACGGTGATCGATCCGGCGGCGTTCCCGGACGCGACGGTGTGGTCGGCGTTCGGGAAGGGGTACCTGTTCATCCCGGTGCTGCTGCCGGTCACGGGCGTGATCTGGCTGCGGAGGGCACGGCGCGCGTAGGCGGACGCCCGCGGCAGGTCTTTCCCCCGGCCCACCCCGCCCCTTCCCGAACCGGGGGCAGGCCCCCGGACGGGCCGGAACTGCCGCGGGCGGTCTACGCGCTCGCGGCGTACTCCTTCACCGGCGTCTCCTTCTGAAGGGTGACCAGGGAGAAGCCCGGAGCGATCTGCTCGGTGGCGACCGGGACGTAACCGTGGCTGCGGTACAGCCGCAGGTTGCCCTCGCTGCGGTGACCGGTGAAGAGCTGGAAGCGCCTGGCGGCGGGCTCGCCGGCGGCGTACGCCTCGATGGCGTCGAGCAGCCGGCCGCCGAGCCCGTGCCGCCGCATCCGGGGGTGCACGATGAGTTTGGCGATCCGGGCGGTCCCCGCCTCGTCGACGGCGGCGCGCACCGACGCGACCACCTCCTCGCCGAGCCGGGCCACCAGGGTGTGGCTGCGGCCGAGTTCGGCCCGCAGGTCGTCGAGGGTCTGGGTGAGCGGCTCGAGGGTGTAGTCGCCGTAGAGCTCCGCCTCGCTCTGGTAGCACAGGTACTGCAACTTGAGGATCTGCTCGGCATCCTGCGCCGCTGCCGCTGAGATGGTCACGCTCATGCCCATGTGTGCATGCCTCCCGCTCGCCTGATACGCCGGTCGCTTACCGCTCCCTTCCCCCTCGCCCGGGAGCCGCAACCTCCGCCGCCAGCATTCTGCGCAGGCATCCCAGGCAACGGGAACGCATCGGCCCCAAACTCCCTTGTGACATTCCCAACTCCCCTGCGATTTCCTGGTAGGTGGGATCGGCCGGAGACAGCATCGCGTCCAGCAGCCGTGGACACCTGCCGGGCAGTCTGCCGACGGCCTCGCGCAGCACGCGGTGCCGCTCCGCGGTCAGCGCGGCGCGTTCCGGGCAGGCGGCGTCCGTGGTCGCGGCGGGCGGGGCGGGGTGCGGCAGTTCGCGCCGCGTCGCGCGGCGGGCCAGGCGTGCCTCGGCCCGTACGGCGCGCAGCAGCCAGTCCGCCGGGTCGGGCGGCGGGCCCGCTCCGTCCAGGAGTTCGAGCAGCCGTAGCCATACGGTCTGTTCGAGGTCGCCGGGATCTACTCCCCCGCCGGCCGCCTCCGCGCCGGCCTCGGCGACCAGCAGGGGACGCAGCGTGCTGAAGAGATGGGACGGGGCGGGTGGGGCAGCGGGCACGGTGGGGGTCATGCCAGGCGGGACGTGGTGCCGACGGCCGGCGGTTGCCGCACGGCGGGACCGTCACCCGTCCGTGGGCATCCGCCGCCCCACCGCGTGTCAGCGGCGCGTGAAGTCGGCGGCCGCCAGCAGCGCCGTGTCCGGGTTGTCGGAGAAGATCCCGTCGATGCCCTGCTCGAAGTACGCCTTGAGGGCCCCGAAGGCGTCTCCGTACGCCGTCGGGTCGGTGCCGCGCCTGAAGTCCGCGGGCAGGAAGGTGTTCTCGTTGCGCAGCGTGTACGGGTGGAGGATCAGGCCCCGCGCGTGCGCGTCCCGTACCAGCGTCGTCGGCTTGCCCAGCCGGCCCGCCGCGTCCCTGGGGATGATCAGGTTCAGGGTCGGGCCGATCCCCTGGGCGAAGCCGGCGATCCACTCCAGCCCCTCGGGCCCGATCAGGTCTGCGACGGTACGCGGGTCGCCCGCCTGGACGAAGTCCCAGGGCCGGGTGGACGCGGCGTCCAGCAGGACGACGCGCGGAGCGGCGACGAGCTCCGCCATGCGCCGCATGCTGCTGGGCTCGAAGGACTGGAGGAAGTTCGGCGCGTCCTTCTTGTGGCGGCCGTACTTGCGCAGCAGCCCCGCGAGCGGCTCTTCGAGGCCGAGGCCGAGGCCGCGGAAGTAGGTGGGGTGCTTGGTCTCGATGTGGAGCCAGATCCGCCGGCCGCGGGCCCGCCCCTCCCGCTCGGCCCAGCGCAGCACCTCTTCGAGGGTGGGAATGGTCCAGCGGCCGTCGTACAGCGTGTTCTGCCGCCGGGTGCCGGGGATCCGCTCCTCGGCACGCAGCGTCTTGAGCTCGGCGAGCGTGAAGTCCTCGGTGAACCAGCCGGTCAGGGAGACGCCGTCGACGGACTTGGTCACCTTGCGGTCGGCGAACTCGGGGTGGGCCGCGACGTCCGTGGTCCCCGTGATGTCGTTCTCGTGCCGGCAGACGAGGTGCCCGTCCTTGGTGGGGACGAGGTCCTGCTCGATGACGTGCGCGCCCATGTCCAGGGCCAGCTGGTAGGAGCCGATGGTGTGCTCGGGGCGGTAGCCGCTGGCTCCGCGGTGCGCGACGACGGTCGGTACGGGAAGGTCGCGGTACCCGCCGTGGCCCCTGCCGCCGTCGGCTCTCGCCGTACCCGGCAGCCCGAGGGCGAGGCCGCCCGCGCCGAGCACGGCCGCGCCGAGTCCGGCCGCGCCGAGAACCGTGCGCCGCCCGGGGTTCGTCTGTCCGCCCTGTGTCATGAACGCTCCTCCTGTGGTGTCCCGTACCCGCCGAAAGCGAAGGCCCGATCGTAGGCGTCCACGTCTTACGCGGACGAGGCTCTGGACGGAACGCGGTGGAAACACACATCAACACTCCGTATCGAAGTGATGAACCCGATGTGCGATCGGACGGTGCCCGCGAGTATCGTCCTCACCTGCACAGATTTCGTTCAGAAAAGAATCAGGCCAGGCCAGGCAGGCCCGCCCGGCCACGACACCGGAGGAACCGTTGTCCCGTCTCGCGCTCATCAAGGCAGTGCTCGGACCGATCCTGCGCCTGATGTTCCGCCCGCAGGTGGAGGGCGCTCAGAACATTCCCGGGACCGGACCGGTCATCCTGGCGGGCAACCACCTCACGTTCATCGACTCGATGATCATGCCGATCTGCTGCGACCGGCAGGTCTACTACATCGGCAAGGACGAGTACGTCACGGGCAAGGGGCTCAAGGGCCGGCTGATGGCCTGGTTCTTCACCAGCTGCGGCATGATCCCGGTGGACCGGGACGGCGGCCGCGGCGGTGTCGCGGCGCTGATGACGGGCCGCCGGGTCCTCGAAGAGGGCAAGATCTTCTCGATCTACCCGGAGGGCACCCGCTCCCCCGACGGCCGCCTCTACCGCGGCCGTACGGGCATCGCCCGCCTCACGCTGATGACCGGCGCGCCGGTCGTGCCGTTCGCGATGATCGGCACGGACAAGCTCCAGCCGGGCGGCGCGGGCCTGCCGCGCCCCGGCAAGGTGACGGTGCGCTTCGGCGAGCCGATGGAGTTCTCGCGCTACGAGGGCATGGACCGCGACCGCTATGTGCTGCGCGCGGTCACGGACTCGGTGATGGCCGAGGTCATGCGGCTGTCCGGCCAGGAGTACGTGGACATGTACGCGACGAAGGCCAAGGCCGCCTGAGGCTGCTCGGGCGTACGGGTGAGGGGCCGTGCCACCGACGGGTGGCACGGCCCCTTCGTCGTACGCCGCCCCTCAGTGCAGGTCCTCGACGATGCCTTCGGCCAGCTTCTGGCCCCGCAGCATGAACCACGCCGCGGCCGCTGTCGCGAACAGCACCGCGGAGCCCACCCACGCCGCCGCCTGGAAGCCGTCGGTGAACGCCTCCTGCGCCGCGGAGATCAGCGCGGCGGCCTGTTCGGGGGGCAGGGCCGCCGCCGACTCCACGGCTCCGCCGAGCGAGTCGTGCGCCGCGTCCGCCACCTCGGCGGGGGTGTCCGCCGGCGAGGTGAAGCCGCGGTAGATCCCGGTCACGATCGAGCCGAGGAGGGCGATGCCGAGCGCCGCGCCCAGTTCGTACGCCGTCTCGGAGACGGCCGAGGCGGCTCCGGCCTGTTCCTTGGGGACGCTGGACAGGATGACGTCCGCCGTCACGGTGAAGGCCAGGCCCGCCCCGATGCCGCCGACGACCATGGCCGCGACCAGCAGGGGCACACCGGTGTCCGCCGTGGCGATGGTGCAGGTCAAAAGGCCGAGCCCGAGCGCCGTCAGACCGCCGGTCACCGCGATGCGGACCGAGGCCCTACGCGCCACGTAGCCGGCCGTCAGACCGGCCGCCACCGCGCCCGCCGCGGCGGGCAGTTCGATGAGCCCCGCCTCCAGGGGCGTGCGTTCCTGGACGAGTTGCAGGAACTGCGAGAGGAAGAAGACCAGGCCGGACAGGCCGAGAATGGTCAGCAGATCGGCGAGGACCGCGCCGGAGAAGCCGCGGTGGTGGAACAGCCGCATGTCCAGCAGCGGCGAGGGAAGCGTGAGCTGGCGCCGTACGAACCAGAAGAGCGCGGCCGCACCGGCCACCACCGTGAGCCCGATGTCCCAGCGGAAGCCGTGTGCCGCCGCCTCCTTGACGGCGTACACGACGCAGACCATGCCGACGAGCGAGAGGACGACGCTGAGCAGGTCCCACGGGCCGGGCGCCGGGTCCTTCGACTCGGGCAGCAGTTTGATGCCGACGAGGACCAGGACCAGCATCACGGGCACGTTGATGAGGAAGACCGAGCCCCACCAGAAGTTCTCCAGGAGGAAGCCGCCGACGACCGGGCCGACGGCGGCGCCGGCCGAGGCCGCGGCGCCCCAGACGCCGATGGCGAAGCTGCGTTCCTCGGGGTCGTGGAAGATGTTGCGGATCAGCGCGAGCGTGGACGGCATCAGCGTCGCACCGGCCACGCCGAGCAGCGCGCGGGCCAGGATCATCATCTCGGGGCTGGTGGCGTACGCGTTGAGCACGGAGACCGCGCCGAACGCGACCGCGCCGGTCAGCAGCAGCTTCTTGCGGCCGATCCGGTCGCCGAGGCTGCCCATGGAGACGAGCAGACCGGCGATGACGAACGAGTAGACGTCGCCGATCCACAGCAGCTGGGTGCCGGAGGGCTGGAGGTCCTCGCTCAGGAAGGGCGTCGCGAGGCCGAGCACGGTCGCGTCGACGGCGACCAGCAGTACGGCGAGCACGAGGACGCCGAGCGCCAGCCAGCGGCCGGGATGGTGGACGGCGCTCCGCGCCACCTGGTGCCGGCCGCTACTCGTCATTGCTCCACGTTCCGACGTGCTCCGCCGAGCAGCAACTCGACGATCATGTACTGGAAGTCCTTCGCCGCCACCCGGCCGTCCTGGACGGCCCACGCGCCGGTGCCGATGAGCCCGTACAGGGCTTCGGTCAGCCAGGCCGGGGTGAGGTCGATCCGGAACTCGCCCTGCTGCTGTCCGCGCCGGAAATGCGCGGAGACCCGCGCGTCCAGACGGCCCCATCCCTCGTTGACGTGGGCGCCCTCGAAGAGCTGGTTCTCGGTGACGAGGAAGGAGAGCAGACCGGCGGCGGGCTCGATCTCCGCGACGAGGCGGCGCAGCCCTTCCTCGGCGGATCCCTCGTCGAGCCGGGCGGCGTCGAGCGCCGCCTCGAACTCCCGGATGCCGAGCACTTCGAGCGCCTTGACCAGGGCGTCCCGCCCGGCGAAGTGGCGGTGCAGAGTGGCCCGGCCGATGCCGGCCGCTTTGGCGACCTCGTCCATGGTCGCGGTCGCCTTGCGGGAGAGGAGGGCGGCCGCGGTGCGGAGCACCTGCTCGCGATCGACAGTCATGGGACGACCATAACCCCGAATGAGACATCAGTGTCTCGCAAGGGGGTGACGGACACGCCCCGCGCGAGCGGCGCCCAGCGGTTCGTGGGCGCCGCTCGTGCGGGGCGTGCGGGTGGCGTTCCGGAGCGGCTCAGCTCTTGGCGGTGGCCCAGGCGTGCTGGGCGGCCAGGTCGGCCTTCACCTCGGCGAGCTGGACCGCGACCGCGGAGGGGGCGGTGCCGCCGCGGCCGTTGCGGGAGGCGAGGGCGCCGGCGACGTTCAGGACCGTACGCACCTCGGGGGTCAGGTGCGGGGAGATCCCGGCGAACTGCTCGTCGGTGAGCTCGTCGAGCTCGATGCCGTGCTGCTCGCACTCCTTGACGCACTCGCCGGCGACCTCGTGCGCGACCCGGAACGGTACGCCCTGCCTGACCAGCCACTCGGCGATGTCGGTGGCGAGCGAGAAGCCGGCCGGAGCCAGTTCCTCCATGCGCGCGCGGTTGACGGTGAGCGTGGCCATCATGCCGGTGAAGGCGGGCAGCAGGACCTCGAGGGTGTCGCAGGAGTCGAAGACCGGCTCCTTGTCCTCCTGGAGGTCGCGGTTGTACGCGAGCGGGAGGGCCTTCAGGGTCGCCATCAGGCCGGTGAGGTTGCCGATGAGGCGGCCGGACTTGCCGCGCGCGAGCTCGGCGATGTCCGGGTTCTTCTTCTGCGGCATGATCGACGAGCCGGTGGAGAAGGCGTCGTGGAGGGTGACGAAGGAGAACTCCTTCGTGTTCCAGATGATGATCTCTTCCGCGATCCGGGAGAGGTTGACGCCGATCATCGCGGTGATGAAGGCGAACTCGGCGACGAAGTCGCGCGACGCCGTGCCGTCGATGGAGTTGGCCGAGGAGCCGTGCTCGAAGCCGAGGTCGGCGGCGACCGCCTCGGGGTCCAGGCCGAGGGACGAACCGGCCAGGGCCCCCGATCCGTACGGCGACACGGCCGTCCGCTCGTCCCACTGGCGCAGCCGCTCGGCGTCCCGGGACAGGGACTGGACGTGGGCCAGGACGTGGTGGGCGAAGAGGACGGGCTGGGCGTGCTGGAGGTGCGTACGGCCCGGCATGGCGACGTCCGGGTGCGCCTCGGCGAGGCCGACGAGCGCGTCCTGGAGCTCGGCGACCAGGCCGCCGATGACGCGGGCGTGGTCGCGCAGGTACATCCGGAAGAGCGTGGCGACCTGGTCGTTGCGGGACCGGCCGGCGCGCAGCTTGCCGCCGAGGTCGGCGCCCAGGCGCTCCAGGAGGCCCCGTTCCAGGGCGGTGTGGACGTCCTCGTCGGCGATGGTGCCGGTGAAGGAGCCGTCCGCGACGTCGGCCTCCAGCTGGTCGAGACCGGCCAGCATGCGGTCCAGCTCGTCCTCGGTGAGCAGCCCCGCCTTGTGGAGCACGCGCGCGTGGGCGCGGGAGCCGGCGATGTCGTACGGCGCCAGACGCCAGTCGAAGTGGACGGACGCGGACAGCTTGGCGAGGGCCTCGGCGGGCCCGTCGGCGAAGCGGCCGCCCCAGAGCCTGACGTCACCGTTGTTGCTGCTCACAGCTACTGCTCCTCAGAAGGTGGGGATGTGCGCCCGTCTCCCCGCCGCGGAGGGCCGGGGAGACGGCTGTCGAACGAGTGGTGGTTGCGCCAGGTCACGCCGCGCGGCGACCTTCGACGACAGGCCGAAGATCTCGATGAAGCCCTGCGCCTCGGACCGGTCGAACGTGTCGCCCGAGTCGTACGCCGCCAGGTCGAAGTCGTACAGCGACTCGTCGGCCTTCCGGCCGGTGACGACGGCGCGGCCGCCGTGCGGGGTCATCCGGATGTCGCCGGTGACTCCTCGGCGAACTCGTCCTCGGCGTCCGCGGCTTCGGCTTCCACCGCACCGCAGGCGAGCGCGCGCTCGCGGACGACGTCCAGGTCCTCGCCGCCCCGGCCGACGTCCACAGCGACGGCGATGACCTCGGCGCCCGTCTCCTCGGCGATCCGGCCGATGGCGACGGAGGTGTCCGGACCGCCCGAGTGGGCGAGTGCGACGCGCTCGGTCACGGTTTCTCCTTATGATGCATGCGGTGGTGAGCATAAGTATGCACTCCACCGTATGTTTCGTCAAAGCCGGGGCGTGCGGTGGCACGGCCCCGCCGAGCGACACGCCCCGGTGGCGCACGGCACGCCGCGGGAGGATCTGCCGGACGCCGGGGCCGGCAGGTGGAGGGGCCCGGGGCCCGCGCCGCCCGGCGCCGGTGACCCGGATCCCGGTCCGGGCGCGTGCCGGAGTTCCGCCCCCCGAATGCACCTCGTCGGCGGGCGGCCGCCGCTTCGAACGCCGAAGGTGGAGGAAGGAACAGCCGTCGGCAGCCGTAAGGAGCAGTGGACACCTATGACGCGACCGAAGATCCTCGTGGTCGGCGCGGGTTTCGCCGGGGTCGAGTGCCTGCAGCGGCTGGAACGGAAACTGTCTCCCGGCGAGGCCGAACTGGTGCTCGTGTCACCGTCGGACTACCAGCTCTACCTGCCGCTGCTGCCACACGTGGCGGCCGGGGTCCTCACCCCGCAGTCCGTCGCCGTGTCGCTGCGCCGCCGGCTGCGCCGCACCCGCATCTGCCCCGGCGGCGCCATCGGCATCGACGCCAGGGCCAAGGTGTGCGTGATCAGGAAGGTCACGGGCGAGGTGATCGCCGAACCGTACGACCAGCTCGTCCTCGCCGCCGGATCCACCACCCGGACCTTCGACATCCCGGGCCTGAAAGAGCACGCGCGCGGCATGAAGTCCCTCGCCGAGGCGGCGTGGCTGCGCGACCACGTCATCGCCCAGCTCGACATCGCCGCCGCCACCTCCGACGAGGCCGACCGCGCGGCGCGGCTGCAGTTCGTGGTGGTCGGCGGGGGCTACGCCGGCACCGAGACCGCCGCCTGCCTGCAGCGTCTCACCTCCGCCGCCGTCAAGCGCTACCCGCGCCTGGACCGCGCGCAGATCAAGTGGCACCTGGTGGACGTGGCCCCGCGGCTGCTGCCGGAGCTCGGCGAGAAGCTGGGCGAGAAGGCCATGGCGATGCTGCGCTACCGGGGCATCGAGTTCTCCCTCGGCACCTCGGTCGCCTCCGTCGACGCGACCTGCGTCAAGCTCACCGACGGCCGTACGCTGCCGTCGCACACCCTGATCTGGACCGCCGGAGTCGCCGCGAGCCCCCTGGTGGCCACGCTGGGAGCGGAGACGGTACGCGGCCGTCTCGTCGCCACGCCCCAGCTGACCGTCCCCGGCTTCGACGGCCTGTTCGCGGCGGGCGACGCGGCGGCGGTCCCCGACCTCGCGAAGGGCGGTGACGCGATGTGCCCGCCGACCGCCCAGCACGCCCAGCGCCAGGGCAAGGCCCTGGCCGCGAACATCGTCGCCCGGCTGCGCGGCATGCCGCTGAAGCCGTACATCCACCAGGACCTCGGCCTGGTCGTGGACCTCGGCGGCCGGGACGCGGTCTCCAAGCCCCTGGGCGTGGAGCTGCACGGTCTCCCCGCCCAGGCGGTGGCCCGCGGCTACCACCTGCTGGCCCTGCCCACCATGACCGCCCGGACCCGGGTCATGACCAACTGGACGCTCAACGCCGTGGCGGGCGACGACTTCGTCCGTACGGACTTCCAGTCCCGGCGGGCGGGCACCCTCCAGGACTTCGAGAACACCTCGGTGTACCTCACCCCGGACCAGGTCCGTGAACACAGCAGGCCGCTGGCGGCCAAGTCCTAGGCCGTTCCGCGTTCCACGTCCCGCCAGGTGGAACACCCGCCCCGGGCGGTCGGTCGGAGCACATGACGCGGGAAGAACGGGAAGAAGGGGTACGGCGGCGTGAGCCCGGACGGCTGCCCGCGCCGCCGCCGCTGCCCGCGCGGACCGGGCACCCGGCCCGGCTAACGGTCGTTCTGGGCCAGGCGCAGCAGGTGGTCGGCCAGCGCCTGGCCGCCCGCCGGGTCGCGGCTGATCAGGAGCAGCGTGTCGTCGCCCGCGATGGTGCCGAGGATCGCGTTCAGCTCGGCCTGGTCGATGGCCGAGGCCAGGAACTGGGCGGCGCCCGGCGGCGTACGCAGGACGACGAGGTTGGCCGAGGCCTCGGCGGAGATCAGCAGCTCGCCGGAGAGGCGCCGCATGCGCTCCTCCTTGGCGGACTCGCCGAGCGGCGCGTGCGGGGTGCGGAAGCCGCCCTCGCTCGGCACGGCGTAGATCAGCTCGCCGCCGGTGTTGCGGATCTTCACCGCGCCCAGCTCGTCCAGGTCGCGGGAGAGCGTCGCCTGGGTGACGCTCAGCCCGTCGTCGGCGAGGAGCTTCGCCAGCTGGCTCTGCGACCGCACCGGCTGCCGGTTCAGGATGTCCACGATCCGGCGGTGCCTGGCGGTGCGGGTCTGCGGTACGGCCTGGCCGCCGTGCTCGTTGTCCTGCGCCTGCGCCTCGGTCATCGGTGTCATTCTCCGGATCGTCGGTCCCCGTGTGCGGTGTCGAGAACGCCGGGCAGTGCCTGGAGGAACGTTTCCACCTCGTCGTCTCCGACGAGGTACGCCGGCATGAGCCGTACGACATCGGGGGCGGGCGCGTTCACCAGGAGTCCGGCGTCCTGAGCCGCCTGCTGCACCTGGGGAGCGAGCGGCTCGGTGAGCACGATACCCAGGAGCAGGCCGGCGCCACGGACGTGGGAGACGAGGGGGTGTCCGAGCGACTCGATTCCGCCGCGCAGCTTCTCCCCCGTCCGCTTGACGCGGTCGAGGAGCCCGTCGGCCGCGATGGTGTCGAGTACGGCGAGTCCGGCGGCGCACGCGACGGGGTTCCCGCCGAAGGTCGTGCCGTGCTGGCCGGGCCTGAGGAGGTCCGCCGCGTCGCCGAAGGCGAGCGTCGCGCCGATCGGGAGTCCGCCGCCGAGTCCCTTGGCGAGGGTGACGATGTCGGGCTCGACGGCGTCGTGGCCCTGGTACTCGAACCAGCGGCCCGTGCGCCCGACGCCCGTCTGGACCTCGTCGAGGACGAGCAGGGTGCCGGTGGCGCGGGTGATCTCGCGGGCGGCCCGCAGGTAGCCCTCGGGCGGGACGACGACACCGAGCTCGCCCTGGATCGGCTCGATGATCAGCAGCGCGGTGTCGGTGGTGACGGCGGCGCGCAGCGCCTCGACGTCTCCGAACGGTACGTGCGTCACGTCGCCGGGGAGCGGCAGGAAGGGGGTGCGCTTGCCGGACTGGCCGGTGAGCGCGAGGGCGCCCATGGTGCGGCCGTGGAAGCCGCCCTCGGTGGCGACCATGTGCGTACGGCCGGTGAGGCGCCCGATCTTGAATGCGGCTTCGTTGGCCTCGGCACCGGAATTGGAGAAGAACACGCGGCCGGGGCGGCCGGAGATCTGGATCAGCCGCTCGGCGAGGGCCACGGGCGCCTCGGCGACGTACAGGTTCGAGACGTGGCCGAGGGAGGCGATCTGGCGGGAGACGGCCTCGACGATCGCGGGGTGGGCGTGGCCGAGGGCGTTCACGGCGATGCCTCCGACGAAGTCGGTGTACTCCTTGCCGTCGGCGTCCCAGACCTTCGCACCCCGGCCGCGGACGAGCGACAGCTTGGGCGTGCCGTAGTTGTCCGCCATGACGCCCTGCCAGCGCTGCGTCAGCTCCTGGTTCGCCGTCACTTGGCTCCCCCTTCGTGCTCGTCGGGCACGACCATCGTGCCGATGCCCTCGTCGGTGAAGATCTCCAGCAGGATCGAGTGCTGCACGCGGCCGTCGATCACGCGGGCGGTGTTGACCCCGTTGCGTACGGCGTGCAGGCACCCCTGCATCTTGGGGACCATGCCGCTGGAGAGCTCGGGCAGCAGCTTCTCCAGCTCCTTGGCGGTGAGCCGGCTGATCACTTCGTCGCTGTTCGGCCAGTCCTCGTAGAGGCCCTCGACGTCGGTGAGGACCATCAGCGTCTCGGCGCCCAGCGCGGCGGCGAGCGCGGCCGCGGCGGTGTCGGCGTTGACGTTGAACACGTGGTGGTCGTCGGCGCTG
Organism: Streptomyces enissocaesilis; assembly: GCF_039533765.1. NCBI lineage: Bacteria > Bacillati > Actinomycetota > Actinomycetes > Kitasatosporales > Streptomycetaceae > Streptomyces > Streptomyces enissocaesilis. The sequence goes on along the minus strand of NZ_BAAAUD010000038.1, from coordinate 27,765 downwards.
CGGGCGATGGACGAGACCACCGGGATGCGGCCGTCGTCGAGCAGGGCCTGGATGGCGCCGGTGTCGATGGCGGTGATCTCGCCGACCCGCCCGATGTCGACGGACTCGCCGTCGATCTGCGGGAAGTGCTGGGTGGCGGTGATGGTGTGGGCGTCCTCGCCGGTCATGCCGACGGCGAGCGGGCCGTGCTGGTTGAGCAGCCCGACGAGCTCGCGCTGCACCTGGCCGGCCAGGACCATGCGTACGACGTCCATGGCCTCGGGGGTGGTGACCCGCAGTCCGGCCTTGAACTCGCTCACCAGGCCGTGCCGGTCGAGCTGCGCGCTGATCTGCGGGCCGCCGCCGTGCACGACGACCGGCTTGAGGCCGGCGTGCCGCAGGAAGACGACGTCCTGGGCGAAGGCGGCCTTCAGGTCCTCGTCGATCATGGCGTTGCCGCCGAACTTGATGACGACGGTCCGGCCGTGGTGGCGGGTGAGCCAGGGCAGCGCCTCGACGAGGATCTGGGCCTTGGGCAGGGCGGTGTGCTTGCGGGTGCTCATGAGCTGTACGCGCTGTTCTCGTGGACGTAGTCGGCGGTGAGGTCGTTGGTCCAGATGACCGCCGACTCGGTGCCCGCCGCCAGGTCCGCGGTGATCCTGACCTCGCGGTAGCGCATGTCGACGAGGTCGCGATCGTCGCCGACCGAGCCGTTCCTGCAGACCCAGACGTCGTTGATGGCGACGTTGAGCCGGTCGGGGTCGAAGGCGGCGCGCGTGGTGCCGATGGCGGACAGGACGCGGCCCCAGTTGGGGTCCTCGCCGTGGAGGGCGCACTTGAGGAGGTTGTTGCGGGCGATCGAGCGGCCCACCTCCACGGCGTCGTCCTCGGACGCGGCGTTCACGACCTCGATCCGGATGTCCTTGCTGGCCCCCTCCGCGTCGCCGACGAGCTGGCGGGCGAGATCGTCGCAGACGGTGCGTACGGCGGTGGCGAACTCGTCGTACTCCGGCGTCGCTTCGGACGCGCCGGAGGCCAGCAGCAGCACCGTGTCGTTCGTCGACATGCAGCCGTCGGAGTCGACGCGGTCGAAGGTCCGGCGGGTGGCGTCGCGCAGCGCCCGGTCGAGGACGTCCGCTTCGACGTCGGCGTCGGTGGTGAGCACGACCAGCATGGTGGCGAGGCCGGGTGCGAGCATGCCCGCGCCCTTGGCCATGCCGCCGACGGTCCAGCCCTCGCCGCCCGCGACGGCCGTCTTGTGGACGGTGTCGGTGGTCTTGATGGCGATGGCGGCCTTCTCGCCGCCGTGCGCGGAGAGCTCGGCGGCGGCCTTCTCGATGCCGGGCAGGAGCTTGTCCATGGGGAGGGTGATGCCGATGAGGCCGGTGGAGGCGACGGCGACCTCACCGGCGCTGTGGCTCTCCAGGCCCCCCTTGTTCAGGACCTCGGCGGCCTTCTCGGCGGTGGCGTGGGCGTCCTGGAAGCCCTTGGGGCCCGTACAGGCGTTGGCACCGCCGGAGTTGAGGACGACGGCGGAGATCCTGCCGCCCTTGACGACCTGCTCGGACCACAGGACCGGCGCGGCCTTCACGCGGTTGGAGGTGAAGACGCCCGCGGCGGCGAGGCGGGGCCCGTTGTTGACCACGAGGGCCAGATCGGGGTTGCCGCTGCCCTTGATCCCCGCGGCGATGCCCGCCGCGGTGAATCCCTTTGCTGCCGTGACGCTCACGGTGCCACTCCTGTCGTGGAAAGACCGGTGTCCTCGGGGAGGCCGAGGGCGATGTTCATGCTCTGCACCGCGCCGCCGGCGGTGCCCTTGGTGAGGTTGTCGATGGCGCTGATCGCGATGACGCGGCCGGCGGCCCCGTCGTACGCGACCTGGATCTGGACGGCGTTGGAGCCGTACACGGAGGCGGTCGCGGGCCACTGCCCCTCGGGGAGGAGGTGCACGAACGGCTCGTCGGCGTACGCCTTCTCGTACGCCGCCCGTACGCTCTCGGCGCTCGCCCCGGGCTTCGCCCTCGCGCTGCACGTGGCGAGGATGCCGCGGGACATGGGCGCGAGCGTCGGCGTGAAGGAGACGGTGACCCGCTCTCCGGCGGCGGCGCTGAGGTTCTGGATCATCTCGGGGGTGTGGCGGTGGCCGCCGCCGACACCGTACGGCGTCATGGAGCCCATCACCTCGCTGCCGAGCAGATGCGGCTTGAGCGCCTTGCCCGCGCCGGAGGTGCCGGTGGCGGCGACGACCACGGCGTCGGACTCGGCGAGCTGGGCGGCGTACGCCGGGAAGAGTGCGAGCGAGACGGCGGTCGGGTAGCAGCCGGGGACGGCGACGCGCTTGGAGCCGGCGAGCGCGGCGCGGGCGCCGGGGAGCTCGGGGAGGCCGTACGGCCAGGTCCCGGCGTGCGGCGATCCGTAGAACGCCTCCCAGTCGGCGGCGTCCCGGAGCCGGAAGTCGGCGCCCATGTCGACCACGAGCACGTCGTCACCGAGCTGCTCTGCGACGGCGGCGGACTGGCCGTGCGGGAGCGCCAGGAAGACGACGTCGTGTCCGGCGAGCACGTCCGGGGTGGTGTGCTCCAGCACGCGGCCGGCCAACGGCAGCAGGTGCGGCTGGAGCGAACCGAGTCGCTGTCCCGCGTTGGAATGGCCGGTCAGGGCGCCGATCTCCACTCCGGGATGGGCGAGGAGCAGGCGGAGCAGTTCCCCGCCCGCGTATCCACTCGCCCCTGCCACTGCTGCACGTACCGCCATCGAGCCCTCCTCGTCGATGGCATGACTATACGCAGTTACGCAGTTTTATGCAAAGACTTTCCGTCTCCCCCCGTCGGGTGGCACCGAGCGGCTCGGTTGAGGCGTGCCGGGGACGACGACGTCCGCCACGATGGCGGGATGGGGCCGCGGACACCGGGCCAGGAGGTCCGGTGTCCCCTTCGACGGGGTGATGTCCGGGACCGCTCCGGCCCCGGCAGGCCGTATACGCGGCATCCGGAGAGATCCGTCACCGTGCGTCGCGCGGCTGGAGAAGGTACGCCGCGGTCAGGACGACGGCACTGTCCTCGTCGTGCGACAGCTCCACGAGGGCACGTGACGCCGTCGCCCCCGGAACGGCCGCCGGCCCCTGGGTCAGCCGTCCGCGCGCAGGCGCTTCAGCGGTGTCGCGGGAGAGGCGGTCGACGAGCCCGGTGCTCCAGGACCGCGAACCTGCCGGGACCGGCCTCCACGAAGAGCCGGTCCCGGCGTCCGGCAGGTCATTCGCTGGACCCTCCGATCGCGCAAGCTCTAGTGTCGTCCCCCGTGACCGCACTCCCCTCGCACCTCCGCGCGACAGCGGACGCCTACGGCGCCGTCGCCGACCTCTACGCCGATCTCGCCCGCGATGCGCTCGGCCGTCTTCCGCTGGATCGCGCGGTTCTCGCCGCGTTCGCCGATCTCGCGCGGGCCGCTGACGCCGGGCCCGTCGCCGAACTGGGATGCGGCCCCGGGTATGTGACGGCGCACCTGCGGGACCTCGGGCTGGACGTCTTCGGCGTCGACCTGTCGCCGGTGATGATCGGCCTTGCCCGCGAGGCACACCCGGACCTGCGGTTCGAGGTCGGTTCGATGGACGCCCTGGACCTGGCCGACGGCAAGCTGGGCGGCGTCGTGTCCTGGTATTCGGTCATCCATGTCCCGCCGCGGGAAATACCGTCGTACTTCGCCGAGTTCCGCCGGGTTCTGGCCCCGGGCGGCATTCTCCTGCTCGGCTTCTTCGAATCCGAGGGCGGGCCGGTGGCGGCCTTCGACCACAGGGTGGCGACGGCCTACCGATGGCCGATCGACGACCTCGCGGGGCTGGCCCGTGAGGCCGGATTCGTCGAAGTCGGCCGGATGCTGCGCGAGCCCCACGAGGGGGAGCGGTATCGCCGGGGCCGTCTGTTGATGCGCGCGCAGTAGATTCGGCAGCGGCGTCTCAGCCCTGCGCTGCCAGGACGAGGCCGGCGACCGGGCGTCGCACTTGGCGAAACGGGCCGGCGCGGGCGCCCGGTTGCGCCCGCGCCGGGAAACGGCGCCCCGCGCCCGACGTCGTACCGATCGTCCGGCTCGTGGACCGTCTCGAAGGGACGGCCGTCCCAGTGGCCCCGACACGTCACCGTGACCGCCTCGTCGGACAGCAGCCGGCAGTCCCGCCCGAACGGCTCCGGCCGCAGCTCCGGCAGCTTGTCACCGTCGTTCGGCGCCGGTGACGGCGTCGGCACCGGGTTCCCCAGCTTTCGAACGGCCTCGTGGCCGAAGTCATCGGCTTGCGGCATCTTCTTCCTCGGCGGCACTGTGATCCGTTCGGCCGGCGGGCGCTCGTCATGCTTCTCCCTCCTCCGCATGGCGATGATTCCGGCCCCGGGCCGGGCGGGGCCGGACCGGGCTCCGGGCGGGGCCTTCATCGAGCCGGGGAAGCGGCCGGCGGGTGTCCGCCTCCGTACTCGGACTCCGCGGCTCCGCGGCCCGAGTGGTCACCCGCCGCCCGATCATCGCCGTCGGCCTGCGCATCGGCGTGGTTACCGTCAAGGCGCACCTGGCGCGGCTCTTCACCACTCGGTGCCCGCGACCGGGGAGAGCCGGAAGAGCCGGAAGAAATAGGCCATACTCTGTCCTATATCCGGCCTAGCCTCGGCGCACCAGCCCCCAAACGGCACAGGAGCAGCGGATGAGTCCCGTCGACAGCAACCAGCCGGATTCCACCCCCACCTGGATCGACCTCGATGTTCCCGACCTCGACCGCGCGCAGGAGTTCTACGGCGCGCTGTTCGGCTGGACCTTCGACACCACCGCCGCCACCGCGGCGCCCGGCGGCTCCACCACGTGTCTGCTGCGCGGCCTGGCGGTCGCCGCGTTCCGGCCCGTCTCCGTGCCCGACCCCGCCCCCGGCTTCTGGCGCATGTACTTCGCCACGCGGGACTGCGACGCCACCGCCCAGCGTGTCGTCGACGCGGGCGGCACCCTGACGCAGGGCCCGCTGGACGTCGGAGACCGGGGGCGGACGGCCCTCGCTTCGGACTCCGTCGGCGCCCGGTTCGGACTCTGGCAGGGCGGTACGCACCCCGGCTGCCGGATCGTGAACGAACCGGGCTCCCTGGTCCGCAACGACCTGAGTACGCCCGAGCCGGGCCCCGCGCGGGACTTCTACACGGCCCTCTTCGACTTCACCCTGGACGGCAACCAGGATCTCCCCGGCTTCGACTTCACCTTCCTGCGCCGGCCCGACGGCCACGAGATCGGTGGGATCTTCGGCGACCCGGCCGCCGCCGCCTCCGTCTGGCAGACCACCTTCGAGGTCGCGGACACCGACGCGGTGGCGGAGCGCGCCGTCGCGGCCGGAGGCGCGGCCGGCACCCCCTCGGACTCTCCCTACGGCCGGACGGCGGAGATCACCGATCCCTTCGGCACCGTCTTCCACGTGATCGCCAGGCCCCCGGCCCAGCGGGTGTGAGCCGGGGCCGGACGGAAGGGGGAGGAGCGGGGCTCCGTTAGCCTGAGGGCACAATGAACCATCTGACGACGTCACTGGGCGAGTACGACCTCGTCCGCTTCCCCGAGGACCCCCGCGACAGGCTCCGCGCCTGGGACGCGGCCGACGAGTACCTGCTGCGGCATCTCGGGGGAACCGGCGACGCTCCTCCCCCGGACCTGTCCGGCACCGTCGTCGTGGTGGGCGACCGCTGGGGCGCCCTCACCACCGCCCTCTCCGGCTGCCGCCCCGTGCAGATCACCGACTCGTTCCTCACCCAGCAGGCGACGCGGGTGAACCTGGAGCGCAACGGGGCCGACGCGTCGGCGGTACGGCTCCTCTCCACCCAGGAGCCCCCGCCGGAGCGCATCGACGTACTGCTGATCCGCGTCCCCAAGAGCCTCGCGCTCCTGGAGGACCAGCTGCACCGGCTCGCCCCGCACGTCCACGCGGGCACCGTCGTCGTCGGCACGGGAATGGTCAAGGAGATCCACACCTCGACGCTCAGGCTCTTCGAGCGGATCCTCGGTACGACGCGGACGTCGCTGGCGGTGCGGAAGGCGCGCCTCATCCTCTGCACGCCGGACCCCGGCCTCGCCCGGGGCAACGACCCGTGGCCGTACAGCTACGCGCTGCCCTCCGACGTCGGGGTGGTGTCCGGTCTCACCGTCACCAACCACGCGGGCATCTTCTGCGCCGAGCGTCTCGACATCGGCACGAGGTTCTTCCTGCGCCACCTTCCCGAGCGCCGCGGCCCCGAGCGCGTCGTGGACCTGGGCTGCGGCAACGGTGTGGTGGGTACGGCGGCCGCGCTGGCCAATCCGGAGGCCGAGGTGCTGTTCGTCGACGAGTCGTTCCAGGCGGTGGCGTCGGCACAGGCCACGTTCCGGGCGAACGCCGGGGCGGACAGCAAGGCGGAGTTCCTGGTGGGCGACGGCCTGTCGGGCGCACCCGAGGGGACGGTGGATCTCGTACTGAACAATCCGCCGTTCCACAGCCACCAGGCGACGACGGACGCGACGGCCCGGCGCATGTTCGCCGGTGCGCGCGACGCGCTGCGTCCCGGCGGCGAACTGTGGGTCGTCGGCAACCGGCACCTCGGCTACCACGTGGCGCTGCGCCGGATCTTCGGCAGCAGCGAACTGGTCGCGAGCGACCCGAAGTTCGTGGTCCTGCGGGCGGTGAAGCGGTAGCAGCGGGCGCGGCGGCGCCGCAGGTCCCCGTCGGGCCTACCCGCCGCCCAGCAGCCCCTCGCACGCGCCCCGCAGCCGCCGTACGCCCTCGGTGATCTCGGCCGGCCCCGCCACCCCCGCGAAGCTCAGCCGGACGTGCCCCGCGGACGGCTCCGCGCTGAAGTACGGGCGGCCGGGCGCGATGGCGACGCCCGCCCGGAGCGCCGCCGAGACCACGGCGCTCTCGTCCGCGCCGTCGGGCAGGCGCAGCCACAGGTGGTAGCCGCCCGCCGGGATGTGCGGCAGGGCGAGTTCGGGAAGGCCGAGCCGCAGGGCGGCGGCCATGGTGTCGCGGCGGCCCCTCAACTCGGCCGCCACGGTACGCAGATGGCGCGGCCAGGCCGGGGAGCCGACGAGTTCCACGGCGGCCTCCTGGAGGGGCCGGGGCACGAAGAAGCTCTCGACGACCTGGATGGCGCGCAGTCGCTCCAGCACCGGACCGCGCGCCACCAGCGCGCACACCCGGAAGCTGGGCGAGGTCGCCTTGGTGAGCGAGCCGACGTGCACCACGACGCCGTCGCGGTCGTCGGTGGCGAGCGGCCGGGGCAGCGGCCCCGCGTCGTCGTGCACGAGGCGCCGTACGAAGTCGTCCTCGACGACGAAGGCCCCGGCCTCGCGGGCGATCCGCAGCACCTCGGGCCGGCGCACGGCCGAGAGCACCGCGCCGGTCGGGTTCTGGAAGAGCGGCTGGCAGACGAAGACGCGGGCGCCGGTGGCCCTGAAGGCCGCGGCGAGGAGTTCGGGGCGCACCCCGTCCGAGTCGACCGGTACCGGTACCGGCCGCAGTCCCGCCGCGCGGGCGATCGCCAGCATGCCGGGGTACGTCGGCGACTCGACCAGTACCGGCGCGCCGGGCGGGGCCAGGGCGCGCAGGGCCGTCGTCAGCGCGCTCTGGCCGCCGGCCGCGACGAGGACCTCGGCGGCGGTGATGGCGCCGCCGATCCCCCGGGCGAACCATTCGCGCAGTTCGGGGATGCCGTCGGTGGGCGGCCGCCCCCAGGCACCGGGGCGCCGCCCGGCCCGCGCGAGGGCGGCCGCCATGGCCCGCTCGGGCTGGAGGGAGGCGTGGAGGTAGCCGCTGTTGAACTCGATGACGCCGGGCGGCGGGGCGGCGAGGGTGACCAGGACACCGGAGGCGTCGACCGAGCGCGGCACGAGTTCGGTGGCTCCGTCCGCGCTGAGCGCGACCTCCTGCCAGGAGGTGTCGCCCGGCGCCGCCGTGTCCGTACGGGGCCGCGTCCGGAAGGCGCCCGCGCCGGGCCGGGTGACGACCAGGCCCTCGGCGGCGAGCCGGGCGAGGGCCCGGGATACCGTCACCGGGCTCACCCGGTAGCGCTCCACCAGTACCCGGCTCGACGGCAGCTTTCCACCGGGAGAGTAGCGGTCGAGATCCCTTTTGAGGGATTCAGCCAGTTCGGCGACGCTGCTACGCTCATGCATGACAGTACATAATAGCGCTACTCGCGATACGGCAGTAGCAGTCAGCAGCGGCAGCGGCAGCGGCCCGAACGTGGCACAGGGGTCCGGCCCGGCGGCCGGGGCCTGCACCGTCCGCAGCGGAACGCTCCTGGCCGCGCTCGGTGTCATCGCCTTCTCGCTCACGTTCCCGGCCACCGCCTGGGGCCTCGAAGGCTTCGGCCCCTGGTCGCTCGTCGCCGTACGCAGCGTCCTCGCGGCGCTCGTCGCGGGCGCCGTGCTGCTCGCCCTGCGGATACCCGTACCGGCCCGCGCCCACTGGGCGGGGCTCGCCGTGGTCGGCGGTGGCGTGGTCCTCGGCTTCCCGATGCTCACCACGCTCGCCCTCCGGACCTCCACCACCTCGCACGCCGCCGTGGTGGTCGGCCTCCTGCCGCTGACCACCGCCGCCCTCTCGGCGCTGCGCACCGGGGCCCGCCCCTCCCGGGCGTTCTGGCTCGCGGCCCTCGCCGGCGCCGCCGTGGTGATCGCCTTCACGGTGCAGCAGAGCGGCGGCGCCCTGTCCACCGGCGACCTGTACCTCTTCGGCGCGCTGCTGGTCTGCGCCGCGGGCTACACCGAGGGCGGCAGGCTCGCGCGCGTGATGCCCGGCTGGCAGGTCATCGGCTGGGCCCTGGTCCTCTGCCTCCCGCTCACCGTGCCGACGGCCGCCGTGGCGCTCGCCTTCGAGCCGGTGCACCTCACGGCGCACAGTGTCGCGGGGCTCCTCTGGGTCGCGGTCGGCTCGCAGTTCCTGGGCCTGGTCGTCTGGTACCGCGGCATGGCCGAGATCGGCGTGTCCAAGGCCAGTCAGCTCCAGCTCGCCCAGCCCCTGCTGACCCTGGTCTGGTCGGTCGTCCTGCTCGGTGAGCACCTCTCCCCCGCGGCCCCGCTCGCGGCCGCCGGCGTGCTCGTCTGCATCGCGGTCACCCAGCGCGCGCGGGCCTGAAGCGGGCCTCGGACGGGCCCGGACGAGAGCGCGAGAACGGGTCGACCGCCGCCCCCGGCCGTAGACTGGCCGTACACGACACCAGCCTCAAGGAGGTCACTCCCGATGCAAGCAAGCGTGGGCGACCGGCTGCTGATGCACGGCAGGACCGTCGGGCACGAGGACCGGGTCGCCGAGATCGTCGAGGTCCTGGGATCCGAAGGCACACCCCCGTACCGCGTCCGCTTCGACGACGGGCACGAGGCGCTGATGTCGCCGGGCCCGGACTCCGTCGTACGACACACGGACACGGACCCGGCGGCATAGCGCGAAGCAGCCCCGAACAGCCCCAGTTCCCATCCCAACCCCAGCCCAGCCCAGCCCAGCCCCTGAGAAGCCGAGCCGGTACACCCCGGTACGGGCGAGGCCGTCAGCGGGGCGTCCGCACCCGGGCCGGGTAGTGGTCCGCCACCACCCGGTCCATCGCCCCGATACGGTCGGCCGCGACCTCCTTCGCCGAGAAGAAGACGTGGCCGCGCACCTCGGCGAAGTCCTTGGCGAGGGTCAGGTGGCGGGAGAGTTCGGCCGGGTCCTGCCAGGCGGCGGGCTGGGCCGGGTCCCCCGCCTTGTAGAGCGCCTCGCCGGCGTACAGATCGACGCCCGTGCCGCGCACGGTCTCCGCCCACCAGGGCAGCAGCTTGGCGTAGTCGGCGGCCTCGAAGCCGATGTTCCAGTAGAGCTGGGGCACGATGTGGTCGATCCAGCCCTCCTTCACCCACTTGCGGGTGTCGGCGTGCAGATCGTCGTACGTCTGCACGCCCGCCCGCGTCGGCGAGCCCAGCGGGTCGGTGGCGGCGTTGCGCCACACCCCGAAGGGGCTGATCCCGAACCGGACCTTCCTGCCGTCCTTCTTCGTGACCGCCTTGATCCGGTCGGACATCTCCCGCACCAGCCGGTCGGTGTTGTCGCGCCGCCAGGCGGCCCGGTCCGGGAATCCGGCGCCGTGGCGCGCGAACGCCTCGTCGTCGGCGAACTCCTGCCCCGCCACCGGGTACGGGTAGAAGTAGTCGTCCCAGTGCACGGCGTCGACGTCGTACCGCTCCACCGCGTCCATCATCGCGTCCTGCACGAAGCTCCTGACCTCCGGCAGCCCCGGGTTGTAGTAGAGCTTCCCGCCGTACGGCAGCACCCACTCCGGGTGCACGCGCGCCGGATGCGCCGCCACCAGCCGGGACGGGTCCGTGTGGTTCGCCACCCGGTACGGGTTGAACCAGGCGTGCAGTTCGAGGTCCCGCCGGTGCGCCTCCTCCACCGCGGTCCCCAGCGGGTCCCAGCCCGGGTCCTTGCCCTGTACGCCGGTGAGGTACTGGGACCACGGCTCGTGCGGCGAGGGCCACAGCGCGTCGGCGGTCGGCCGCACCTGGAACACCACCGTGTTCAGCCTGCGCCGCACCGCCGTGTCCAGATGGGCCAGGAGCTCCGCCTTCTGCTGGTCGGCGGTCAGGCCCGCCTTGGACGGCCAGTCGCGGTTGGCGACACTCGCCAGCCACATCCCCCGCACCTCGCGTTCCGGGGCGCGACGGCGCCGCCGGCCGGCCGCGGCGGCGCCCCCGGAGACCGCCAGCGCGGACAGCGCCCCGGCCGCTCCCGCCAGCAGCCCTCTTCGACCGATCTGACCCATATGTCGACCCCTGTTCCGTGGTGACGTGCGTACGTCCTGTCGTGTCCGCAGAGCATGCCCGCCCCGGCCCGTCACGTACACGTGGGTCGGGAGTAACGTCGGGGCCGAGGCGGGCACCGGCAACGGCCGGGGGCCTGCCGAACTGTTGATCAGCGAAAGGCACGATGTGACGGACTCCATGGCGGATGTGCAGCGCGTCGGAGTAGTGGGCTGCGGCCAGATGGGCGCAGGCATCGCCGAGGTGTGTGCCCGCAGCGGCCTCGAGGTGAAGGTCGCCGAGACCACGGGCGAGGCCCTGGAGATCGGCCGCACCCGGCTCTACAACTCCCTCTCGAAGGCCGCCGAGCGCGGCAAGATCACCGAGGAGGAGCGCGACGAGACGCTCGCCCGTCTCAGCTTCACGACCGACCTCGGCGAGTTCGCCGACCGCGACCTCGTGATCGAAGCCGTCGTCGAGAACGAGTCGATCAAGACCGAGATCTTCCAGGTCCTCGACCAGGTGGTGACCCGCCCCGACGCGATCCTCGCCTCCAACACCTCCTCGATCCCGCTGGTGAAGCTGGCCGTCGCCACCTCCCGGCCGGACCAGGTCATCGGCATCCACTTCTTCAACCCGGCCCCGGTCCAGAAGCTCGTCGAGCTGATTCCGGCGCTGACCACGTCCGAAGAGACGGTCAAGCGCTCCGAGGCCGTGGTGCAGAACGTGCTGGGCAAGCACCCGATCCGCGCCCAGGACCGCTCGGGCTTCGTGGTCAACGCGCTCCTCATCCCGTACCTGCTCTCTGCGATCCGGATGTTCGAGTCGGGCATCGCGAGCCGCGAGGACATCGACAACGGCATGGAGCTGGGCTGCGCCCACCCGATGGGCCCGCTCAAGCTCGCGGACCTCATCGGCCTCGACACGGTCGCCTCGGTCGCCGACTCGATGTACGCCGAGTACAAGGAGCCGCTGTACGCCGCTCCCCCGCTGCTCCAGCGCATGGTGGACGCGGGCAGGCTGGGGCGCAAGACGGGCTCCGGTTTCTACCCGTACGCCTGAGCCTCCTGATCCGCGGGTCGCGGTCCGCGGTCCGCGATTCGCACGGAGTGTGCGGGGCGTACCCGCATATGCCCCGCACACACGCTCCCGCCATGGGCACAGGGCGAGTTGGCTCTGTGTCACATGCACGGGGTCGTCGGACGGCCCCGTCGGAAGAAGGAGCGGACCGTGAGTATCGACCCCGACCAGACTCTGGTCGCAGAGGAGTACGCCGAGTTACGTCGCTGCCTCGACGTGGGGCTCACCAGGATCGACGGACATCTGGCGCTGCTGGCCCACCGGGGCGACCAGGCCGGCAGTGACCTGGCCGACCTGGCCGCGCGGGTGACGGCCCTGGAGCACAACCGCTGGCCGCTGCCCACCGTCTCGGCGCTCACCGCGGCCGGAGCGCTCGCGGTGACCGTCTGGCAGGCCGTCGGCCGTTAGAGCCGCCGGTCATGGAGCCCGGGCCGGCGGTTCCGGCCCGGGCACCGGCCAGGGCGCTAGCCCAGGCGCAGGTGGTGGAGCATCAGCAGCCCGGCCGCCATGTTGGCGGCCGGGACCTCACCGCGGGCCACCATGCCGGGAACCAGTTTGAGCGGGACCCACTCGCGCCGTGAGGACTCGAAGTCGTCCTCGGGGTGACCGGTGTACGTCGCCTCCTCGGCCCAGTAGAGGTGGTGCCGGGCGTCGGTGAGGCCGTTGGACGGCTCGACGGTGAGGAGGGGGCGCAGCGGCCCGGGCCGCCAGCCGGTCTCCTCCTCCATCTCACGCGCCGCGGCGGCCTCGATGTCCTCGCCGTCCTCGACGACTCCGGCCGCGAGCTCCCAGCCCCAGCTGTCGGTGATGAAGCGGTGCCTCCAGAGCATCAGCACCTCGTTGGCCTCGTTGACCACCGTCGCCACGGCCACCGGGCGCAGCCGTATGACGAAGTGGTCGAGGTGCCGGCCGTCGGGGAGTTCGACATCCGCGAGGTTGACCCGGAACCAGCGGTTCTTGTAGACGTTCTGTTCGCTTAAGTTCGTCCACTGCACTGTTGTGCCACCTTTCGACAAGTAGGTGACAACATCGCAGCAGGAGCACGGTCACAGCGGAACGCGCAGAGCCCCGTCGATCAGTTCGGCCGCCTCGTCGGCGCCCGCGCATCCGCTTCCCACCAGGTGCTCGCGCACCGCCCGCAACCGGTCGCGCAGCCGCTGCGACTCCATTCCCCGCGCCCGTTCGGCCATCTCCGTCGCGATCTCCACGGCCCGGTCCGCCCTGCCCTGGCGCAGCTCGATGTGGGTGAGCATGGCGAGCCGGTGCACCCGCCCCCGGTCGTGTGTCGCGGGGGAGCCGACCGCCGCCGTCGCGTGCTCCCGTGCGGCGGGCAGATCACCCAGGCTGAGCAGGGCCTCGGCCACCTGGACGTTCACCAGGCCCGGCTGGACGTACCCCGTCTCGTCCGGTTCGCTGCCCGGTCTGATGCACTCGGCCTCGCTCTCCGCGCGCCGGATGCAGGACAGGGCGCCCTTGCCGTCGCCGAGATGGGCGTACGCCTTGGCCTGCATCGCGTGCAGATCGGCGGCCAGCGCCGGGGTGATCTGCGTGCCCGCCGTGCGCAGCGCCGCCTCCGCGAAGGCCACCGCCTGCCGGTACTCGGCCATGAACAGAGACTGGTTGACGAGCAGCGCGATGATGTACGCGCCGAGCCCCCGGTCCCCGCTGGCCTTGGCGAGCCGCAGGGCCTGGTGGAAGTAGCGCTGGGCGAGCCCCTGGGCGTCCGAGTCGTACGCGCAGATGCCGGCCACCGCCACCAGGCCGCCCGTCGCCCGGTGCAGCTGGCGCCCCATGGCGTTGGAGTAACTGCCGCGCAGCAGGGGGGCGGTCTCGGCGTTGAGGAAGCCGACGACCCGCGCCCGCGTCGCGATGCCGCCCGCCTTGCGGTACATCAGCTCGTAGTGCGCCCGGGCCGCGCGCAGCATCTGTATGTCGGCGACGCTGACGCGCGTCTGCCCGTCGCGCGAGACGTCCGCGTCCTCCGGCGGGTTCTCCCACTCCCACACGGGCATCACGGCCGGTGTCCCGGTCACGGCGGGCGCGCCGAGGACGTGGGGCCGCTGCTGTTCGTCGGAGCGCCACAGCGCGGTGGCGCGCTCCACGAAGCCCGTCAGCGGGGAACCGTGCGGCATGCCCGTTTCGCCCGGCGAGCCGAACCCGATGTCGTCCAGCGTTATCGGCCGGTGCAGCCGGGCCGCGAGGACCTCACAGATCAGGTCGGGCACCTGGCCGCGCGGGCGCTGGCCCTTCAACCACCGCGCCACGGCGGTGTGTTCGTATCTCAGCGCCAGACCTCTCGCGCTGCCCGCCTGGTTCACATGGGCGGCGAGCCCCGCGTTGGAGATGCCCGCCTCGTCGAGCAGGGCGTCGAGCAGGGTATTGGGCTGCATGGCCTCTCCGGTGGCTCGGTACGGGGGCAATGGTCCAGCGTAGTGGAGCCGCGTTCACACGGGGTGTGAACCGAATGCCCGCGTTCGTGCCCCACGTGCTCTCCCGCGCGCACCCTGCGACCGCTTGACTTCACACGCCTCTCCAGGAGGCGACCGGGCCGCCGGCTCCCCCCTCGTTACAGCGCGGCGGCCCGACCCCGCTCCGTCCGTCCTGCCGGTCTGCCCGACACTCCACGGCACGGCGGACGGAGCGGACTCCGGGATCCGGGGCGTCGGCCGGTCAGCGGTGGGCGGAACGCGCGTGCGAGCGGCGGGGCTCCTGATCCCCGGGGGGCGCCGGCGACTGCCTGCGGTCGTTGCGCAGGACGAGCAGGGCCACGTCGTCGGTGAGCCGCCCGCCCGTGTGCCGCAGCAGCGCCGTGTGCACGCGCCGCACCAGTGCGGCGGGCGGGACCGGCGGGCCCGCAGCGGCGGCCTCGGTGAGCGCCGTCCGCAGGCAGAAGAACCTCCCGTCGCCGTCGCGGGCGTCCTCGGCGCCGTCGGTGTGCAGGACCAGCGCGTCGCCGGGGAGCAGGCGCGTACAGCGGTGTGCGGACAGGCCGTCGGGCAGCGGGAACGGGCCGAGCGGCGGCAGCGGGTCTCCGCCCGCGAGCGGTTCGGCGGACTCGCGCAGCCGGTAGGGCCACGGGTGGCCGCAGTTGAGCGCCAGTACCTCGCCGTCCTCGTGGATCTCCAGCAGGAGCACGGTGACGAACTCCTCGGCCAGCGGACTGTCCGGGTCGGTGCTGCTCACCGACGGGTGCTCGGACCGCGACCGCTCCCGCAGGTGCCGTTGCAGCGCCCGCTCCAGCTTGCGCATGACGCCCGCGAGGTCGGCCTCGTCGTGCGCCGCCTCCCGGAAGCTGCCGAGCAGTGCGGCGACCGCCCCGATCGCGGCCAGCCCGTGGCCCCGTACGTCACCGATGACGACCCGCACGCCCCGGGGGGTGGCCACCGCCTCGTACAGATCGCCGCCGACCGTCGCGCCACGGCTCGCGGAGAGCTGGCCCGCGGCGACGGCGAGCCCGTCGAGCCGGGGCGGCAGCGGGCGCAGCAGCACCTGCTGGGCGGCGCGCGCGACCTCGCGGACCCGGCGCAGCTCCCGGACCGGGCCGAGCCTCATGCCCGTCAGCAGGTAGGCGACCAGCGCCAGGAAGGCGGCGCACGTCACGAAGCGGGGCGCCATCCCTCCGTGCGAGCCGAACGGGCAGGCCAGCTCCCAGGCAGTCGCGGCGACGAGCCAGACGGCGGGAAGTCCGAAGACGAGGACGCGCCGCACGGAGAGCACACCCGCGCACGCGCCCCGCCAGGTCTTGGTACGGATCATCCCGACGGCCCCCTAGGCCCTGGCCCTGTACGACGTACGACGCGTGGCCCTCGCAGCCGGAATGATTGTGCCGACCGGCCGTACCGGTTTGCGCACCCTGCCCGTACTTCTCACCCAAATGAGTGAGGGGCGTACCCGTGACCTCGGATACGCCCCTCAGCACTGCTTCACCGGGTGTTACGCCCCGCGCAGCACCGCGCCCGTGCGCTCGCCGGCGAGTGCGACGGCGGCGTCGCGGGCGGCCGTGGCCTCCTCGACGGTCAGCGTGCGGTCGGCGGCGCGGAAACGCAGCGCGTAGGCGAGCGACTTCCTGCCCGCGCCGAGCTGCTCACCCGTGAACACGTCGAACAACCGCAGCGATTCGAGGAGTTCACCGGCGCCTTCGCGCAGCGCGGCCTCGACGTCCGCCGAGGGCACACCGTCGGAGACGACCAGTGCGACGTCCTGGGTCGCCACCGGGAAGGCGGAGATCCGGGGCGCCCGGAGGACTCCGGCGCCGGCCCGCTCCAGTACGTCGGTCTCGATCTCCATCGCGCAGGTGCGCTCCGGGAGGTGGAGCGCCTTGATGACGCGCGGGTGCAGCTCACCGGCGTGCCCGGCGAGGACCTCCTCGCCGTTGACCGTGACGTACAGCGCGGCGCAGCGGCCGGGGTGCCACGGCGCGTGCTGGTCGGCGCGCACGGTCAGCTCGGCGCCGGCCTCGCGGGCGAGCGTACGGGCGGCCTCGACGGCGTCCGCCCAGGTGCCCGGGCGGCCCTTGCCCCACCAGCCGGCCTGCTCGCGGGCGCCCGCGAGGACGACGGCGGCGCGGTGCGGCTGACGCGGCAGCGTGGCGTTGAGACCGGAGATCTCCTCGTCGGTCGGCCGGCGGTCGACGGGCAACCGCGCGGCCCTGTGCTCCTCCCCGGTCGGCCGGAAGACGAGACCGGTCTCGAAGAGCGCCAGGTCGTGCGAGCCGCGGCCGTCGTTGCGGCGCAGCGCGCCGAGGAGGCCGGGCAGCAGCGTGGTGCGCAGCGCCGGCTCCTCGTCGGAGAGCGGGTTGACCAGCTCGACCGTACGGCGGCGGGCGTCGTCGGCGTCCAGGCCCAGCTGGTCCAGCACGGCTCCGCCGATGAACGGGTAGTTCAGCGCCTCGACGTAGCCCGCGCCGGCCAGTGCCCGGCCGATGCGGCGGTGCAGCCGCTGCCGGCCCGTGAGCCCGCGGCCCGAGGGCGGCGTCGGCAGGGTCGACGGGAGGTTCTCGTAACCCTCCAGCCGGATGACCTCTTCGGCCAGGTCGTTCGGGAAGGCCAGGTCGGGGCGCCAGGACGGCACGGTCACGACCAGTTCGTCCTGCCCGTACACGTCGCAGCCGACCTCCTGGAGGCGGCGTACGACGGTCTCGCGGCCGTAGTCGACGCCCGCCACCCGGTCGGGGTGGTTCGCGGGCATCGGGATCGTGCGGGGCGCGGAGGGCGCGACGACCTCGGTGACGCCGGCCTCGGCGGTGCCGCCCGCGAGCAGCACGAGGAGGTCGACGGTCCGCTGCGCGGCGGCGGAGGCGGCCTCGGGGTCGGTGCCCCGCTCGAAGCGCCGGGACGCCTCGGAGGACAGCTTGTGCCGCCGCGCGGTACGGGCGACGGAGAGCGCGTCGAAGTGCGCGGCCTCGATGACGACCTCGGTGGTGCCCGTGACGGCGCCGGTCTCGGGGTCGGTCTCGGAGTCGGCGATCTCGGTGTTGGCGCCGCCCATGACACCCGCGAGGCCGATGGGGCCGCGGTTGTCGGTGATCACCAGGTCCTCGGCGTCGAGGACCCGCTTCGTGCCGTCGAGCGTCGTGAACTTCTCGCCCTGCTCGGCGCGGCGCACCCCGATCGGCCCGTCGATGCGGGACCGGTCGTAGGCGTGCAGCGGCTGGCCGAGCTCCAGCATCACGTAGTTGGTGACGTCGACCGCGAGCGAGATCGGGCGCATCCCGGCCTTCTGCAGTCGGCGCCGCAGCCAGATCGGGGAGCGGGCCTCGGGCTGGAGGCCGACGACCGTACGGGCGGTGAAGCGGTCGCAGCCCCGCGGGTCGTCGACCTTCACGAGGTAGCCGTAGGAGTTGGGGGCCGGCACGTCGAGCAGCGCCGGGTCGCGCAGCGGCAGCCCGTACGCGGTGGCGACCTCGCGGGCGACGCCGCGCATCGACAGGCAGTAGCCGCGGTCGGGCGTGACGGCGATGTCGAGGACCTCGTCGACGAGTTCGAGCAGCTCGATGGCGTCGGTGCCCGGCTCGTACTCGGGCGGCAGCACGATGATTCCGTTGCTGCCGTCGTCGCCCATGCCCAGCTCGTCGCCGGAGCAGATCATGCCGTGCGAGGTCCTGCCGTACGTCTTGCGGGCGGCGATCGCGAAGTCGCCGGGCAGGACGGCGCCGGGCAGGACCACGACGACCTTGTCGCCGACGGCGAAGTTGCGGGCGCCGCAGACGATCTCCTGCGGCTCGCCGGTGCCGTTGGCCGTGCCGACGTCGACGGTGCAGAAGCGGATCGGCTTCTTGAACTCGGTCAGTTCCTCGATGGTGAGGACCTTGCCGACGACCAGGGGGCCCTTGAGGCCGGCGCCGAGCCGCTCGACCCTCTCGACCTCCAGGCCCGCGGACACGAGCTTGGCCTGTACGTCACGGCCGGTCTCGGTGGCGGGGAGATCGACGTACTCCCGCAGCCAGGAAAGCGGGACCCGCATCAGATCTCCATCCCGAAGGGCCGAGTGAACCGGACGTCACCCTCGACCATGTCTCGCATGTCTTCAACGTTGTGGCGGAACATGAGCATCCGCTCGATGCCGAACCCGAAGGCGAAGCCGCTGTACTTCGCGGGGTCGACGCCGCAGGCGGTGAGCACCTTCGGGTTGACCATGCCGCAGCCGCCCAGCTCGATCCAGCCCTCGCTGCCGCAGGTGCGGCAGGGACGGTCCGGGTCGCCGACGGACTCGCCGCGGCAGACGTAGCAGACCATGTCCATCTCGGCGGACGGCTCGGTGAACGGGAAGTAGTTCGGGCGCAGCCGGGTCTTCATGCCCTCGCCGAAGAGCGCCTGGACCATGTGGTCGAGGGTGCCCTTGAGGTCGGCCATGGTGAGGCCCTCGTCGACGGCGAGCAGCTCGATCTGGTGGAAGACCGGGGTGTGCGTGGCGTCGAGCTCGTCGGTGCGGTAGACGCGGCCGGGGCAGACGACGTACACGGGCGGCTCACGGTCGAGCAGCGCGCGGGCCTGGACCGGGGAGGTGTGCGTGCGCAGCACGACACCGGACTCGTCGCTCTTGCCCGCGGCGGAGCCGCTGTGGGACGCGGCGTCTGCGCCCTGGACGAAGAAGGTGTCCTGCATCTGGCGCGCCGGGTGGTCGGGCACGAAGTTGAGGGCGTCGAAATTGAACCACTCCGCCTCGACCTCGGGGCCCTCGGCGACCTCGTAGCCCATGGCCACGAAGACGTCGGCGACACGCTCCATCAGCGTGGTCAGCGGGTGCCGGGCGCCGGCCGGGACGAGGTCGTACGGCAGCGTGACGTCCACCGCCTCCTCGACCAGCACGCGCTCGTCGCGCTCCGTCTCCAGAATGGCGAGGCGGGCGGCGAGGGCCTTGTTCACGGCGCCGCGGGCCATGCCGACGCGCTTGCCGGCCTCGGCCTTGGCGGCCGGCGGCAGCGCGCCGATCTCACGGTTGGCGAGCGAGAGCGGCGAGGCGGGGCCGGTGTGCGCGGTCTTCGCGTGGGCGAGCGCGTCGAGATCCGCCGCGGCGTCGAAGGCGGCGAGCGCCTCGTCCCGCATGCGCTCGATCTCTTCCGGTTTCAGCGCCTCGACCTCAACAGGGTCGTACGACTTATTGGGTGCGGACATCTCTTCCCGTACTTCCGATTGGCTGGTGGCGTGGCCCCCGCTCGACGACTGAGGACGCAAAGGTGCCGAAGGTCGAGTCTAAAGGCCGTGAGGGGCGAAGAAGCCCGTGGGCTGCTCAGGCCCGCCCGTCGCCCGCCACCGCCCTACCCGATTCCTTCGCAAACTTGCTTATTTCAGGTAGGCCGGGGCGCCGACGGGCAGGATAAATCGGAACTCGGCGCCGCCGCCGGGGCCGCGGCCGACGGTGATCGAACCGCCGTGCGCCTCGACGATGCCCTTGACGATGTACAGACCGAGACCGGTGCCACCGCGCTTGCTGCCCCGCCAGAAACGGGTGAAGACGCGGCCCAGCGACTCCTCGGGAATGCCGGCGCCTTCGTCGCTCACGGTCACGGCTGTTCCCTTCGCTGGATTGTCTCCGGTCTTCGTCAGGGCTGTCCCCACCTCGATGGTGACCGTTCCCGCCCCGTGCCGCACGGCATTTTCCAGCAGGTTGCCCAGCACCTGGTCGATCTTGTCCGGGTCCGCCCAGAGATCGGGCAGCGGCTGCTGGACACGGACGAGGAAGCGGTCCGGCGGCTGGCCGTTGGAGATGTGCGCCTGGACGTGACGGCCGACCGCCGTCGGGACGTCCACGGGCTGCCTGCGGACCTCAAGGCGTCCGGAGTCGATGCGGGAGATGTCGAGCAGCTCGGCGATCAGCCGGGTGATCCGGCTCGCGTCGGCGTCGACGGTCTCCAGCATCAGCTTCTTCTGGTCGTCGGTGAAGCGTTCCCATTTGGCGAGCAGCGTCGCCGTGAACCCCTTGACCGAGGTCAGCGGGGAGCGCAGCTCGTGGGCGACGGTGGCGATCAGCTCCGCGTGGCTGCGCTCGGTGCGGCGCCTGGCCTCCGTACCGCGCAGGCAGACGACGACCCGCCGGACGGGTCCGGTGGGTTCGTGGCGTACGTACCGGGCGGAGACGAGGACCTCGCGGCCACCGGGCAGCAGCAGGTTGCGCTCGGGCTGCCCGGCCCGGATGGCGAGTCCGCCGTACGGATCGGTCAGGCTCCACCAGCGGCGGCCTTCGAGGTCTTCGAGGGGCAGCGCGGTCTCCAGGGGCCTGCCGAGCGCAGCGTCCTTCGGGATGGCGGTGATCCGCGACGCGGCGGCGTTGAAGCAGATGACGCGGCCGCTCTCGTCGGCGACGGCGAGGCCGTCGGGGAGGTCGTCGGGATCGATCCCGTGACCGCCCGTTCCCGCGGACGGACTCGGCAAGGAACCGCTCGCCTTCGACGGACCGCTCGTGCGGACAGCCATCCCCGTATCCCACCTCTTCCGAATGGCGGAGGGGGTACCTCCCCGCTCAGGGGGCCCTCCCCGTCCGGGCGAAGCCGGGAGTCCGGAGGAGGAGCCGAGAGCTTGGGGGAGGGCCCCGAACCCGTCACCCTACTAGCTGGAGGTGACGCTGCGGCACCCTCCGGAAGCACGCTGCGCACGGGCGGAGGCGTAGAGGCACACGGCGGCGGCCGTGGCGAGGTTGAGGCTCTCGGCCCTGCCGTGGATGGGGACGCGCACCACGGCGTCCGCGAGCGCGCGGGTCTCCTCCGGCAGGCCCCACGCCTCGTTGCCGAAGACCCAGGCGGAGGGCCCGCCCATGGTGCCCGCGTCGAGTTCGTCGTCGAGGTCGTCGTCGCCGGCGCCGTCGGCCGCCAGGATGCGTACGCCCGCGCTCTTCAGCCCGCTGACGGCCTGCTCGACGGGGACGCCGACGGCGACCGGCAGGTGGAAGAGCGAGCCGACCGAGGCGCGCACGGACTTGGGGTTGTAGAGGTCGACGGAGGCGTCGGTGAGGACGACCGCGTCGGCGCCGGCGGCGTCCGCGCAGCGCAGTACCGTACCGGCGTTCCCGGGGTCGCGGACGTGTGCCAGGACGGCGACCAGCCGGGGCTTCGCCGCGAGGATCTCCTCGAAGGGCGAGTCCAGGAAGCGGCAGACGCCGACGATGCCCTGCGGGGTGACGGTCTGCGAGACCTCGGCGAGCACCTCGTCGGGGGCCAGGTGCACGCGGGCGCCGGCGGCGCGGGCCGCGTCGACGATGCCGACGTACCGCCCGGCGGCCTCGACGGTGGCGAAGAGCTCGACCAGGGTCGCCTCGCCGCTGTCGCCGCGGTGCTCGACGGCCTCGCGCACGGCCTGCGGCCCCTCGGCGATGAACCGGCGCTCCTTGCCGCGGAAGCTCCGCCTGGCCAGCCGCTTGGCGGCGGCGACGCGCGGGGATCGCGGGGAGATCAGCTCGGGGGTGCCCATGGTCGGCGGCTCACTTCTCTGCGTGTCTCTGCGTACGCGTCTGCACGTACGAAAGGGGTCGTGCACGTGGGGTACAACGCGCCGGACCCGCAGGCGGCGAACGCCTGCGGGTCCGGGGACGAAGAGGTGCTGCCTGAGATCAGGCGGCGGTCTTCGGGGCGTTGACGTCGCTCGGGAGCGCCTTCTGGGCGACCTCGACGAGCGCGGCGAACGCGTTGGCGTCGTTGACCGCGAGCTCGGCCAGGATCTTGCGGTCCACCTCGATGTTGGCGGCCTTCAGACCCTGGATGAGGCGGTTGTACGTCATGCCGTTCTGGCGGGCAGCGGCGTTGATGCGCTGGATCCACAGCTGACGGAAGTCGCCCTTGCGCTTCTTGCGGTCGTTGTAGTTGTAGACCAGGGAGTGGGTGACCTGCTCCTTGGCCTTGCGGTACAGGCGCGAGCGCTGACCGCGGTAGCCCTTGGCCGCCTCGAGGATTGCCCGGCGCTTCTTGTGGGCGTTGACTGCCCGCTTGACGCGTGCCACTTGTTAACTCCTTGTAGCGGGGCCGCGGGTGAACTCACACGGCCCGGAAACGAATTGGTCTCGGTCGCCCTGACGTCGCGCTCCGGTCGCCCGGAGCCGCGACATCACTTGCCGAGAAGCTTCTTGATCTTCGGGGCGTCCGCCGGGGACACCACGACAGCGCCGGTCAGCGAGCGGGTCTTCTTGGAGGACTTGTGCTCCAGGAGGTGGCGCTTGCCGGCCTTCTCGCGCATGACCTTGCCGGAGCCGGTGAGCTTGAAGCGCTTGCTGGCACCGCTGTGCGTCTTGTTCTTCGGCATGGCGCCGTTCTCTCCTCGTCAGTGGCGCTCCCCCGGCGTGTGGGCCGGACGGCGGGAGCGTCAGATCGTTGGTGTGGATTTCCGGGCGGAAGCCGGGGCCGCCTGGATGGCAGCCCCGTGAATCACGCTTCGGAAGGGGTTTCGGGCTGGACCTCGTCCACCGGCTCGGCCTGCTCGGCCTCGTCGGTGGCGTTGCCCTGGCGTTCGGCCTTGCGGGCCGCCTGGGCCTCGCGAGCCTCGGCCATGGCCTCGGTCTTCTTCTTGTGCGGGCCGAGAACCATGATCATGTTTCGGCCGTCCTGCTTGGGGCTCGACTCAATGAAGCCAAGGTCCTCGACGTCCGAAGCCAGACGCTGAAGCAGTCGGAAACCAAGTTCGGGGCGGGACTGCTCACGACCACGGAACATGATCGTGATCTTGACCTTGTCGCCCTGCTTGAGGAACCGGACGACATGACCCTTCTTGGTGTCATAGTCGTGCGGGTCGATCTTCGGCCGGAGCTTCATTTCCTTGATGACCGTGTGCGCCTGGTTCTTGCGCGCCTCACGGGCCTTCATGGCCGACTCGTACTTGAACTTCCCGTAGTCCATGAGCTTGCACACGGGCGGACGGGCGGTCGCCGCGACCTCGACCAGGTCGAGGTCGTACTCCTGCGCAAGCTCCAGGGCCTTCGCAAGAGGCACAATGCCGACCTGCTCACCGCTGGGTCCGACGAGTCGCACCTCGGGAACGCGAATCCGGTCGTTAATGCGGGGCTCAGCGCTGATGGATCCTCCTCAGTAGCACCACACGACTGTCTGGCAGACAGCCGCGCAACGTCTGTTTCGTGAGACCAACCGAAGGGAGCCATGAAAAATGCCCCGGACGGGAACACAGGTGGGGCTCCTGGAAATACCGGAACACCACCGTGCATCTACCACCACGGGGCGCATCGAGCGGCTCCATCGTCCGTACGGAACGATGGGGGCCGCCTGACCGGTGACCCGCAGTCCGCGAGGACAGTCGGGTGGGAGATCGGAGCCTCCACTTGTGGGCCGGGCACACAAGTGTCCGGCCGGTCATTACACAAGGTTAGCAGCTCTCCGCGGAACGGGCGACCTCGGTCGGACCGGAGCCGGGGCGCTGCCGACCGGGGCATATCGTGTGCGTCATGAGTGACGCGACCTCCCCCAGTGAATCCCCCGACTTCGACGCCATGACGCGCGACATCGCGGAAGTCCCGGCAGTCGAGGTGATCGTGACGGTGGCGGTCAACCTGATGAGCGCCGCCGCCGTGAAGCTCGGCCTCACCGAGGACGGTGACGCCCACAAGGACCTCGACGAGGCCCGCAAGCTGGTGCACGCGCTGGCCGGTCTGCTGGACGCGAGCGCGACCGAGATCAGCTCCTTCCACGCGGCGCCGCTGCGGGACGGGCTGAAGTCCCTGCAGCTGGCCTTCCGCGAGGCGTCGTCCGTGCCGGACGAGGTCGGCCAGGGGCCCGGCGAGAAGTACACCGGCCCGGTCTACGGCTGACCCCCGGACACCGGCGGAGAGGAACGCCGAGGCCCCGGTCCCCCGCTCGTGGGGGCCGGGGCCTCGGCGCGTACGGCCTCAGCGCGTGAAGAGGGGCTCGCCCGGCGGGGTCGCGCCGGGCGGCAGCAGGGCCAGGTCGAGGCCGCGCACCAGGCGGGCCCTCAGCGTCTCGTCGGCGGCCAGCGCTCCGGCGACGCGGCGGGCCGCCGCGGCCGGTTCGGCGCCGGGGCCGATGACCAGGGCCAGGGTGCCGTCCGCGCTGCCCGGGCCGAGGTGCGCGCGCAGTACGGCGGGCTCCGCGGCCACCGCGGCGCGTACCGCCTCGGTGACGGCCGGGTCGTCGAGCGGCGCCGCGCTGCTGCGGCCCTCGGCGGCGGCGAGCAGCGCGGATCCGGTGAGCTGGTACGGGACGGGACCGGCCAGGTCGAGGACCAGCGTGTCGGCCCGCTCGTGGGCGAGGGCCTGGAGCGCCTGGCCCAGGGGTACGGCGACGGGGCGCGCCTCGGGGTTCCAGCGGGCCAGGGCCTCGGTGGAGGTGAAGGCGGGCAGGGCGCGGCGCTCGCCGGCCTGGAGGGTCGGCACGGCCATGTCGCTGGTCTTCTCGCGGCGCAGGCCGTTCTCGTCCGTCTCCACCTCGCCGAGTACGGCGACGACGGGAACCAGGAGGCGGGCGCCGGCCAGCGCTTCGAGCACCCGTGGCTCCGCCGCCGGGTCCTCGGCCCAGGCGGCGAGCGCCGCGGTCAGCCGCGGGTCGGCGGTGCCGTCGTCTTCGGAGAAACCGGGGTCCGGAATGTTCTTGAGCGCCACGCCCCGAGCCTAGCCGCCGGCTCGCGGGGTTTTCCCACGGGGCCCGCGGGCACCGCTCCTGCCATGGAGGTGTCCTTCGCCGTGTCCGGACCGGGGAGCGGGTGGTGCGCCGCGTACGGGGAGGGCCGCTTCCCCGCCGCGAGCGTCGTCAAGGTGGGCATCCTCGCGGCGCTGCTGCTCCGGGCGCGGGACGAGGGGCGGGCTCTGGGCCGGGAGGAGCGGCGGTACGCCGAGGCCATGATCCGGCGCAGTGACAATGACGCCGCGTCGGCGCTGTGGACGGTGATCGGCGGTGCGGCGGGGCTGGACGCGGCGCAGGCGCGCCTCGGGCTCACCCGGACGGCGGCGGACCGGGCGTGGGGGCGCACGCGGACCACCGCGAGGGATCAGGTGGCGCTGCTGCGGGCGGTGTTCGGGGCCGGGCCCGGTGTGCTGGACGAGGAGTCCCGTACGTACATCGGGGCCTTGATGGGGCAGGTCGTCGCCGGGCAGGACTGGGGGGTGTCCGCGGCCGGTTCCGGCGCCGCGCTCAAGAACGGGTGGATGCCGCGGGACGCCACCGGGCTGTGGGCCGTGCACAGCATCGGGCGGGTGGAGGTGGACGGGCGGGGTGTGCTGGTCGCCGTGCTGTCGGAGGGGCACACCACCAAGGAGGCGGGGATCGCGGTGGTGGAGGCGGTGGCGCGGGCGGCCGTCGGAGCGGCCGTCGGGAGGACCGGCGGGCGCCTCAGGAGAGCCGGTGGGCACCCGTGACGCGGCCGGTGCGCCACAGGACGACCGCCGCGGCCAGCAGCAGCACACCTGCGCCGGCGGCGACGGGGGCGAGCCGGCCGGCCGGTCCGTCGTCCTCGGGCTCCGGGTCGGGGCCCGAGCCGAAGAACTTCTCGCCGTACGGGGCGGAGGTCGGGCGGAGGTCCGCGGGGCGCAGCTCGCCGGCGGCCTCGAGCGCGGCGGCCGGATCGACGAAGCCGTGGCCGCGGGCGTCGTCGCGGCCGCCCTCGGGCGCGTCCCGGGCGGTGTCGGCGAGGAGTTTCTTGACCTGGGCGGGGGTCAGCTGCGGGTACGCGGAGCGGACGAGGGCGGCCGCGCCGGAGACGAAGGCGGAGGCGGCGCTGGTGCCCCAGCCCTCGTAGTAGCGGCGGTCGGGGTCGGCGATGATCACGTCGACGCCGGGGGCGCTGACGGTCGCGTACCAGCGGCGGGTGGAGAAGGAGGCGTGCGTGCCGGCGCTGTCGACGGCGGCCACCGCGATCACGCCGGGATAGGCGGCGGGGTACGAGATGTGGTCGCCCTCCTCGCCGCTGTTGCCGGCGGAGGCGACGACGACGGCGCCCTTGGCGAGGGCGTACTGGACGGCGGCGTCCTCGGCGGCTTCGGGGTGGGCGGACTTGCTGTCGTCGCCGAGGGAGAGGTTGATGACGTCGGCGCCGTGGTCGGCCGCCCAGCGGATGCCCTCGGCGAGGGCGTGGCCACGGGTGGACCGGGACCTCTTGCGGGCGGGGTCGGCGCCTTCGAGGATCACGCGGACCGGGAGGATCTTGGCCTCGGGTGCGATGCCGACCACGCCGTCGGCGCGGCCGGGGCCGTTTCCGTGGCCGGCGATGATCCCGGCCATGGCGGTGCCGTGGCGGGCCCAGGCGCGGTCGCCCTCGCGGGCGCCGAACCCTATGAGGTCCTTGCCCTCCAGCACCCGGCCTTCGAGGTCGGGGTGGCTGCCGTCCACTCCGGTGTCCAGTACGGCGACGGTGACGCCCTTGCCCTTGGTCGTACGCCAGGCCCGGTCGGTGTGCATCGCGTCGAGCGCCCACTGCTGGGCCCGGATGGTGTCGGCGCGGGCGGGGGCGGGGGGCAGCAGGGCGAGGGCGGTGGCCGCGAGGGCGGCGGCGACGGCGCGGCGGGCTGTGCGGGGCAGGCGGTTCTGCTGAGCCGGTCGGGTCGGTCGGGTCGGTTGCGTCATCGGGGGGTCTCCGGGGCCGGTCGTGCGGTCTTGCGGAGGCGGCGTTCGACGCGGTCGGCGACACCCTTCGCCTCGTGGCCCAGGCCCGCCTGGGCGGGGGCGGTCGTCGCGCCGCTCGCGACGGCCCGGCGGGCGGGCTGCGGGTCGGGCACGGTGCGGCCGTCGGCGAAGCCGGACACGGCGTACACGACGGCGGGGACGTCGGTGAGCACGCTCACCGTCCAGCTCGCCCGCTGCCGGTCGCCGAATCCCTCGGCGACGGTCCCCTCGGCCGGGTAGGTGCGGGGCATCAGGTCGGTGCGGTCGGCGAGGCCCTCGTGGGTGAAGCGGGCGCGCAGGGCCTTCATGGCCGGTGCGTCGGCCTCGGTGAAGACCATGCCGACGGTGGTGACGCTGCTGGTGGTGGCGTCGGTGTAGGTGGCGCGCAGGAGGCGCAGGCAGCCGACCGGCTGGATGGCCCTGAGCAGCAGCGGGTCGAGGGCTTTCGCGCAGCCGCTGTCGGGGGCGACGGCGACGCGCGTCCAGACGCGGTCGGCGCCGCCGGGGCCCGCGCCGTTGCCGTCGAGGGTGCGCGGGAAGAGCGTGTCGACGGGCGTGCTGTGCCAGAGGTCCCGCGCCTCGGCGTACCCGGAGGGGGTGCCGTCCTCGGCGTCCGCGCCGCCGGTGAGCCAACTCCCGGTGACGGCACCGCCGATGAGCCCGAGCCCGAGTACGAGGCAGGCCACGGCGGCCACGACGCGGGCGGGGCGGCGGGTACGGACGGGCCTCAGCCGGGTGGTGGTCCCGGCCGGTGCCTCCGGCGCCCCCCAGTGCCGGGGCGCCGCGAACTGGGCGGGCGGGGGCGCGCCGGGCCCGGGGGGCAGGCCGACGGCACCCACGGCTCCGCGCCGTGCAGCGCCGGCGTCGGCCGCCGGGGGCGCGTGCGGGGGGGCCTCGGGCGGCAG